>JAYTQG010000275.1:0-5786 GCA_043746815.1 Thermoleophilia bacterium | reverse complement strand
CCGGTCTCGGGGCGGATCAACGCGTCGAACCCGTGCAGCGAGTACATGCACCTGGACGACTCGGCGTGCAACCTGGCGTCGTTGAACCTTATGAAGTTTGTTGACGACAACGGCGTCATGCTGATTGATGACATGCGCCAGGCGATCGATATCGCGATCACCGCGATGGACATCGTCGTTGCCCGCTCCGGCTACCCCACCGAACAGATCGGCAAGAACGCCCGTCGTTACCGCCAGCTGGGACTTGGCTATGCCAATCTCGGCGCGCTGCTCATGTCGCACGGGCTTCCGTACGACTCGGACCAGGGACGCAGCTACGCAGCCGCGATCACCGCCCTCATGACGGGACGAGCCTACGAGCAGTCAACCCGCCTTGCAGAGCGGATGGGAGCCTTCGAGGGCTACGCGCCGAACGCCGACGCGATGAAGGGCGTCATTCGGATGCACCAGCGTGCCGCCGACAAGATCTCCGACGATGTCGTTCGCGATCAGCCGCTGCTCGACGCCGCGCGCGTCGCCTGGGCAACGGCCGCCGAGCGCGGCGAGGTCTTCGGATACCGCAATAGCCAGGCAACGGTGCTTGCGCCGACGGGAACGATCGGATTCATGATGGACTGCGACACCACCGGTGTCGAGCCAGACATCGCACTCATCAAGTACAAGAAACTCGTCGGCGGCGGCGTGATGAAGATCGTCAACCAGACGGTTCCTGCCGCATTGACCAAGCTCGGCTACGACGCCGATGAGGTCAAGAAGATCATGGCCCACATCGACGAGCACGAAACAATCGAGGGTGCTCCCGGCCTGAAGGACACGCACCTTCCGGTATTCGACTGTGCGTTCCCACCGGCGAATGGAAGCCGAACCATCCACTACCGCGGCCACATCAAGATGATGGGTGCCGTTCAGCCCTTCATCTCCGGGGCGATCTCAAAGACCGTCAACATGCCAAACGACGCGACGCCCGAGGACATTTCCGCTGCCTACATGCTGGCCTGGAAAGAGGGCGTCAAGTCCCTCGCGATTTACCGCGACGGATCAAAGCGGACGCAGCCGCTCTCAACCGGCAAGGGCGACACCGTCGCTACCCAAACTGCGGCGACGCCTGCGCGTCCAATCCGCCACCGCATGCCCGACACCCGCGAGGCGATCACGCACCACTTCTCGATCGCCGACCACGATGGCTACATCACCGTCGGCAAGTACGAAGATGGCAGCCCCGGCGAGGTCTTCATGCGGATGGCCAAGCAGGGGTCAACGGTCTCCGGGCTGGTCGACTCGGTCGCCATTTGCATGTCGTTGGCGCTTCAGTACGGCGTTCCGCTGCAGACACTGGCCGACAAGCTCAGTCACGTCCGGTTTGAGCCCTCGGGATTCACGACGAACCCCGAGATCCCAATGGCGAAGTCGATCGTGGACTACGTCGTCCGCTGGCTCTCGTCGCAATTTCTCTCCGAGGACGAGAAACGTCAGATCGGCATCATCACGGAGGATCTGCGCGCGCAAGTCGCTGGAACCGAGGTTGCTGAGGTGTCTGCAAGCACGGTGACCCTCGAACGGACACCCGGACAGACCGAGCTTCCGATTCCTCCAAGTAAGGGTGGCGCGTTCACCTTCAAGATGCAGGCAGACGGTGCAATCTGCAGCTCCTGCGGCTGGACGATGGTTCGCTCGGGCACCTGTTACAAGTGCATGAACTGCGGGAGCACCTCAGGCTGCTCGTAGCTCGTAGCTCGTTGCGGTCTGGCCGGGCCCGAGTGGGTTCGGTCAGACTGTTAGGGCTGCAAAGCAGACAGTGACGCTGGCGGTCACGGTGACGGTCGCGGTTGCAAAGGAGACCGGCTCCTCGGCCCCGCTGCCAGCTGCCCGCGCGAACCTCGCCTCAGCTACCGGGTAGGGGGTCGGACCGGTCGGAGCGGCAAGCTCGCTTACCCACTGAGGGCCACCAACCCCGATACCCAAGCCCGTTGCGTACGCCGCGGCGCGCCGCCCTGCGTCGGACGCGGCAGCGGTCCTTGCGAGGTCGTGTGCAGGGTTGTCAGGGTCGACACTCCACCACGGTCCGGCGAGCGCCGCCCCATCCAGGTGGACGAGATCACGAAGGAGGGCCTCCGCGCCGGGCCCAGGGATGAGCTCCAGTCGCAGTGTCCGCGTTGCGAGATACCCCCGACGAACCTGCTCGCCCGTCTGCGGGTCGTAGTGAGTGACCGGCTGAGCCGACAAGACTCGCGTGATGCGGCGGCGCACAACGTCTGCCGCAGAGTCGAGCATCGCGTCGCAAGCGGTGGAGCGCGGGGAAAGGTCAGTGAGGGCGTCGCCCGCTGTGTCAGCCTGACACTCCACGGTGAGTTCGATCGTGGCAACGTCCGGAGCGACCTCGAGCGTTGCGCTCCCCTGGACGGTGATGCTTGCGGGCTCAGCCACCGATCAGCGGTTCGATCAGGGGCAGAACATCATCGGGACTCGGGTAGCGGCCGATCATGCGCTTTTCAAAGACGCGATCGCCGTCGACGTCGACGTCAAATACGCCACCGGTGCCAGCGACCACCTCGACCGAGGAGAGCACCGGGCCAAATTCGTGAAGCAGTCGCGCCACCAGACCGGCAGCGTTGGGTGCCGCGCCTCAGGGAACGCAGTATTCAATGCGAATTCGGTGGGTCGGATTGATCGCCACGGAACGTCCTTCGTGGTGGGGCAGGTAGCATCGCAAACATGCGTCTTGTTGTGGCACGGTGCGAGGTCATCTACTCGGGACGCGTCTCGGCGGTACTGCCGATGGCGCTCCGCCTGTTGATGCTGAAGGCAGATGGCTCGGTGCTGGTCCACGCCGACACGGGAGGCTTCAAGCCTCAAAACTGGATGACGCCGCCGACCCGTATCGAAGAGACGCCCGAGAAGATCGTCGTCGCCAAGGGCAGCGGCGCCAAAGAAGAACGCATCGAGATCCGCATCGAGAAGATCATCTCCGACGTCGTTCACGACATGGGCGAGGCGGCTGGCCTCGAAAAAGATGGCGTGGAGCGGGACCTCCAAGAGGCCCTTGCGGCCGCACCCGCCCACTGTGGCGAAGGACTGCGCCTGGTCCGGCGCGAGTGGCCGACCGATATCGGCCCGGTCGACCTCATGTGCAAGGACGGTGCCGGTGGGTGGGTCGCCGTCGAGGTGAAACGCATCGGCACGATCGACGCGGTGGAGCAACTCACGCGCTACCTCGAGCGCATTCGTCGCGATCCCACGATGCCCAATTGCCAAGGCGTCCTGGCCGCGGAGTCCGTCAAACCGCAGGCCCGAGTCCTCGCCGAATCCCGCGGAATCGCCGTGGTGGAAGTCAGCCTCGCGGAGCTCCGCCGCGAGCGAGAACCGGAACTGCGCCTCTTCGCCACATAGCTGGCACATTCATCACGCACCGCGACACAACATCCCCCCTACGCTTGAACCGGGAGGTGGTCCGGGGTGGCCCCTGGGCGAGCAGGGCGAGATTGGCGCCGGTGAACTAGGATTTCCGACATCGGCGTTTCCCCCCGACTGAAGGAATCCCCGTGCCTCGAAACATCAGGCGGCCCTACCAGCGATTCGGCGCCGCATTCGCGCTTAGCCTCTGTGCCCTGGTTCCAGCGGCCGCGCAGGGGCAACTGGTGATGTTCCGGACGCCGTCGAACAACATCGGCTGCGGCGGCGAAACCGCCTCCAGCGGCTACGTTCGCTGCGATATCTCAGCGCACTCCTGGCCGACGCCCGCCCGCCCGAAAACGTGCGAGTTCGACTACGGCGGAGGCCTCGAAGTCCAGACGCGCGGGCGAGCCAGCGTTGTCTGTGCCAGCGATACGGTGCTGAACCGGGACCGCATTCTGCGCTACGGGGCAAGCATCCAGGTCGGCCGGATCACCTGCACCTCCCGAACCACAGGGGTCACTTGCCGGAACCCCGCTGGCCGCGGCTTCACCCTAAGCAAGCAGTCGTACCGGATCTTCTAGCGCCGGGGTTCAGGCGAGAAGTTCCCGCATGGATGCCGCCGCCGTGATGACAATTCCAATGACGAACATGACAATGGCGACGAGTTCCTGGTGGTCAACGTGTGCTTGCCGACGTATGACGAGACGGTGAATGTGCATACATTCCCTGTCGTCCCGGTGGGCCCGAACCTTAAGGCCGACCCACGTCCCGCGGCCTACTCGTCGGCGAAGACATCCTTGGCGGACTTCAGCGTGAAGAGCGTCCAGACCGCCCCGAGAATGAGCGGGAGATACCCGATCTCGTGGCGCTCGTTGACGCCGACCCACAAGAGCAGCGCCGAAAGCACCGCGAGGGTCAACACCATCCAGATGGGGAGTCGCTTCATGTCAGCCAACCTCGGGATATCGCCGATACGTTCCCACGGATTCTAGGCTAGCCTGCCCCACCGTGGGAAATGACTATCTGGGCCACGGCGGCCGACTGACCGGCGGACCATCACCTGAGCTTGTCCGAGCAGGATTCGCGGCGGAGAGTGCCCATGGTCCCGGGCTCGCAGATGGCCTCTCGCGAGCCGATCTGGCACACGCCATTGTGCTCGCGGAGAGCGGTTCGATCGACCCGGAGACGGCACGGACACTTCTGGGCGGGCTCCTCGAACTGGACGCAGTTTCGCCCGCAGACTTTCCCTGGGACCCCCAGGTGGGCGACGCCTTCAACGCCCGCGAACACGAACTTCGTGCGCGGGTCGGAGCCAGTGCAGCTGGTTGGCTGTCCGCAGGGCGCCCGCGCCGCGAGGCCTTCCGCGTCGGGCTTCGCTTGGTCGCAGCGGAGGGTGCCCTCGCCCTGCATCACCACCTGGTGGCGTTCGCCGACGCGCTCTGCGACCGGGCAGACCGGCACGCGAACGACCTCACCGCGGACTACACCTACCTCGTACCCGCCCAGCCAACGACGATTGGCCACCTCCTCCTGGGTGTTGCGGCACCCGTACTTCGCGACGCGGAGCGCCTGCGGGCCGCCCATGCGCGACTGAATCAGAGCGTCGCGGGTGCTGGTGGGAGTGCCGGGTCCAGATGGCCGCTCGACCGGGCTCGCCTGGCGGACCTCCTTGGCGCTGACGGAATCGTCACGCACGCGCGAGACGCTGCTTGGCAGACGGATGCATTTGTTGAGCTCGCCGCAGCTGTCGCGACGCAAGCGGCGCATGCCAGCCAATTCGCGCAGGACCTCGAAATTCTGGCGAGCCAGGAGTTCGGCGTGGTGGAGTTGGCAGAGGGGCACAGCCGGACAAGCGCCCTGATGCCCCAAAAGCGCAATCCGTATGCCCTCCCGATCATCCGGGCGGGAGCGGCGACCGCCGCGGGGGATCTCACGACGATTCTGACCGCGCTCCACACCGGCTCAGCCCGGACAGATCACTTCCATGTGTTGAACGGTCTGATTCCGCGAATGCTGGAGGAGGCCACGGCCAATGCATCCCTTACCGCGGCCGTTACGGCGGGCCTCACGTTCGACACCCAGGCCGCCGCACGCCCAGCATTCGAGGGCTTTGTGACCGCGGCCGACGTGGCCGACCTCCTGGCGAGTGAGTGCGGCTTGGACTATCGCTCGGCCCACACGGCAGTCGGCCGGGCCGTGCGTGATCTCGTCGACGAGCAGCTCCCGATCTCCGCCCTCACACCGGAGCGCCTCGCCGACGCCTGCGCGGCTGCGATCGGAGAGCGCCCGGTAATCCGAGCCGAGGCCCTGGCGAGTGCGTTGGACCCTGCGGCTTGCCTTGCAACCCGACTTCAGCCCGGCGGAGCGGCCCCCGAGCGTATCCAGGAACTCCT
>JAYTQG010000274.1:0-2653 GCA_043746815.1 Thermoleophilia bacterium | reverse complement strand
ATCTTCACGGCGGGATCTCCCTCGGCGACCCGGGTGGTGGACGGCACGCCGTCCAGAAATAGCGTCCTTCGGGCATCGGCGGCCTGCTCCTCACGTCTCGCGATATTCGCCGCGCGGTCCTCAGCGTTCCGAGCAAAGGCTTGAACGATTGCCGGGACCACACTGAGGATCGTGACCTCGTCACCTGGGACAGCCAAGGAGGCCGTCCGAACCAACGCTCGCTTCGCGCCTGGTGATCCGTCATAGGCGAGCAGGAACTTGGTCACATCAGGACCGATCTCGCTGGCCGGCTGTCGACGCGGTCAGGGTGACCAGGCGCCGAGTCCCAAGCGATGCAATTGGCAGTGAGCAGAGTCCTGCAGCGACGATTGCCGCGGCTCGTCCCGTATCCAGAACCCCGACGCGCATACCAAGGGCCGCGACCGCGGCAGGGAGACCAAGCTGCGCCGTCGCCACTAGGCCACTCGTCGAGGTCTGGCGCAGTATCAGCGATCCAACGACATGGACCGCGACGTTTGCGGCCACCAAAATGGCAACGAGCGTGAAGAGCGACGGCGTTCTGATGAGCGCATGGAGGTCGATCCGCGCCCCGAGCACAACAAAAAACACCGGAATGAAGAATCCTTGGCCGATTCCGGTGACCTGCGTCGAGAGGCGTTCGGGTCCGCCGAGCGCTCCGACCACCAGTCCAACGGAGAATCCTGCGACGAGGATGCTTGTCCCGCCCCGAAGCGCGATCCAGCAGAGCGCGAAGAGGACCAGCAGCGCGACCCGCAAATCGAGCGCCCAGGACCGTTCGGCTGACAACGAGCGGAGCGCAGTCACCGGCCTGGTGCGGTCGAGGTGGCGGGCAAGCGTGAACACTGCGACGGCGCATGCGGTGACCAGCGCACTCGCCAAGGCTGCGTGTCCCGCACGCGACGGCTGCAACACAAGTGGCACCGCGACGATTGCGGCGACGTCGGCGAGAGCGATCTGAATGATCAGGGGTAGCACGCGTGCCGAATCGAGGAGCCCGGTCTCTTGGAGCGCTGGAAGTACAATCGCCGCAGACCCACCCGAAAGAAGCAGAACGTAGATCGCCGTATGGCCGCCCCCGCTGAGGTGAGCTGCGAGCACGCCGCAGGGAACGGCCAGGCAGGCGTTGATGACGACGGCGACCAGCGAACGCGGAAGCAGTTTCACGAGACCTGGAGTGCGCACGGGTATGTGCATCCCGGCCGACAACATCAACATCGCGAAGCCAATGTCCCCCAGAAGCGCGACCGTCGGCTGACTCGCGTTGATCCATCCGAAACCAGTTGTGCCGACGATCACGCCCGCGAGGACCTCGCCGACGACCACCGGCAAGCCGAATCGGCGGGAGGATCCAAGGATCGGCCCCATGAGCCCAGCCAGCACGAGAAGGGCGAGGATGCCGAAGCTCATGCATCAATCATCGCGCACTGGGCGGGCTCCCTCCGCGGCCGCGTGCCATGCTGCGCGGAGCACATTCATGCCAGTCGACAAAGGCATACAGATGACGATTCGACCTGCGAACACCGTCCGACGGGTTGCCGGATGCGCGGAGTTCTGGGTCGCTCCGCACAGTACTGGACCCGGACGCCAGCGAGGTAGCTGACGGTGCCCACGACTCGCCCCGACCGAGCCGCACGAAAGCGACGCCTGCGCCGACAGCGCCAGGTTGCCGGTGCGGCAGCGATTCTGACGCTCGGAGGCATTGGCCTCGGCATCGGTGCCTTGACTCGCGGCACCACGTCCCGTCCATCGGCGGTGGCGAAACGCACGCCGGGCGCTCCTCGGCCAGCGTCGTCGCCCCCTGCCCGTTCTCCCGTTGGGGGGCTTCCGACGCTCGCGGAGCAGGAGGCGGCCATCGACCGTCTCGTGAAGTTCGGCCTCCCGATCTACCGCGCTGGGGGGCGTGGAAACTTCGTGGCCTTAACGTTCGACGACGGCCCCGGGCCGTACACGACAACTGCACTCGCAGCCCTGAAGAAGGCACAGGCGAGAGCCACATTCTTCGTTGTTGGGCGCAATCTCGCGAACTGGCCGACACTGCCCCGTCAGGAAGCCGCCATCGGCGCGGTCGCCGACCACACTTGGACCCACCCGTACCTGCCGAACCTGCCGATCGCGACGATCACCAGCGAAATGGACCGAACCCGCCTCGCCGCGTCGGCCGCCGCCGGACGACCGGTGCGTCTATTCCGCCCTCCATACGGTGGACGAAATGCTGCGATTGACCACATCGCGACCTCCGAAGGCATGCTTGAGGTTCTGTGGAGTACCGATAGTCGTGATGCGCTTGGCGCGAACTGGGAGTCGATCCTTGCCACAGGGAAAAACGCGCTGCGCCCTGGAGAGATCATCCTGTTTCACGAAAACCGTGGCCAAACGCTCAAAGCGCTAAACCGCCTCCTCCCGGAACTACACAAACGCAACATGGTTGCGGTCAGCGTTCCGGAACTGCTCGCGTTGGACCCGCCAAGCCTTGCTCAGGTGCGGGCTGACGCGGAAAAGTTCACCGGAATCACCGCCGGCGGGGCACCCCCGAGATGATTGATTCCACGGCTTGGGCCGTGGTTGGTGGTTTCAGAGCGAGTTGGCGCCCGACGTGGTCGGTCGTTTGCGCGCCGACGCAATCAAAAAGGGG
>JAYTQG010000273.1:0-5814 GCA_043746815.1 Thermoleophilia bacterium | reverse complement strand
GTACCAGGGCATCGCGCCGAGGCACTGACTCCGGAGTCCCGTTGGTGAAGACTACGGCCGGACACATAATTCCGGTTTCACGAACGGGGTCGATCGCTAAGTCCGAGTGTAGACCCTTGCGTGTGGATGAAGAAGGCTGAAGGTTGCGATGGACCCCAATCGCGGCGTTTTGAGAGGTATCGCGGGGCGAATGTTCTCGCGAGACCGCGGCCCTCAAGTTGGCGCGACGAACCGCCGAATGGGTGCCCGAAACGTGTGCGCCTTCGGGGTTGGGCGTAGCACATCCGACGGGGAGCTGTTTTGCCGCATCATCGACGTTTTCGTATCGCGACGGCGCTTGCGACCGGCGTGTTCATCGCCTTGGGGGCCTCGTCGGCGCTCGGCGTTCGTGCGTTTACCCCACGGTTCAGTGGGAACGTTGCTGGCGACATCACGATGGCTGCGAACACGTTGGAGACGTGTTCAACGCTCGACCCGCAGTGCACCCCGACGCTGAACGCGGCCAACCCTGCGGCGGCAAACAATCAGCTCAGTAACAACGCATTCCGGATGACATACATCGATACCGACACCGATGCGACGACCTTCAACTCCAGTAGCGCCACCCTCGTCGTTCCCTCTGGGGCGACGGTCAAGTTCGCGGGCCTCTATTGGGGAGCGGACACGACGGCGGGCACGACGCCCGCGGTTCCCGGCCCGGTTCCGACGGCGGCCGCCAACGCGGCACTTCGCGACCGAGTGAGCTTCAAGGCCCCTGGGGCGCCGGCGTATTCCACCGTCATCGCGTCGGTGGTTGACACGAACGACGTGGCAGTGGGCGGTACGACCGGAGCGAAATACCAGGGCTTCGCGGATGTGACTACTCAGGTGACTGCGGCAGGTGGGGGTACCTACACCGTGGGCAACGTCCAGGCCGGAACCGGCGCCGACCGGTACGCCGGGTGGTCCTTGGTCGTCGTCTATCAGAACCCCGCTGATGTGCTGCGAAACCTCGTCGTCTATGACGGTTTTCAGACGGTGTCGGGTACGTCCGTGGTGATCCCCGTCGGCGGATTCCTTACGCCACCCACGGGACCCGTGAACACCAAGCTTGGCGTCGTCGCCTACGAGGGTGACCGTGGCGGCGTGGGGGATCAGCTGAACATCGCCTCTGGGGCAAAGTCGACGAATGTGGTGGATGCCAGCAATCCACTGAGCAATACCTTTAACTCCAGCATTTCGATCCTCGGGGCGAACGTCAATTCGCGGAACCCCAAGGACACCAACACGCTCGGCTATGACGCAGACCTCATCGATGTCACAGGCGCTCTCCCGAACAGCGCGACGACGGCCTCGATCACGCTCTCCACCGCGGGTGACGTCTACCTGCCAGGCGTCGTGACCTTAGCGACGCAGCTCTTCGCGCCAACGATCGACCCTAACTTCGCGAAGACCGTTAAAGACCTCAACGGCGGTGTCGTCGAACCGAACGACCTTCTTGAGTACACAATCGTCGTCGGCAACACGGGCAACGACCCCGCGATCCAGTCGGTGCTGACCGATGCCATCCCGACGGGTGCCGTCTACGAACCGAACAGTCTGAAAATCGCGGGTGCGGCGATGAGCGACACGGCGGGCAACGACCAAGCCGAGTTCGGGCCGGGGAACAAGGTGGTTTTCCGGGTTGGGACGGGTGCGACCGCGACCCTTGGCGGAACGCTTATCACCAATGCAACCGTGACGGTGACCTTTCGTGTGCGCGTGCCGCTCGGGACAACCAACGGCACCAACATCGTCAACAAGGCGCAGGTCGACTATCTCGGGCAGACCGCCGGGCAGCCGTTTACGACAACCACCCCGCCGGTGACCTCGACGATCGTTGCCGCACCGAAGCTGGCGGCGACCAAGGCGGTTGCCCTGACGACGGACCCCGGCGGGGATGGACCCAGTCCAGGCGACACGCTGACCTACACCGTCCAGATCGCAAACAGCGGTAACCAGGCCGCCACCGCAGTGCGGTTCGTGGACACGCCGGATGCGAATACCACCCTCGTGCCCCCGGTGACGTTCAGTCAAGGTGCCCTCAGCGGGACGCCAACTGCGCCGGTCGACGTTGCCGTTGGGACGATCAATCCAGGCGCGTCGGCAACTGTCACCTTCAAGGTCACCATCGCCGCGGGACTGCCCGCGGGGACCACCGCCGTATCGAACCAGGGAACCGTCAAGAGCACTGAGATTCCCGCGGTCGCCACCGACGATCCAAGCACCGGCGCGCTCGCCGACCCGACGGTCACCTCTGTTGCGTCAAAACCGGTTGTCTCAGTAGCGAAGAAGTTCGCCCTTCAAATTGACGCGGACGGCGATGGTGTCCCAAGCCCCGGAGACACACTCCGATACACCCTGACAACGATCAATACAGGGAATCAGACGGCGTCGAATGTTGTGTTTGCTGACTCGCCCGATCCGAACACGCCGTTGAAGGTTGGCTCGGTGGTCTCGCCCGGCACGATCACCTCCGGAAACACCGCTGGCGACAGCAGCGTGAAGATCGCCCTCGGTTCGCTCGCGAGCGGCTCCTCGGTCGTGACCACGTTTGACGTGTTGATTCCCGCGAGCGTTCCGAGTGGTCTGACCCAGGTTTCAAACCAGGCTGCCGTCTCTGGAACGAACTTCCCAAGCGCCGTTTCGGATGACCCAAGTACCCCGAAGGTCGGCGACCCCACTTCGACGTCGATCACTTCCGCCCCGACGATCAGCCTCACAAAGACCGTGAAACTGGCAGTTGACGCGAACGGGGATGGAGTCCCGAGCCCCGGCGACACCCTGGAATACGTCCTCACCACCACGAACAGCGGCAACACGGATGCCGCCAGTGTCACCCTTGTCGACACGCCCGATGTCAACTCCCCGCTCGTCGTCGGCAGCGTTGTTGCCAGCACAGGAACGATTGCGTCGGGGATGAACCCCGGCGACACCACCGTGAAGGTCAGCTTCGGCAATATCGCCGCGAAGAGTTCGCGAACGGTCAGTTTTCGAGCCCAGATCGTGGCGGCCGGTGCGCTACCCGCAGGTGTCAGCGCGATCTCCAACCAGGGCGGCGTCAGCGGGAAGAACTTCCCCGCGACGACCTCGGATGATCCGAGCACACCGAAAGTGGGGGACCCGACGGTGACGCCGATCACTGCGAAGCCAGCCATCTCAGCGGTGAAGTACACGAAGCTCGCGAACGATGCCGACGGCAACGGCGTTGCGAGCCCCGGCGACACCCTCGTCTATGTCATTGTGATGACCAATACGGGCAACGGACCCGCAACGGGGATCGCGTTCTCGGATGTCCCCGACCCGAACGCCCCGCTTGTCGTCGGAACCGTCGAGACCAGCACCGGGACAGTGACGTCTGGGAACGTCGCTGGCCAGACGTCCGTTGGCGTCACGCTCGGGACGATTCCCGCCGGAACCTCAGCGACAGTGAGCTTCAAGGCGCTGATCTCCGTCTCATTGCCAGCGTTTGTGACGTCGGTTTCGAATCAGGGCAAGGTCACCGGTACGAACGTTGCATCGATCGGAACGGACGATCCCGACACGAAGCCCGTCGGTGACCCAACGGTGACGCCACTGGCGTCCGCGCCCGCGATCAGCGCGACGAAGGCCGTGAAGCTCGTGAACGATCTTGACGGCGATGGTGTCCCAAGTCCCGGTGACACCCTTGGCTACTACATCCACGTTTCAAATTCCGGTAACCAGACTGCGGCGTCGGTCGTCCTCAGTGACCCCATCGACCGCAACCTCCAGATCGTTTCAGGATCCCTCACGACCAGTCAGGGGACGATCACCACGGGAAGCAACACTGGCGACCCGAACGTCGTCGTTGACCTTCAGAAGATCCCGGCAGGCGCGGCAGCAGATGTCAGCTTTGAGGTGCGGATCGCCGATCCCCTGCCCGCTGGTGTGCGAAGCGTTGCGAACCAGGCGAAGATCACCGGAGCCAACTTCCCCGGCGTCGCCTCGGATGATCCGGAAACGAAGGACCCAGGTGACCCGACAGTAACCGAGGTCGTTGCTGCCCCACGGATTGTTGCTGCTAAGCGGGCCACCCTGCTTGTGGACGCTGACAAGGATGGTGTGGCGAGTCCCGGTGACACGCTCCTCTATGAGATGACGGTCGACAATGTTGGCAACGCGGCCGCGACCGGGGTGCGTCTTGACGATGTGCCGGACCCGAACGCGCCGCTCAGCGTCGGAACCGTGCGCGCAAGCGCGGGAACCGTTGACGCTGGCAACGCTGGCGGCGACGCGGTCGTCGGCGTGGACATCGGAGACCTTCCCGGGCGGACGAGTGTCAGCGTGACCTTTGAGGTCACCATCGCCTCGCCGCTCCCCGCCGGGACGACAAGCATCACGAACCAGGCAATCGTCCGCTCCAGCGAGCTGCCTGCCGTCGGTACCGATGACCCTGACACCAAGGAAACCGACGACCCGACCGTTGTGCCCGTGGCCTCCGCACCAGTCGTAAACGCGACAAAGGCGGCCTCGCTACTGGCGGACGCGGACGGCGATGGTGTGCCAAGCCCTGGTGACACCGTGCTCTATCAGGTGACCATCACGAACTCTGGAAACCAGAACGCCGCTGGGCTGACATATGCCGACAGTCCTGACCCGAATGCCGGGTTGATCTCCGGTTCGGTTCGGACGGGCCTCGGGACGGTGACCACCGGCAACGGTGCGGGCGACACCGGGGTTGACGTTGCGATCGGCACGCTCGCCGGGGGCGCATCCGTCGACGTTAGCTACAAGGCTCGAATCGTGAATCCGCTTCCCGCTGGCGTACTGACCGTACGTAACCAGGGCGTTGTCGCGGGCTCGAACGTCCCCGGCACACCGACTGACGACCCGTCATCGCCCGCCGGCGGAGATCCAACCGTGCTTGCGGTCACGGCCCGCCCGGACGTTCACGTCACGAAAGCCGTGAACCTGCTGGTTGACGCCGATGGTGATGGCGTCGCGAGCCCCGGTGACACCCTCGTTTACCGCACGTCGGTCCGAAACACCGGTAACCAGGCGGCCGACGCCGTCAAACTGAACGATGTCTTCGACCAGTACCTGACCGTCATCGGTGCCTCCGCGCGGACCAGCCAAGGCACCATTACGAATGCCGGTGGGCCGCTCTCGATTGATTTCGGCACGATTCCTGGCGGGCAGCAGGCCGATGCGAGCATCGAGGTCACAATTCAGCCGTTGCCGCTTGGGGTGAATCAGATCGCGAACCAGGCGACCGTGGCCGGCGCGAACTTCCCGTCCACCCGCAGTGACGACCCCGCAACTCTGTCGGCTGGGGATCCGACGATCACGCCACTGGCCGCGGAACCGCGCGTGGCGATCACGAAGTCTGCCGCACTCCTGAACGACGCGGATCACGATGGGGTCGCGAGCCCCGGCGACACCGTCCAGTACGCCATCACCGTCGCAAACTCCGGTACCCGAGCTGCAGGAAGCCTCGTGTTCTCAGATGTCGTCGACCCGAACACTGATCTTGTCGCGGGTTCGGTCCAGACAAGCATCGGCTCCGTCACCGCTGGCACCGCCGGTGGGACGCGAGTCGGGATCAACTTTGGGACGCTACCCGCAGGCGCGGCGGCAAACGCCTCGTTTGTGGTGCGCATCCGAACGCCCCTTGCCGCAGGTGTCAACGAGCTCTCCAATCAGGCCACCGTCTCAGGGTCCAACGTTCCCCTGACCTACTCGGACGATCCCGCCACCGCTCGTGCTGGGGATCCAACGCTGACGCCGCTGACCGCTGCCCCGCGCGTCAGTGCATCCAAGACGGCCACGCTGTTG
>JAYTQG010000272.1:0-13704 GCA_043746815.1 Thermoleophilia bacterium | reverse complement strand
GTACTCCGGGGATAACAGGCTTATACTTCCCAAGAGTTCACATCGACGGAAGTGTTTGGCACCTCGATGTCGGCTCGTCGCATCCTGGGGCTGGAGTTGGTCCCAAGGGTTGGGCTGTTCGCCCATTAAAGCGGCACGCGAGCTGGGTTCAGAACGTCGCGAGACAGTTCGGTCCCTATCTGCGGTGGGCGCTGGAGATTTGCGGGGAGTTGTCCCTAGTACGAGAGGACCGGGATGAACAGACCTCTGGTGTACCAGTTGTCGTGCCAACGGCACCGCTGGATAGCTACGTCTGGATTGGATAACCGCTGAAAGCATCTAAGCGGGAAGCCAACCCCAAGATGAGATCTCCCACCTCCTTGAGAGGGTAAGGGCCCAAGGAGACTACTTGGTTGATAGGCCGGAAGTGGAAGCGCGGTGACGCGTGTAGCTGACCGGTACTAATGCTCCGAGGGCTTGATACAAATACTCACACACCTCACCCTATGCAGTCTTGAGGGTACGCCCGCGCGTTCGCGTGGGACGTGCGCCTACAAGTTTCCGGTGGCTTTAGCGAGAGGGAAACACCTCTTCCCATTCCGAACAGAGTAGTTAAGCCTCTTTGCGCCGATGGTACTCCGGGGGTAGCCCCGCGGGAGAGTAGGTCGCTGCCGGGATTAGTTTGAATGCGGGGTCGCCTCAGGGCGGCCTCGTGTTCGTTAACGTGCGAGTTGGCGGCGAGTGGCTGGTAGATTCGGAGGGTGGCAGTGGAAGAAGCGCCAGTGGTGGTCGTCGGAGGTGGGTTGTCGGGGCTAGCGTGCGCCCGCGCGCTCCGAGACGCTGGCCGTGCGGTCGTCGTGTTGGAGGGCGGTTCCTCCGTGGGCGGTCGTGCCCGAAGCGAACTGCGCGACGGGGTCGCGGTGGATCGCGGGTTTCAGGTGATGTTTCGGGGGTACGGGCGCGTGAGTCGCTTGGCGGCCCGGGCCGGAATCCCGCGGAGCGACCTCCGCGAATTGTTTTGGGGTGCGGAGTTTCGGTCAGGGGCTTCGATTCGTACCCTCGGCGGTGTTCCGCCGAAGCGCGGCGGGCTGTCTGTGGGGGACGCGGCACGCCTTGGGAGGCTGCTGGCAGAGGTCGCCGTGGGGTCCCCAGAGCGGCACTTGGCTGGCCAAGAGGAGGGCGTCACGACCGACGCCTATCTTCGGTCACGTGGTGTCTCCGACCGGGCGGTGGAGGAGGTGCTGCGGCCATTGTTCGCCGGGATCTTCCTCGATCGGGATCTTGCGGCGGATGCGGGGTATTTGCGGTACCTCATGGCGGTGATGTTGCGTGGTCCGGCGCTGCTTCCGACCGATGGTCTCGGGCAGATCAGTCAGTGGCTGGCATCGGCCCTCGTGCGCGACGGGGCGACAATTCGGCTGGATGCTCCAATGGCCGGGTTCGAGATGTCCGAGGAGGGCGGTCGCGTCGAGGGTGTTCGGCTGGAGAGCGGGGAAGTGCAGCGTGCCGACGGGGTCGTGTTGGCCGTCAGCGCTGAGGCGGCAGGGCGGCTCCTCAAGCCGCTGGACCCGGCGAGCGCCAGCCGGATCCCCACCGAGTCAGCCAGCATGGTTTCACTCGCCTATCGCCTGGCCCGGCCGCTCTTCGATGGGCGTGCAGTGGTCCTCAACAGCGCACCGGTGGCGGTCGATGTGCACATCGACCTGATGTGTCAGACCAGCAACATCACCCGTCAGGGGAGTTCGGATGTGGTCCTTGCGACCAGCATCACGACGGGGCTCTCGGCACGGCCGGATGATGCGGCCCTCGGTCGTGCGGTGGGGGACCTTGTCGGGGAGTGGTCACCGGGATTTTCGTGGTCCCGTGACGCGGAGTTGATCGAAGTTGTGGATCATCCGCACGCCCAGTACCGCGTACTGCCCGGGGTACGCAGGCAGCTCCCCGGTCCCCGGACCGCGATTGCAAACCTCCTCCTTGCTGGAGACGTGACAACGCATCCGTCGCTGGAGGGCGCGGTCGCGAGCGGACAGACCGCCGCGAGGATTCTGATCGGCCGCGGATAGCGGACCTGGGGTGCCCGCACTGGGCGTTCCAGCTTGATAGAGGACCTGGGGTGCCCGCACTGGGCGTTCCAGCTTGATAGCGTCACGCGCAGTGAGCGACGTCCTGAGGATCGAGGGCGGGCACGCGTTGTCTGGGACGATTGTTCCTGCTGGCAACAAGAACGCGGCCCTCCCCATACTTGCCGCATGCCTGCTCACCGAAGAGGAGGTCGTGCTCGAAAACGTGCCCGCCATTCTGGATGTTCGGAGCATGCTCGAGCTACTGGACTCACTTGGCGTCACCATCCGCCATGAGGACCCGCACACCATTTCGCTGACCGCCGCGGACGTGCGCCGGCCGCGCGTTGACCCTGAAATTGCGAGTCGTATTCGGGCCTCTGTGCTCCTGACTGGTCCGCTTCTCGCACGATGCGGGGTTGCAGAGCTTCCCGCCCCGGGTGGGGATTTCATTGGCAGGCGCCGGATCGACACCCACCTCCACGCCTTCCGTGCCCTGGGCGTGACCGTCGAGACGGGTCGCGACTACCGGTTGCACCACAACGGGATGATCGGCACCGAGATTTTCCTCGATGAAGCGTCGGTTACGGCCACGGAGAATGCGCTCGCCGCCGCTGTTCTCGCTACGGGGCGGACGACGATCCTGAACGCTGCCTGCGAACCGCACGTCCAGGATATGGCCGAGTTCCTCATCACTCTGGGCGCCAAAATCGATGGCGTCGGGACGAACCGCCTGATTATCGACGGCGTCGACCGGCTCCACGGTGCTCGGTTTCGCATCGGGCCCGATCACATCGAAGTCGCGTCGTTCATCGGGCTTGCTGCGGTGACCGGCTCGGATCTGACGATCGCTCCAGTACGGGCAGCTGACCTGCGCATGATCAACCTCACCTTCGAACGTCTCGGCATCCGCGTTGATGTCGACGGCGACAAACTCCACGTCGGACCGGATCAAGAACTGCGCGTCGTCAGTGACGAGGGTGGCGCGATTCCAAAGATCGATGATGGCGTCTGGCCAGCGTTTCCGGCGGATCTCACGAGCATCGCCACTGCCGTGGCAACGCAGGTCAACGGCGAGGTGATGATCTTCGAAAAGATGTTCGAGAACCGCCTCTTTTTCGTCGACAAACTCGTCGCAATGGGGGCTCGCATCATTCTCTGTGACCCACACCGCGTCGTCGTGTCCGGACGCAGCCAGCTCTACGCATCGCGCCTTGAGAGTCCCGACATTCGCGCTGGAATGGCGATGCTGATCGCCGCCCTTGCGGCGAAGGGCGTTAGCACCATTGGCAATATTCGCCAGGTTGACCGTGGCTACGAACGGATTGACGAACGGTTGCGGGCGATCGGAGCCAAGATCGAGCGCGTCAGTGTCTGAGGCTGATCTCGACCTCGAGCTTGACGCCCCCGCCGTAATGCTCCCCGCTGGTGCACGCGACGTCCTCCCCGCCGAAGCGGACGCCCTCCGCGGCGTCGAGGCCGACCTTCGCGCCACGATGGACAGCTTTGGCTACCGGGAAGTCATCACGCCGGTTCTGGAACTGGCCGAGGTGATGGACCGCGCGGAAGAGGGAGGTCTCGGCCGGAGCTTTCGTCTGTTCGACGACCATGGTCGGGTCATGGTCCTCAGGCCGGACCTCACCATTCCAGTCGCCCGATTGGTCGCCACGCGCCTTGCCGCGCACCCTGGCCCGATTCGCGTTCGCTACACCGGGCGCCGATTCCGTCCATCTCCAGTCGGACGCCCCGAGCCGGTTGAGGAACGCCAGGCGGGCTTCGAATTGGTGGGAGCATCCGGACCAGAGGCGGATGCCGAGGTCGTCGCGGTGCTTGTCCACGCGCTTCGACGTGCAGGGCTGGATGACGTTCGCGTGTCGATCGGCGACGTCGAGCTCTGTCGAGAGGTGCTTGAGGCTCTCGAGGTCCCAATGGATGCACGGCGCGTACTCGCCGCCGCGCTTGCCGGACGCAACCTCGTGGCCTGGCGCCGAGCGGTGTCAGGGCTTGACCTCCCGCTCGCGGCATCAACGCTGCTGGCCGAGCTGCCGTCCCTTCGCGGGGGGACGGAGGTACTGGACCGCATTCGTGAGGTTGCGCCGAACGCTTCTGGCTCGTGCGATTGGCTGGAACGCGCGTTCGCGCTGGCCGAGGCCCACGGCGTGCGGACGGCCCTCAACCTCGACTTCGGGGTGCTTCGCGACTGGTCGTACTACTCGGGTGCGGTGTTCGAGGCGTACGTCGAGGGAGAGTCCATGCCGCTCGCCGTGGGTGGACGCTACGACGGTCTCGGTGAACGTTTCGGCCGGGCCCGCACTGCCGTCGGTGTTGCGATCGCGCTCGGTCCACTGCATCGGGCAATCGCGGCCCGGAGGGGAGCGGACACGCCGCTGCGGTTCGGCGTGGTGCTGTGCGGCGGTCTCGACACGGAACTCGCGCTCGCGACGACGATCCGCGCGACGGGAACGCCAGTCATCGGAGCAGCATCAGACGCGGAACAGCTCGCGGCCGAGGATGGGTGGCGCTTCGTCGCGACGCCTACACCAGCCGGGATCGAGCTCCTTGACCGCGACTCCGGTACGCGGCACTCCGCATCCGACCTGATGTCCGCACTGGCGAAGGCCCGCGCATGAGTCGGCCGCTGCGCATTTGTGTTCCCCTTGGAGCGCTCCTTCGTGACAGCCTCGAATGCCTGACGGCGGCTGGGGTGGATGTTTCCTGTCTTAGCGATGTTGGTCGCAAGCTCGTTGTCACCGGCGACGACGGGACGCTGTTCATCACAACCCGTCCAAGCGACGTTCCGACATACGTTGAAGCAGGCGCGGCGGACATCGGGATCGTCGGCAAGGACGTGCTGCGCGAGCGCCAGCCGGACGTCTACGAGCTTGTTGACCTCGGCTTCGGTGCCTGCCGGATGATCTACGCAACTGTCGACGGGATCGACCCCACCGCTGCGGCGATTTCGCATCGTGGAGCCGTGCGCGTTGCCACCAAGTACACCGCCGTTGCCGCCCGGTACTTCTTGGCCACGGGCCGTCCGGCCGACATCGTTAAGGTCAATGGCTCGGTCGAGCTGGCGCCACTTGTCGGCCTCGCCGACGGCATCGTGGACTTGGTTGCGACAGGACGGACGCTCCTTGAGAACGGTCTCGTCGAACGCGAACACATCTTCGGGTCATCCGCCCGCCTCATCGCAAACCGGGTCAGTCACAAGCTGCACGCCGACGCCATCGACGCCCTCGTCGCGCGGTCCTCGGTGAGCGCCCCATGAGCGACGGCTTGGCAGTGCGCCGGGTACGCCTTCGCGCTGGCGGGACGGCAGCGGTTGTCCACTCGCTGCGCCCCCAGGGTGTTGGTCCGGCGCTACGCGGGGACGTCGAGGCGATCCTTGACGCGGTGCGTTCCCGCGGAGACGACTCGCTTGTCGAGGAGTCTCGCCGGTTCGGTGCCCCGTCGTTCTCGCATGATCGCCTACGGGCCAAGAAGGCATCGCTGGAGAACGCGCTGAACGCGACGGCGCCAGAGCTTCGCCGCGCGATTGAGACGGCGGCCGCCCAAATTCGTACGGTCAGTGAGGCGGTCCGGCCGCAGGATCGTGAGCTCGTGCTGGAGTATGGGCAGCGAATCACGATTCGTGCACTCCCGGTGGACGCCGTCGGTTGCTACGTGCCCGGTGGCCGGGCGGCGTATCCGTCCAGCCTCCTGATGGCATGCGTACCCGCGCAGGTGGCTGGCGTGGGACGAATTGCCGTGGTCAGTCCGCCGGGGGCGGATAACGCCGTGGTGGAGGTTATCCGGGCGACGGCCGCGATTCTTGGGATTGATGAGGTGTATGCGGTCGGAGGAGCGGCGGCAATTGGCGCCCTGGCGTACGGCACCGCGACCATCGCACCGGTTGCGGTGATCGCCGGGCCCGGGAGCGCCTGGGTGCAAGAGGCAAAGCGCCAAGTGCAGGGGTTGGTCGGAATCGACAGTCTCGCGGGTCCGAGCGAAGTACTCATTTTGGCCGACGCGGATGCGTCCCCTGAGCTCGTCGCAGCTGACCTGATGGCCCAGGCCGAGCACGGCCCGGACAGCATTTCCGTCCTCGCGAGCACGGATCCGAGTCTCACCGATCACGTCGCCGCGCTGCTTCGATCGCGCACAACGCCAGGTGCGATTACTCTTGTGGATGTGATGAGCACTCCACTTCTTGTTGAACTCGCCGAGGCGTTCGCGCCGGAGCACCTTCAAATCAACCTGCGCCGAGAGGATGCGGATGCTGCGGCGCGGCAAATCACGCGCTCCGGCTGCGTGTTTGTGGGTCGCAATGGTGGGACCGCGTTTGGCGACTATCTCGCGGGCTCCAACCACATTCTTCCGACCGGTGGCGCGGCGCGCTTCTCGTCCGCCGTTGGCCCGGCCACCTTCATGCGGCGGATGGGAATTGTGGACCTGCCGCAGGAGGCCGTTGACGCGCTGGCCCCACACCTTGATGTGCTCGCCCGGGCGGAGGGGTTCCCCGAGCACGCACGTTCTGCGACCATCCGAATCAGTTCGGAGAACCGCTCATGAGTCGCAGTGCCGCAATCACCCGCACGACCGGGGAGACGGACATTTCCGTGCGTCTCGATCTGGACGGCGCCGGAACTGCGAAGATCGCGACGGGCGTCGGATTTCTCGACCACCTGCTCGTCCTCTTCGCGCGTCACGCGCTCGTTGATCTTGAGGTCACCGCGACGGGCGATCTTGAGACGGGCAGCCACCACACGATCGAAGATGTTGGGATCACCCTTGGCCAGGCACTCGACGCAGCGCTGGGCGACCGGTCCGGGATCGCCCGCTACGGGAACTTCGTCCTGCCCATGGACGAGGTGCTGATCCAGATCGCCGTCGATTGTTCGGGGCGTCCGCTACTGGTCAGCGACCTTGACCTTCCTGTGGCCGTCATCGGCGGATTCGAAGTCGAGTGTCTGACCGAGTTTCTGCGGGGGCTTGTCAACCACGCGAGATTGACCCTCCACGTTCGGCAGCTCGCTGGCGGGAACGCGCACCACATCGTGGAGGGCGCGATCAAGGGCGTGGCCCGGGCGCTGGGTGCAGCGATCCGCGTTGATCCCCGTGTGGCCGGGATTCCGTCCACCAAAGGCAGCCTGTGACGGCAGTCCGCGTTGCGGTGTTTGACTATCGGATGAGCAATCTTGCCAGCGTGACGAAGGCGCTCGAGTACGTTGGCGCCGAGGTTGTCGTCGCACGCGGCCCCGCGGAGGCACACGGAGTCGACGCCGTTGTGCTTCCGGGAGTTGGCAATTTTGGGCAAGCCACCAAGCAACTCGCGGAACAGGGGCTTGACGAGGCTGCCCGCGACGCCGTTCGTGAAGGTACGCCACTTCTGGGGATTTGCCTCGGCATGCAGCTCCTGTTTGACGACAGTGAGGAGAGCCCGGGCGCGCGTGGACTTGGTCTCATCTCGGGCTCTGTCCGGCGCCTTCAGACCTCATTGAAGGTTCCGAATATCGGGTGGCGGAATGTCTCCTGGGGCGACGAGCGAAGAGAGACCACAGCGGAGGCTTTCTACTTCGTTCACAGCTTTGTGTGCAAACCCAACGACCCGGCGCAGGTTTTGGCAACGGCCGACCACGGCGGGTTGTTTTGCGCTGCAGCCGGGGGGCCAGACCTGATGGGTGTCCAGTTCCATCCTGAAAAGTCCAGCAACGTCGGGCTTCGACTCCTGAGCGGCTGGTTGAGTGGAGTCGCCGCTCGTACCTCGAGGACACCCGCGTGATAACGCTCTACCCCGCGATTGATATCCACGAAGGCAAAGCGGTCCGGCTGATCCAAGGCGATTTTGCGCAGTCCACGACCTTCAACGAGGACCCCGTCGAACAGGCCACGCAGTTCTTCGCCGCGGGGGCCCAGGCACTGCACGTCGTGGACCTCACCGGCGCCCGGGAAGGCGCGCCCGCACATGCGCCTGTGGTCGCGGCGATTGCCGCCATCGCCCGTGGCCCCGTGCAGCTCGGCGGCGGACTTCGCAGTCGTGCGGCCATCGAGACGGCGCTCGCCACGGGTGTTCAGCGCCTTGTCGTTGGCACGGCCGTCATCGAGGATGAGGACCTCATGCGCTGGGCGGTCACGCGCCTCGGCGATCGACTTGTGGTGGCCCTGGATGCCAAGGAGGGCAAGATCGCCACCCACGGATGGACGAAGGTGACGGACGTGGACGCCAAACAAACGGCGGTCGACCTCGCCAAAGTCGGCGTTCGCCACATCCTCTACACGGACATCGGAAGGGATGGCATGCTCGGCGGCCCAAACCTCTCCGCGCTTCGTCGTGTCGCTGGCGCCGCCAGCGGGGTCGAGATCATCGCCTCAGGCGGGGTCTCGTCGCTCGACGACCTTCGCGCGCTTCGGGAGCTGAAGCTGCCAAACCTGTCCGGCGTGATTGTCGGCCGTGCGCTCTACGAAGGACGCTTCACAATTCCCGATGCGATTGCGGCACTGGCGACGCCCAAGCGCCGATGATTCGCGTCATCCCGTGCTTGGACGTCCGGTCCGGCCGGGTGGTGAAGGGCGTCAACTTCGTCGGTCTGCGCGATGCTGGAGATCCCGTTGAGCTTGCGTCTCGCTACGACGCTGCTGGCGCCGACGAGGTCGTCTTTCTGGACATCACGGCGACCCACGAGGGGCGCGCCACCATCGTCGAGCTTGCCGAGAAGACGGCGCAGACGGTCTTCATCCCGTTCACCATTGGCGGTGGCCTGCGGAGCGCCGACGACATCTATGCGGTGTTGGCTGCAGGGGCGGACAAGGTCTCGCTGAACTCCGCGGCGGTTCGCGATCCTAGTCTGATTGAACGGGGCGCTGCGCGATTTGGCTCGCAGTGCATTGTGGTCGCGATCGACGCGAAACGGCGTGCGGACGGCACCGGTTGGGAGGTGTACCTGAGCGGAGGGCGCCTCGAAACCGGCCGGGAAGCGGTGGAGTGGGCCGCGGAGGCTGCGTCGCGTGGTGCGGGTGAGCTGCTTGTCACGAGTATGGACCGCGATGGGACGCTCGATGGCTTCGACACCGAACTGCTCGCGGCGATTGGCGACCGGGTTGGGGTTCCCGTCATCGCCTCGGGCGGCGCTGGACACCTTGATCACTTCGCGAAGGCCGTCACGGAGGGTCATGCCGACGCGGTGCTTGCGGCCTCGGTCTTTCACGATGGGGTGTATACCGTGGCTGAGGTGAAGGCAGCGATGTCAGCTGCGGGCGTGCCGGTCCGCCAGACGAATAGCGAGAAACGATGAGGGTGATTCGAACCGATCTGGCACCCGCGCCGGTCGCGGGCGCTCCCTACAGTCAGGCGATTGTCGCCGCTCCTGGGGAGACCATTTGGGTGTCGGGTCAGGTACCCGTCGACCCGGCCACGGGACAGCTGGTCGCCGACGAAGTGGGAGCCCAAACGGCGCAGTCACTCGCGAACATTGCCGCCATCCTGGAGGCTGCCGGAGCCGGACTCGCCGATGTCGTCAAGACCACGGTGTTCCTCACCGATATGACGGATTTCCCCGCGATGAACGCTGTCTACGCGTCCGTCTTTGGTGATCACGCACCTGCTCGCGCGACGGTCGGTGTTGCGGCCCTGCCACTTGGCGCACGCGTCGAGATCGAGGCTGTCGCAGTCCGGAGTTAGTGGACGCGGCGTTCTTCGGAGACGCGCAGAAGGACCGTCGCCCAGACCCGGAAGGGGCTCCAGACCTTGGAGTGCTCGACAAGCGCCGCATAATCTGGCATCGCGTCGCCGTACTGGCGTTGGGCGGCCACGAGCACACGGCCTTCCTCCGGTGGCGTCGCATCGGCAAAGCCGGTCGCACGGATCGCGATGAGCATGGCGTAGAAGGGGCCGATGCCGGGGAGTTCTTGCAGTTCGATGATCGCTGAATCCGCACCCATTGCCCGGAGTCGGTCTGCGTCGAGTGCGCCGTTCGTGGCCGCCGCGGCGACCGCGCGGAGCCGTTCGACGCGCATCGGACCGAGGTCGCTGGTTTCCGTCACGGTCAGCAAACGCTCCGGCGTGGGGAAGGCCCACATCGCATGGCCTGCCACCGTGAAGCGCTCGCCGAGGGCCTCTGAGATCCGATCCCGCGTGTTCATTGCCTGACGACGCCCGCGCCGGGCGCTGATGACCGACCATGCGGCCGCCTCATATGGGGAATGGAAGAGCACCGGTCGAAGGCCCGCGTACTGCTGTTGAAGGCGGCCGATGACCGGGTCGCGGCCCCCGACCTCCAGCCAATCCGCGCCGTCGTGATCCAACGACAAGATGCGGGCCGTCTGAGTTCGAACGTCCAAGGTCTCGGCGTCGCCCTGGACGGTTCCGTGGATAACCCCGGCATCGTCTTCGGTCAGCGCGACCCCGACGCCATGGGTGAGGTCATCCGCGCAGAAGGCGAGGCGCATCGTCCCGTCGAAGTCCTCTGCCTCGCGCGGCCCGAAGCCAAAGCCCGCCGCCTGGGCGAGGGAGAAGGGGCCGGTTGGGGTGATCGAAAACTGTCCTGGCATCAGCCGATCCTACGGATGCAGGCCAGCACCGGGCGCGCTGCCCGCGACTCTCGCGTCGCTTCGCCAGGGGCCACCCCGGACCACCTCCCGGTTAAAGCGTAGGAAGAATGGTGTGTCGGCGTGCGGGATGGATGTCTCAGGCGTGCGCCAACGTTGGCGCGGGCAGGTGCTCAGTAGTCAAACAGCTCGACGCGATATCCATCGGGGTCAAGCACCTGCACACGGACCATTCCGTCGTCCTGCCATTCCGTCTCCGTCACCCCCGCAAGCCGGAACTGCTCACGCGCCTGGTGAACCGCATCCCGATTCGGTGCCTGAAAACCGAAGTGATTCGTATTGGGCAACTCTCGAGGAACGACGCCCTCGCTCAACGTCAGCAGGCATCCGTGAGCACGCAGAACCAGCATGTGATCGTCCTCGTGCATGCGTTCGGTCATGCCGAAATGCTCACCGTAGAACGCTGCCGAGCGCGTACGGCTGCTCACCGTCAGCGCGAGGTGATTCAGGATCATCCGGCCACTCCGGTCAAGTCGATGACCCGGCGTTTGATGTGACCTAAAATGGCGCCCATGCCGCGAAGGCGCAAGGGGGAGATCAGCTCCGAGAGCTTCATTGCGGTGAAAAAGTCCACCGGTGTTTCAAGGACCTCATCTCGGGTCCCGCCCGAGAGGCCCGCGCGCAAGACTCCTGCATACCCACGTGTCGTCGGGGCCCCAGGCGGGGCGTCAAACCATAACTCGACGCGGCCGTCGGGTAGGGATTCTGCGGTGACGAAGAAGGGCGTCTGGCACTCATGAACGCGATCGAGCGCTCCCGCCTCCCGCAGTCGCTCGGGCAGGGGAGGAAGGCCATCTGCGAACTCCAGGAGGATCGCAAGGCGCAGCTCCTTCGGTGCGTCCGCGAAGTCGTCGACGATTTCCTGGAGTTCGGGGCGAAGGGGCACTACGCGGGCGCCGAACCCGGTTCGGCCGAGAACTCGATCGGCACGCGAACGGCGTTGCCCCACTCCACCCAGGAACCGTCGTAGTTACGTACGTTCTCGAAGCCGAGAAGGTGCGTGAGGACGAACCACGTGTGGCTGGAACGCTCGCCAATGCGGCAGTAGGTAACCACATCATCGCCAGCCTTCAGGCCCTGCTCGCCTTCATAGAGCCCGCGGAGCTCATCCGCCGACCGGAAGGTGCCGTCGTCGTTGGCGGCCTTCTTCCATGGGACGCTCCGGGCGGTCGGGATGTGACCACCACGCAGGGCGCCTTCCTGCGGATAGTCGGGCATGTGGGTCATCTCACCGCAGTACTCTCCCGGTGAGCGGACATCGACCAGTGGGCCCTTGCCGAGGTGGGCGAGCACGTCCTCTTTGAAGGCACGGATCGTCGCATCGTCACGCTGAACGGCCGGATATGACGTAACCGCGGGGGTTGGTACCTCGCGGGTAACTTCGCGGCCCTCGGAGATCCACTTCTGACGGCCTCCGTCCAGTAGGCGGACATCAGCGTGACCGAACAGGCTGCAAACCCACAGCGCGTAGGCCGCCCACCAGTTGAAGTTGTCGCCGTAGAAGACGATCGTGGTGTCCGGGGTGATGCCTTTCGCGCGCATCAACGCTGCAAAGTTCTCAGCGTTCACATAGTCGCGCGCCACGGGGTCGTTCAGGTCCGCGTGCCAGTCAATCTTGACCGCGCCGGGGATGTGTCCGGTCTCGTAGAGGAGTGTGTCCTCATCGGACTCGGCGATGACGAGCCCAGGGTCGCTGAGGTGCTCGGCCAGCCATGCCGTGGTGACCAGGCGCTCTGGGTGGGCGTACTGGAGAAGGCTGGGGTCCTGGTCATGCGCTGCAGGCATCGCGGTCCTTTTCGTGTGCGGGCGAACGGCGGAACGCTACTAGGGTGTGCTGACGTTAACGAGAACCTTGACCGCACGGCGCTCGTCCATCGCCGCGTACCCCTCGGCGATGTCATCCAGCCCAACGGTGTGATCCATCAGCGGTGACGGGTCGATGCGGCCCGCCAGGACGTCTGCCAGCAGCTCATCCTGATAGGCCCGCACCGGGGCGACGCCCCCAGCGATGCGGATGTTCTTTGCGTAGAGGGTGAAGAAGTCGACTTCGTTGCCCTCGGGGAGTCCGACGTAGCCAACGGTTCCACCGGGCCGCGCCATCCCGATGGCGGTCCGCATGGACTCAGTGGTTCCAACGCACTCCAGCACGGACGCTGCGCCACCGCCGGTCATTTCCTGGACACGGGCGATCGCCTCGGCGCCACGCTCGGCCATGACATCGGTTGCACCGAAGCGCCGGGCAATGTCCAAGCGGCCCTCGTGGTGGCCGCAGACGATGAGGCGCTCAGCGCCAAGGCGTTTGGCCGCGAGCGTGGCAGAGAGGCCGACCGCGCCGTCGCCGATGACAATGGCGATTGAACCCGGTCGTACACCAGCCGACAGCGCCGCGTGGTGGCCGGTACCGACGACGTCGGTCAGCGGGGCGATCTTGGCCGCCAAGGCCGCGTCGCCAAGATCGACATCGCCAGGGAGGACGACGAGGGTGCCGTCGGCCATCGGGACACGTACGGCCTCGCCCTGCCCACCGTCATTCTGGCCGCCCCAGTAGCCACCGTGCAGGCATGAGGTGTGAAGATCCTCGGCACAGAACTCGCAGGTCCCGTCGCTGTAGGCAAAGGGCGCGATCACCCGGTCGCCCGGGCGAATGGTGCGCACGTCGGCGCCAACGGCCTCGACCACACCCATGAACTCGTGGCCGGTGCGGCCGCCCGCAGGGCCGTAGATCTCCATGCCACCACGGTATGGCCACAGGTCGCTGCCACAGACACAGGCGTGGGTGACCCGCAGCAGCGCATCCGTCGAGGCGCGAAGGGTGGCGTCGGGGACCTGATCGACGCGAATGTCGCGGGGGCCGTGGTAGACGGTGGCACGCATGGGACGCTCTCCTGAGATTTGAATTGCACGACGAGCGTATCCGCAATCACCAGCACCTGTGGAGTCATTGACACCCGCCTGGACGACGGTCTACGGTCGCCGCGAGAGTTCAAGCAGACCCGCTTCCCGGAGACGACCCATGCGACGTATTGCCGCGCTATCGCTCGCGCTCGTTGGCACCGCCCCGGCGGCCGCGCTTCCCAGTTTC
>JAYTQG010000271.1:0-5856 GCA_043746815.1 Thermoleophilia bacterium | reverse complement strand
GCAGAGCCTCCAGACATGCGCGGGCGGGGTCGGGCGGCTGTGACCGACAGCCGCCGAGTCGGAAACCTTAGCACACGGCCATGCATCCTGTTCCCAGGGAACATCTCCCGATTTGTGGAGGTCGACCGGCATACTGAGGATGTGCCGTCTGAACCAACTCCGTTTCCGGGACCGATACCCCCTCAAGATGAGCTGCTCGCCGGTATTGGACCACTCCTGGCGGGCACCCACGCGCTCTGGGCATCGCCGCGCGAGCGTCGACGGATGCGTGCATTCGGCTTTATTCCCGCCAGCGAAGCGGGTGTGCTGAAGCGGGATTGGAAGGGCCTGAAGGTGCGGGTCTCAACCGATCAACTCCGCGTCCTCCGAGCGGACGTCGGCGAGTTGACACACACCGTGACCGACGGAGTCCTTGTCGACGGCGCCCCTCTTGAGGATCGGCCTCAGATCATCGAGCTGACCGAAGGGGTCATCGACATCATCCGTTCCTACGAACGTTGGGTCGAAGCCCGGGAGGGCCGAGAGGGCCGACTCTCACGTGGCCCGTGGGACACGGATCGTCGACCCTTCAACGCCCTTGCAGAAACGCGCCGCCTCCAGAGGATGCTGGCAGCACGACGTCGGTAGGCAGCCGGGCGAGCTAGAACTTACCGGGGACGCCGCCGCCCTTAACCGCGGCGAGGTCCTCCAGCCAGCTTCCCATCCGGGCGTGGTCCTTGTCGTCCTCGGCAAGTCCCGCACGGGCGGCCTGAACCTCGGCGACGACATCGTCCACGTTTGTCTTGTTTGCGGTTGAAACACGGTCGCGCAGCTTGCTCTTGACGTCGGCGTCGAGCGGCATCTGACGGTCCTCCTGAGTTCGGTTAGTTGGAACTGCCGGTCACCCGGCCCGGGGGAATTCTGCGCTACGGGGTGGCCCGCTGTCCAGCGACAACCGCCGGGACCTTTATCGGACCGGCGCTACGGGTCACGTTTCCCGCGTCATCGGTGGCGACGACCTCCAAGCGGTATCGGCCTGACGCGAGGCCATTGAAGCGCACGAGGCGGGGCGTGCCGCCCAACACCCGAAACGCAGTGGCCCGAGTCCGCGACGGGCCGCCAAACAGCCGGACATCGATTCGGACGCTGCGCGATGCGGTATCGGCCCCTGCAATGCGGACGCTCATCCGACCCGGAACGCCGACCCCTGGACGCGAAACGCGGAGATCTCGCAGCTGCAGGACCGGTGGGGTGTTGTCGACGACGAAGGACCAGCGCGTTGCCCCCCGGTTGCCGGAGGCGTCGACTGCAGACGCGTCGATCTCATGTTGTCCATCGCTCAGTCCACGTGTGTTGAAGAGCCGTTGGAAGCGATCGATGTCCGCACCGATCAGGAACCGTCGCACCCCGTCGATCACCACCCGAACGCTGCGAATTTTCCCGGCATCGGCGATCCGGAACGAAAGGGGCGTCCGTCCGGAAACCGCCCGGACGCCGGGAAGGTCGGCCTCCACGACTGGCGGGTCAGTATCGACACGGACAACTCCGTAGCCGAATGCCGGGTCGGGGCCCGACGGACCAAGGTCCGCAGCATCGACGAGCAGCTGGCCAAGCACCTCCGGCGGGTTTGGGGATAGCCCCGAACTTCGGAGGGACCACAGCAGGACCGCCGCCGCTCCCGCGGCATTTGGTGCCGCGTTGGACGTACCGCCAATCCCTCGGGTTACGGCTCCGTCTCGGACGACCGTTCCGGTGGGCGCGACCAGATCTGGCTTCAGTCGCCTATCAGCGGTGGGCCCCTGTGATGAGTACACCTTGAGTCCGTTGGTGCGCCAGTCCACCGCACCGATGCTGATACTCCCCGCGGCATCGGCCGGGGTCGGGACGCTGTGCGTGGCCGTCCCTCCAATGGGTGCGAGCGGAATCTCCCGGGAGAAGAGCGTGAGGGGACCGGACGGAGGTGGCCCACTTCGCCACACCACGCGCAAGCGGAGCTCCTCGCTGCTTGGGGACACATAGCCGGTAATCCGCTCCGACGCGGGCGCCCCCGGGCCTTGCAGATCACGAGAGTCGCGCACACCCTGCCACCCATCCCCAACGCGTCGCTCGAGCACAAGGTCGAGGTCGGTCGGCTCCGCCCCCTCGGGGTTCGTCCAGGACAGGGCGAACGTGGTGACCTCATTGAGGTTTCGAAAGATGGTCCACGATACGGGCCAGTCGAGGATTCGATCCCCGTCGCCGTCAAGCCATTCGCCTTCCCAGTGGCGATCGCCGTAGTTGCCAGCCGAGTTGAACCACAACACACCTCCGGCCGCCGCACGATCCACCGCCTGCGCTGCCGCGCTCGTCCCATCAAACGGCCCTTCGATGAAGTTGTTCGAGTGCAGAACGATGTCCGGCTGCTGAGCGGTCAGCCAGTCGGTGGCTTCGACGAACTGTTCGGGGCTGTGGTAGCTCGCAAAGATGTAGTCCGCCGCTGGCGCGTAGTCAAAGAGCGTTTGGGCGACGATCGTTCCGTGGCCAGTCGGATTGCCATAGGCATTTGTTCCCTGAAGTCCACCCGCAGGATCGAATGAACGCGTGGTGAGGTGTGTGCTTGACGGCAGCTCGCCCTCGGCCTGCCGGGCGGCCAACTGCGTGCCAAAACCAAGATCCAGCACCGCAATCTTGAGGCCCAAGCCAGCGCGAGGGTCGCCCTGCGCGAGGGCCGCGGCACCTGTCCGTTCGATCCCTTGGCTCTCGACCACATCCCCGAACGCTGAGCCCAGGATGGATGATGGACGACCACCGATGAGGCAAACCACTCCGAGGAGCACCGCGGGGGCCACGCGTTGGAACTTGAGCGTTGGCCTCACTCGAGGTAGAAAAGCAGATGGCCCCGGCGAGCGCCGGGGCCATCAATCCCGACTTGGGATCAGTACTACTTGACGCTGACCTGACCGCCAGCCTCTTCGACCTGCGATTTGATGGCGTCGGCCTCATCTTTCGTGACGCCCTCTTTGATGACCTGGGGAGCGCCATCGACAAGGTCCTTGGCCTCCTTCAAGCCAAGGCCAGTGATCGTGCGAACGACCTTGATGACCTGGATCTTCGCGTCGCCTGCTGCCTCAAGCTGAACGGTAAAGGCGGTCTGCTCCTCGGCGGCGACAGCGCCACCGTCACCCGCAGCAGGAGCGGCCGCGACCGCAGCCGGGGCCGCGGCGGTCACACCAAAGGTCTCTTCAAGCGCGGAAATCCGCTCGGAAAGCTCCAGGACCGTAATGCCCTTGAGCTCCTCGATCCATTCTTCAGTTGTTGCCATATCGTGCTATCTCCTTGACGTTCGCGTTACGCGGATTGAGGTTGCTCGTCGGCGCGCTGGTCGCGCAATGCCGCGAGGCTGCGGGCAAGGCCCGAAATCATGTTGGACATGCCGCTTGCCAGGTTGCTGATCGGGGCCTGGAGCGTTCCGGCGAGCTGACCAAGCAGCTGCTCGCGTGATGGGAGGGTCGCCAGTCGGTTGACGTCGCTCGCGCTGAGCAACGCACTCCCGATGAGACCACCCTTAATGGTGACGGCTTCGCCGTGTTCTTTGGCGAAGCCCGCCAGTGCCTTCGCGGCCTGAGCAGGGTCACCATCGACCCAGACAAGCGCGCTCGGTCCGGTGAGGTGCTCGAGAAGCCCTTCACGATGCGTCTGATTGACGGCACGCCGTGCAAGCGTGTTCTTGACCACCGACATCTGCGCCGATGCGTCACGAAGACGACCGCGCAGGTCGTTGCCGTCGGTAACCGAAAGCCCCGTGATGGCGGTTGCAAAGATGGTCTCGGTACGACCGAGCCGCTCCGCGACCTCTTCGATCACGCGATTTTTCTCGTCACTATTGATGCCTTCACCTCCTCTGATGCAGTTCCGCAACGAGGCGGCGACCGCACCGGGAGGACACCGAAGAAGCCTTCGGTGATCCCGGAAACGATTGCCCTGCCTCGCACGGGTGGCCCAAGGGCCGTTTCAGGCGGAACGTCCGCCCCCGTGGGTCTTCGGCCAGGCCGACTTCCCGATTTCAGACTGCCGCCTAGGCGACCACTTCTTCCAACAGATTACTAGTCTTCGTTGGATCAAGGGGAACCCCAGGACCCATGGTCTCGGTCATCGTGGCCGAGAGGATGTAGCGGCCCTTTGCGGCGGCTGGCTTTACCCGGATGATTTCGTCGATGACCGTCTGGTAGTTCTCGACCAGCTGTTCGGCTGCAAACGAGCGCTTTCCGATCGCGACGTGCACGATTCCCGTGCGATCGGTGCGGTACTCAATTTTGCCGCTCTTGACGTCCTCGACCGCCTTGGCGACATCCATCGTCACCGTTCCGGTCTTCGGGTTCGGCATCTTGCCCGCGGGCCCAAGAATCCGTCCGAGGCGACCCACGATTCCCATCATGTCGGGAGCAGCGATCGCGATGTCGAAGTCGCTGAAGCCCTCCTGGATCCGCGTTGCGAGGTCCTCACTACCGACGACGTCAGCGCCAGCGGCCTCGGCTTCGCGCGCCTTCTCGCCCTCGGCGAACACTGCAACTCGGACGGTCCGTCCGGTGCCGTGGGGAAGGCTGACCGTGCCACGCAGCTGTTGATCGGCGTGACGCACGTTGACACCGAGGCGGAAATGCACCTCGATCGTGGCGTCAAACTTGCTGATCTCCTGACGCTTAATCAGCTGGACCGCTTCAAGTGGCGCGTACTCGTGCCCGACGACAATCTCGCTCTTCGCCTGGATGTACCGCTTACCGTGCTTTGCCATTTCTCGACCCCTTACGCTGCGTCGACGGTGATGCCCATGCTGCGGGCGGTGCCCGCAACGATGCGCATTGCCGAGTCGATGTCGACGGTGTTCAGATCCGGCATCTTGGTCTCAGCGATCTGGCGAAGCTGATCGCGAGTGAGGTTGCCGACCTTATCTGTCTGCGGAACCGCCGACCCCTTGTCGATGCCAAGCGCCTGCTTGATGAGCACCGGCATCGGCGGCACCTTTGTGACGAACGTGAACGACCGGTCTTCGTAGACCGTCACCACCACTGGCGTCAGTACTCCATTCGCGGCCTGCGTCTGGGCGTTGAACGCCTTGCAGAAGTCCATGATGCTGATACCGGCGCCACCGAGTGCAGGACCGACCGGCGGAGCCGGATTCGCTGCCCCTGCCGGGATCTGCAGCTTGATGGTTTGCATAACTTTCTTCGCCATCTCAACCCTTCTGGTTGGGCGGTGCAAACGGGGCGGCGGGCGGATTGCCCCCGGTCCCTCCCGCGATCAGTACTTCGTCGTGAAATGTGTGGCCAGGCGGGTTAGCCCAGCTTCTTGACCTGCTCGAACGCCAACTCGGCTGGTGTTTCGCGGCCGAAGATGGAAACCAAGACGCGCAAGCGGCCAGCTTCAGGGTTCACCTCAGCGATCTCGCCGGTGAAGTCTGACAGCGGCCCGTTGATGATCTTGACGCTCTCGCCGACCGTGAACTCCGCCTTGACCCGAACCTTCGTGTCGGTGACGGTGTTCAGGAGACGGTCAACTTCGCCGCGAGAGAGGGGCACGGGTCGTCCTCCGCCAGGGGTTGACCCAACGAAGCCGATCACGCTCGGTGTGTTCTTCACCAGCGACCAGGAATCGTCGGTGAGCTCCATGTTCACCAGGAGGTAGCCAGGCCAGACCCGCTTTTCGGTCTGAACTTTCGTGCCGTCCTTCGCGGTCTCGATCACCGTCTCGGTTGGGATGCGGATCTCACGCACGCGGTCACGCTGACCGAGCGAGCGCAAACGCTGCTCCAAGTTGATGCGCACCTTGTTCTCGTGACCCGAGTAGGTGTTGATGGCGAACCACTCGAACATCCGGGAACTTTCGTCTAGAAGATTCGGT
>JAYTQG010000270.1:0-13914 GCA_043746815.1 Thermoleophilia bacterium | reverse complement strand
CGCTGGTCGCTGCTGGCTCCCCGATTCGCGCGCCTTCCCCCGGATGCTGATCGTCGAAGAGCACTCGCGGAGGTACTGCTTGAACGCCACGGCATCGTGACGAGAGCGGGCGTTTTGGCCGACAGCGTGCCGTCAGGATTCAGTCGCGTCTATGGCGACCTCACCGATCTCGAGACCCTCGGGCGGGCTCGCCGCGGCTACTTCGTCGAGGGCCTCGGCGGTGCCCAGTTCGCGCTTCCGGGGGCAGTCGAGCGCCTGCGCGAATTGCGCGAGCCTCCAAACGGTCCATCCGAGGTTCTTGTCATCGGGGCGTCCGATCCGGCGCAACCCTACGGGGGTGTCATTCCCTGGCCCCCCACGGGTGGACGCTCCCCATCTCGCGTCTTCGGTGCCCAGGTCGTTCTCGTGGACGGTTACCCAGTGCTCTACCTGGAGCGTGGCGGACGCGCGATCCGCACGCTCTCGACGGATACCGCTCCGCTCGCCCTGGCGGTAAGCGCGCTTGCAGGTTGGGTCGGTGACGCCGCACGTCGGCGTTTGCGAGTGGGGCGAGTGGACGGCGCCTCCGTTTTTGGATCGCCCCTCGTCGCACTGTTGCTGGAGTCCGGGTTCCGCCAGGGCGCCGCAACCGTCGACCTCGGCCGTTAGCGACAGACGTTCGAACTTGGCGCAGTCGCATCCCCACCTGGCGCGCCGAATTCCTTCGCCGTTTCACCCGCCCGTCGTACACTAATCGCGGGTGGCGGTTCGGGGTGGCCCCTGAAATCGGTCACCGGCGGTGGGATTAGCTACTGTTAGCCCATGCCTACCCGCGTAAACATGCACGAGGCAAAAAGCAATCTCTCGAAGCTGGTGGAGCGTGCCGAGCGAGGGGAGGAAATCGTGATCTGCCGCGCTGGCACCCCGGCTGTTCGTCTGGTCCCTGAGGTCGCAGCAACGACTCGGCGTGCCGGAGGTCAGCTCCGAGGCCAGATCTGGATTGCTGACGACTTCGACGACAGCGACGACATTCGTGAGCTGATGGAAAACGGACCGGTGTTTCCTCCACCGCTGTGAGGTTCCTGCTCGACTCGCACATCCTGCTTTGGTTCCTCGACGACCCGGATCTGCAGCTGTCAGCTGAAGAGCAGGGCGCGATTGGTACCCCCAATCATGAGGTGGTCGTCAGCGTGGTGACGCTGTGGGAACTCGCGATCAAAGAGGCCACTGGGAAGCTGCGGCTGGAGCGTCCCATCCGGCCGCAGTTGATCGCGAATGACCTCATCGAACTTCCGATCCGAGGCAGTCACACGGACTGCTGTCGCACGCTTGCGCCGCATCATCGAGACCCGTTCGACCGCATGCTCGTCGCTCAGGCGATTGATGAGGACCTCATCCTCATTACGCGGGATGCTGTACTCGGCGAGTACCCAGTTCAGATCCTCGGCCGTTAGGGCGACGCCGGGCGTCGGACCCCAGTGACACAATGCCACCCATGAACGACACCCCAGCGCAAACCACCGCGTCAAAAGAGACCCCTCACAAGAGCAACCATTGGGGGTCTCGCGCCCTTTGGGGGGCAATCATCGCCGCGCTCCTGGCGCTCCTGTTCTTTATCGGAGCGGCGTTTCTACCGCGCTGGTGGTCACACCGAATCGGTGACCAAGTTGGCGGCAGCCAAACGAGCGGCGTGCTGATCGGCCTCTTCTATGGTTTCGCCTTCACCGCGGTGGCGCTACTGGTTCTCTGGATGGCCGTCCGACGCAAACACCGACCGTGGAAACTCCGGGTCACGCTTGTTGTGGTCGCGGTCCTGCTGTCCGCGCCGAACCTTCTGACCTTGGGGATCGTCGCTGGCAATGGCAGCGCAGCCCACGCGGGTCAACGCACCCTCGACGTCGATGCGCCAAACTTTCGCGCGAGCACGCTCATCGGCGTTGGCGCCGCGGTCCTCCTCTTCCTGCTCTTTCAGTGGGTGCTCTTCAGCCGCCGGCGAAACAAAAACCGAATCGACGACCTCAAGGGTGAACTGAAGGCAAGGGAGAAGTCCGCGAAGGATGCGGAGCCGCCAGCCAGCTCATAGTTCGTTAGGCCTCGTCCCACCGGAAAACTCTGTGGCGGGTCGCGACGGCGAGCAGGACTGCCGCGAACGCGAGCAGAATTCCGATCTCGGGAAGGGCAGCAGTCCAGCCCTTTCCACGGACCATGACGTCGGTCAAGCCGTTCACGATGTGTTTGAGCGGAAAGAGGTCGGCAACCGTCTTCACCCAGCCAGGTGCGTTGTCGAGCGGGAAGAACGATCCCGACAAGAAGGCCATCGGGAGAACGATCAGGTTCGAGACCGCCGACGCGGCTTCGACGGTCTTCGAGAACGCGCCGACAAGCAGGCCAATCGCAATAAAGGCCAGCGTTCCGGCAATGGCAACCGGAATGGCCATCCACCAGCTGCCATTGAGGTGAAGACCGAACAGCCCAACGGCAACGCCGATGAACATCAGGACTTGCACGGCGGCGATCCCAAGACTCAGCGTCACGCGGGCCGCGCCGATCTCGCCGATGGTCAGCGGAGACAGACGCAACCGACGCAGGATGCCCTTGTCGCGCCACGTCACCAGCGTCAATGCCGCGCCAAACACCGCGCCGACCGAGATCGCCCACGCGAGAAGCCCCGGAGTGAGGAACTCGATCGCCTTCAGCGAGGTGTCCTCCACCTGTTCCGGCTCTACGGAATACCGGGGTGCCTCGCCTGACGCGATCTGGTTCTGTTGTCCGGCGACTGCCTGAACAATTCCTTGAACCGTGGCACTCTCGACCTGGCGGGTCGCGGAGTAACGAACAACGACCACATCGCCATTTTGCTCGATGAGGGCAGGCACGCTTCCATCGCGCACCCGCTTCAGCGCCTTGGCAGGGTCGCTGACGTGCTCGATATCAAGCGCCGCCTTCGGGAGTCCGTCGACAACCGCCCCGTGGCCGACGACAAGGACGCTGGTCTTCGAACGCGAGTCGGCATTGCCGAGCAGACCGCCGAACACAATCAGGAACATCAAGGGGAACAGGAAGGTGAAGAAGAGTGCGGTCTTGTCTCGCAGGAAAGCCCGGGTTTGGGCGCGGAGCATCTGACGAATCCGACCGCCGTTCATGCGCGGTACTCCCGCCCGGTCAGTGATAGGAAGACGTCCTCAAGTGTCGCTCCGCTGACCTGAATGCCGTCGAGTTTTCCGTTTTCAGCAAGGCTTGTCAGGGCTGCGGCGGGGTTATCCGCCTCAAGGACCAGCGCGCCTGCGGCCACCCTCGCCGCGCTCACTCCGGGTAGCGTTTCGGCCTCGGCCACGCTCAGGGCATCGGGTGGCAGGCTGATCTTGACCGGAACATCAAGACCCCGGACGAGCGCGGCGGGCGTGTCCATCGCCAGGATCTTGCCGTGGTCCATGATCGCGACTCGGTCGCAGAGCGCCTCGGCTTCTTCCAAGTAGTGGGTCGTGAGTACCACTGTGGTGCCGTTTCCCCGGATCTCGCGAACGAGGTCCCAGAGGTTGCGCCGCGCTTGTGGGTCGAGGCCCGCGGTCGGCTCGTCAAGGAACAAGACCTCTGGGCGGTGTGCGACGGCGCAGGCAATCGAGAGTCGCTGCGCTTGACCGCCAGAAAGCTTCTCGGCCCGCGTTTCCGCCTTGTCGGTGAGGCCCACGATCTCCAGCACCTCTGACACCCGGGCTTCTTCGACACCATAGAGGCCAGCGAACACCTGCAACTGTTCGCGGGCGGTTAGCCGCTCCAAGAGCGCGGTGGCCTGGAGCTGGACGCCGATCCGCGGCAGGAGCACCGGGTTGCGGGGCCACGGGGGAAGCCCAAGGAGGGAAACGCTTCCAGAGTCCGCTGGCCGAAGCCCCTCCGTGATCTCCAGGGTCGTGGTCTTTCCGGCTCCGTTTGGGCCGAGGATGCCGAACATCTCGCCCTGCTCAACCGAAAACGAGACGCCATCGACAGCGTGCAAATCGCCGTAGCGTTTCCGCAGGTCCCGAACGTCGATTGCCGCCGCCACGAACGGAGCCTACGCGTCGATGTCGTCCTCAGCGCGTCGAACAAACCGCGTGATCTGACGACGCTGCAGCTTTGTTGGCCTCGCTCCGAGGTCCGCGCCGGGGGGACGCGCCGCGCGCAACTCCTCAGCCCGCAGCTCGCGAGTGGCCCGACTGGCAGGGTCCTCCTCAAACAGGGTGGCTGCAACCGCCGGAGAGCCACGCCGCTCAGCGAGGCCGGTGACCTTCAGCTTCCAAACGTTCTGTCGAAGCCGAAGTTCAACGATGTCACCAAGTTGCACGTCCTTGGAGGCTTTCGCCCGGGTCCCGTTGACCTCCACGTGACCGCCACTGACGGCCTCCGTCGCGAGCGAGCGCGTCTTGAAGAACCTGGCCGACCAGAGCCACTTGTCAATTCGTACACGCGTCAGTTCCACCATGTCGGGGAGTATCGCTTGAAACAATGGGTTCGTGCCGGAGGGACAAGTCAGCCATCGCAATGCGATTCGCTTCACGGCGGCGCTCGCCGGACAGGAAATTCTCCGCGTTGACGTGACCGAGCGCCTGGTTCCGCAGCGCCTTCCTGAGCGCCTCGTTGGCGACCGGGTCCGCACCGCGGAGGCGGTCGGCAAGCACCACCTGCTCCGCTTCGAGAGTGGGCGCACGCTGTATTCCCATCTGATGATGAGCGGTGTCTGGCGCCTCGTTGCTGCGGGCCGTCCGATCCCTGCGCGCGGGCGATGGTTGGCGCTCGTCACCGATCAGTGGACTGCGGTGCAGTACAACGGCCCGGTCATCCGCCTCGTTGAGCCGGGCGCACCCATTCCCGAGATTGAGCGTCTGGGGCCCGACCTGCTTGCCGACGACGTCGACCCCGGCCCAGCGATGCGGTCCGCGCTCCTGCGTGCGGAGCCCACGCGCGCAATTGGCGACGCCCTGATGGACCAGCGGCTGACGAGCGGCATCGGAAACGTCTACAAAAGCGAAACGTGTTTCCTTGCGGGCATCGACCCGTGGCGGACGGTGGGCACGCTCACCCCAGAGGAGGCCACCTCGCTTGGAGAGATCGGTTCGCGCCTCTTGGCCGACGGAGTCCGACAGGCGGGAAGGATCCAGACCTACCGGCCACCGGGTGGACGACCGTTCAGCAAGGAGGACAAGTGGGTGTACGGCAGGCGTGGTCGCCCCTGCCGCCGGTGTGGAACGCCGATCCGCTCGCGTGGCCAGGGTGATGCGAATCGGACAACGTATTGGTGCCCAGGCTGCCAGGCATGACTCCCTTCGACGGCTCGCTGGCGCAGGCGCACATCGACGAGATCATTCGGGCGGAGGCCCTGGCGGTGATTGCCGTCGACCGATCAGACCGTGCCCGAGCGTGGCGGCGCGCACGTCGGATCGCGATCCCGCCGATCCGTTCGCGTCGCGCCTATTTCGTTGCGTTGCACGAACTCGGGCACATCCTCGGGCCGAACCCCGCGCTGCGGCTGGATCAGGAGGTCGCCGCTTGGGGGTGGGCCTTGGCGACCGCGCGTATGGAGCCGACACCGGCCTGCTGGGCCATGATCGGACGCGCCCTTGGCAGCTACATCGCCCGGTCCGTCGACCGCGCGGGGATGCGAGTCCCGGAAGCGGCCCATCCGATCTGGGCACTGGTGCCGATCGACCACGCGGAAGTCCTCGCGATCGAAGCAGGCGGAGCCACGCGACGCCAGGCGGCGGTCAAGGTCGTCGAAGTCGTGCGCGAGCGCCTTCGCGCGGGCTGGACGAACTAAGAAAGGAGCCCATCACGATTGCGACGGATACTCAGAGCGTGGTTAATCTCGGCCCCGACGACGACCGACAAGCCGCTGATGTAGAAGAACACGAGGTAGATCACCACAAAGCCGAAGCTTCGTCCGTACGTGACCGCGTAAGTATCGAAGTGTCTCGCGTAGAGGCTAAAGAGGCTGGTCGCAGCGGTCCAGGCCACCATCGCAAAGAGCGCCCCCGGTAGAAGATGTCGCGTGGGCATCATGCGGTTGCTCGGGCCAAATCGGTACAGCAGTAGCGTGAACAGGAAGATGGCGCCAATCGACACCGGGTAGGTAATCAAGGGCCCGAATGCGTCGGCAGCGCCGTCGCTGAACAATGCGACCAGCCGGCCGATCAGGCTTGTCCCACCAACAAGAGCCACGGTCGTTGCGAGCACCAACACGATCCCGATTACCGCGAAACCAACGGCCACAAGCTTTCCGCGCACCCAGGGGCGCCCGTCGACCTCGTGGGCTCGTTCGACAGCCCCGATGAGGGCGCCCGTGGCGTTGCTGACCACGTAGAGCGCGAATGGAATCGCCACGGCAACGGCGAAGGTGAACTGGGTGGCATTGCCAGCAGCGACGCGAATTGAGCGACGAAAGATGTCGGAGATCTCCTCCGGAATGAGCGCCTCGTACTCGGCAGCGTGTCGGTCGTAGGCACCCCGGCCCCCCAGCACGCCGACGAGTGAAATGAGCACGAACAGGAAGGGGATCGTCGCCAGAAAGGCGTTGTACGCAAACTGGGTTGCCGCCCCCGTCGCGTTATGTCGGAATGCACTGATCCACACCGCTCCGGCCAACTTACGCAGCCGACGCAGGCGCGCTCGGAGCGAGTGCCCCTCTACGGGCGACGGGTCAGGCAGCTTGGCCGCGCCTGCCGCCACGCCGCTCCGAGCGACGAACTGCCCGTTCCATCAACGCGGCTTGGCTGTCGACGGGAGCCTCGCCGTCGACATTTCTTACCGGTGTCCAGGCCCCGTCCGCGCCGAGTGCCCAGGCCAAAACGGTGTCCGCATACGCCACATCGAACGCGAAGCGGATCTCCTTCTGCGCGGCCGCGTCGTGAATCGGGATAACCGTCTCGACGCGGTGGTCAAGGTTGCGTTCCATAATGTCGGGCGAGCCCATGAGGTAGCGAGTGTGCTCACCGTTCGTGAAGAGAAAGACCCGCGAGTGTTCGAGAAATCGACCGATGATCGAGCGGACGCGGATGTTGTCGGAGTACCCAGGAATTCCGGGAATGAGCCCACAGATCCCACGCACAACAAGGTCGACTGCCACCCCAGCTTGAGAGGCCTGGTACAGCTCCCGAATCACGGGGCCATCCATGATCGAGTTCACCTTCATCTCAATCCGTCCGGGCTCCCCAGCCTCGTGGCGTGCAACCACCGTACGGATCTCACGGATCAGCCCGTCGCGGACATTCAGTGGCGCGACCAGTACCTGACGGTACTCAGGCGAGCGCGAAAAACCGGTCAAGTAGTTGAAGAGGTCGGCGACATCCTGGGTGATCTCGTCGTTACAGGTGAACAGGCCAAGGTCGGTGTAGAGACGTGCGGTGTCCGGGTGGTAGTTGCCCGTACCGATGTGGGCGTACCGGCGAACCCGATCACCCTCGCGGCGCATCACGAGCGCCAGCTTCGCGTGCGTTTTCATTCCCAGTAGGCCATACGCAACGTGAACACCAGCCCGCTCCAAGGCACGCGCCCAATGGATGTTGCGCTCTTCGTCAAAACGCGCTTGGAGTTCCATCAGACACACCACTTGCTTGCCCGCCTCCGCTGCCCGGACGAGGGCTGGCACGATCGGCGTATCTCGACCGGTGCGGTAGAGCGTCTGTTTAATCGCGACGACGTCTGGGTCCTCTGCGGCTTGTTCAACGAAGGCTTCCACGCTGGTGGCGAAGTCTTCGTATGGGTGATGAACAAGGACGTCACCTCGACGGATCACGTCGAACAGATCAATGGGGCGTTGCGGGGCCGACTGCAGTCGCCACTGCGTTCGCGCACGCCAGGGGCGGTCGAGCAGCGCGGGGCGTTCCAGGCGCGTGAGTTCAAACAGCGCGGTCAAGTCCAGGGGACCGGACATGTGGTAGATGTCGCGGTCTTCGATGTCCAAGGCCGATTGGATCTCGGCGAGCAGCGTCGCAGGCGCTCCTTCTTCAACCTCGAGGCGAACGACGTCTCCAAATCTGCGCCGACGAATTTGGGCCTCAACGGCTCCAAGAAGATCGTCAGCTTCGTCTGAGATGTCGAGATCCGCGTCGCGTGTCATGCGAAAGCGGATTGTTGCGTCGATTTCCATCCCGGCGAAGATGCGTTCGATATTCGCCTCGATGAGATCCTCCAAGAGGACGAACCCATCGGCCACGGCAAGAAAACGCTTGCCCGGCGGAACCTTGACGCGCGCCAAACGCGACTCACCAGAGGCGGGGTCCCGGACAGTAAGTCCAAGGTTTAAGGAACGCTGAGATATGAACGGAAACGGCAATCCAGGGCCCACCGCGAGCGGAGTGAGGACCGGCTCAATCTCGCGTTCAAACCGCTGACTCAGCGCACTCACCGCCGCGCTGTCGAGATCGTCGGGCCGCAAGATCTGGACACCCGCCTCGCTCAACTCGGGCTGCAGGCCATTCCAAATGCGGTACTGCTCGCTGACCAGGAGGCGCGTCGCTGACGCGATGCGGTTCAGCACTTCTTCGCGGGGCAGCTGATCGGGACTTGACGAAGCCCGACTCGACTCAAGGGCCTCTTGCTGGCCCGCCACCCGGACCATGAAGAACTCGTCCAGGTTGTTGGAAAAGATCGCAAGGAACTTGCATCGCTCCAGGAGCGGTACCTCACCGCGGCCCGCCATCGCGAGGACGCGCGCGTTGAAGTCAAGCCACGACAGCTCACGGTTGAGGTAGAGCGCCGGGTCGTCGAGCCCGAGGTGACCGATATCCGCTGAGATCGCCATCACCCGCTATTGTCGCGCGTTCCGAGAGGAGACAACGCAACACCGGTTACGAGTTTCGCTTGAACCCACGCGAGACGCGCAATCGGTACCACCCGCCGGGTCCATCGGCCAGGCGCACCTCGACCGAGTAGGGGCCCGTCTCACTCGCAACGATGGTGACCCGTTCGTCACTGGTACCGTTGATCGAGAACCCTGCGAGCCAGCGTCGATCGCGCGTTCCGGTGCGGCCAGCTGCTGGCGCACCAGGGCGCCAGACAGCAAGGTCGAGGTCACTCCCCCCGTCACCGGTCAGTTCAGCGATAAGCCGCTCTCCTTTGGCCAGCCGGACGCTGAAGTCGTCGCGTGGGTCGCTCCACGCTTCCAGGTGGGCAGTTGCGGCAGCGCGCCGCAGCGTTCGAGGAAGAAGGGCCGGCCGCTTCAGCGCCTGTTGCGGATCATCATTCGGCTCGGGACCGTCCTTTGCCGGGATCGACGCCGTCATGGCATTGGCCAAATTAACGAGGCCGTGGCCGGTGGCGTCGTCCACACCCGCGGGTGAAACATCGGTCGCCGTGGCTTGGATGATGGCCCGCAGTTGGGAGGGGCTGAGCTCGGGACGGCGGGCGAGGAGTCGCGCCGCAATTCCAGACACCATCGGGGCGGCGACGGAGGTACCGGTTCGGGGGACGTAGGCCGCCGCGCCATCGCCTCCCGCATTCGTGGAGATGATCTCGCTCCCCGGTGCGGCGACGGACACCTGTGGCCCCTGCGTTGAGAGTGCAAGCGGGATCTGACCTGGTCCAGTTGCGCCCACCGCCAATACGTGGCGGTACGCAGCCGGATACTCAACCCGCCCGATGGTGGCACCCGAGTTGCCAGAGGCGGCGACGACAAGGACTCCGGCTGCCGTCGCCTCGTCAATGGCCTGCTGCTCCAGTGCCGAGTAGCCGGTGCCTGCAAACGAGATGTTGACGATGCGGGCGCCTCGGCCGACCGCGTAGTGGAGCCCCTGGATCAGTGAGGCAGTCGTCGCCCCGCCCGAGGCGTCGGCGACCGTGACGGGGAGGATGCGCGCATCGGCGATTCCGCTGATCCCAATGCCATTACCGGTGACGGCGGCGATGATGCCAGCGACGTGCGTGCCGTGCCCCTCCGTGTCAACCAGCGGCGAGCGCCCGGCAACGAACGACCTCGCGTCCGGCTGCATCACGTGCTCGGCAAGGTCGGGAACCGGGACCACGCCGGTGTCAAGAACGGCGACGATCGGCCGAATGGGCTCGAGTTCCGGAACACTCCAGCCGATGTCGGCCAGGTACCCCTGCTGTCCAAACAGGGGATCGAGGGGATCGGTCGGGGCAACCGTGGCGGTCCGCGGTGCCGTGCGTTCGATGCCCCGTACGCCCGGTAGTCGCGCGAGCCGTGCAACGGCTGCTCCGCCCGGCACCCGAACGATGTAGGTGCGCGAACCAGCCCAGAGGGGTTCCGCGGCCTTGCCCAGGATCTCAGGGCTCGCCCGCGCGGTAAGGGTGACGAGCGCGGTCGCCGGTGGGGCTACCGGGCCGATCGAAACACCATTGCGATCAACCCGCCGATCAGGGCAAGCGCGACCACGAGTGCAACAAGTGACGACAACCCGATGACCAGCGGAACCGCGACGACAAATCCCTGTGCAACGGCGATCAGCCCAACGGCGTCCCGGGTGATCCCGGGCCGCAACCGAAGCCAGATCCAGATCGCGATCGCGAGGACGAGCCCGGCAGCAACCACCCCGAGCAGCGTGGAGCCGTGCCAGACGACGAGCGCGACAACCTCAGCGAGGGCAAGCACGAGCGCAATCGGAAACATTCGGCTACGGAGCATCCCGCGCGCACGGTCCGCGCGATTGCCGGGGGGCGGCGGACCGGCGCTGGTGGTCCGACGCGCGCCCAACACCTCATCGATTTGTCGCTGAAGATCCGGATCCATGGTCATATTGTGCCCGTTGGCTCCCGCGAACGGGGAGGATCGCGACATGCGCGAATCCGTCGGCCATGGGCTCGCGTCTCTGTCGTTTTCCGGTCCAGTGCGCCGGTTGGGCGCGAGGGCGATCATCCCCGCCGCAACGCGGCGCAAGGGCCTGGGCATTATGAAGCGCGCATGCGATTTCCTCGCGGCTTGTGCTCAACCTCGGCCCTGCCGAGATGCTCCATCAGGGGAGGGATGTACATCCCGAAGCGCCCGCGGAGTCCCTTTTTGAGGCCGTACCATCCGCGGATCGGGTTGTCGGCTGAGCGCGCCCAGGCCTCAACCGTCCCCTCCTTTGCGGGCTTCCGTTCGTCCGCTGAGCCCAGGTCTATCCAGTCTCCGCAGCCCTTCAGCATCCCGTGGAGATCGTCGAGACAGCGCGCGTCGTAGAGGAGGACGGTCTTGCCAACGGTGCAGACGATCACCTCAACGCCTTCTCGAGTGTCGCGATGCATCGTATATTCGGATGAGAGTGGCGGGGTCTTCAGCCGCCAGGGATCCTCTGGCGTCCCGGAGCCACTACTGATCGGTACCTCGGTCATCGTGCGCCTCCAGAGGTTGGGTGTCGAGGGTTGGCTGATACGCGGTTCGCTGGAATCATGGTCCTCAACGCTTCACCGGTACTTCGCGCGCGCCGATAAGAATCGGGGGTTTGGGGAGATAGCGGTTGCCGGTCAGACGCACCCCCCGCGCGCGCGGACCGACCTGGACACTTGCGAGCGCGTACCAGGAGCAGTTGACCTGGCACGTCCCGTTCGCCGACTGGCGAATGTCGTTACGCACAATCGTGATGCGGTTAATCGTCGGCTCGTCGGAGATCGTGATGGCCTGACGACCGTTGGCGACGAAGGTGTTCGCCTCGACGCGGACATCCACGACATTTGCCCCGACCGTGATGCCTGCGAAGTTGTTGCCCGTGAAGGTGTTCCCGCGGATCGTAACCCGGGCAATGTGGTTGCCGCGGTGACCCTCATCGCCCATAGCAAGAATGAGACCCGATCGCTCTGTGGAACCGGAGAGCACGTTTCCTTGCACGAGTACATCCGTGATCTCGCGCCTGATGTCATCCGTTGCACGCTGTTGGTCAAAAATGTGGATCCCATACCCTGGCGCACCGTTGGCGGTGTTGTTCAGGAGCTGAATTCGATGTCCATGCGAAATGTAGAAGCAGTGTCCTTGGGTCCCGACCGAGCTTCCCGATGCCTCGCACACGTTGCCGGCCACCATCACGTCGTCCCCGTGGCTGCCGACGGCGTCGAAACCGAGCCCGCCGCTGAAGGTGCTGTTTACGAGGCGCACACGTCGAGCCGTCTCGGTTCCCAGGCCGATGGACTTGCCGCCAGGGAAATCGAACCCTGATACCGCGACGTCGCTCGCGTCCACGATCATCGGGCGTTCGTGCTTGGAAAAGGTTGGCCGCTCGCCCGGTTGGTTTCGAATCGTGATGGGTTGGCCCGTCGTGCCGCCCTTGCCTGCCCGGATCCATACCTCGTCGTCGTTCAGCTCGCCACCCCGAACCAGAATCGCGTCGCCCGGCCGCACGAGCGTGTCGAGGACATGCTGAATCGTTGCGCACGGGCGGGCGAACACGCAGGCGCTACTGTCGGCCCCGGCCGGGGCCACCCACAGCACCCGCCCCCTCGTCGCAGCGAAGGTCGGGCCGACAGCGGGAGCCGTGCCCGCGACGTCCACTGTAATCGGGCCCGCACGGACCTTCGGACCGGGCTGAACCACGATCATGTCCAGGGACCGGTTCGCGGCATTCGCGTGGCCCCAGGTGACATACCTTGCGACCTCGCGTCCACCAATGGTGACGCGCGAGCGGCCGCGTTGGGCCCCGAAGCCATGGCCAAAGATTGCAATCGGCATCCCGAGACCGCCCTCGCCGCCGCGGGTCGGCCCAGCCACGGCGTCGACAAAGGCGACCGTCGGCCGCGCATTCGCGCCCTGCGCGACGGTGACTGACGCGCACGCCACGAACCCCACCCGCAACAATCGGGAACGCATGTCAGCAATCGTGGCAGGCCCCGGCGCAAACGTCCATTCGACCCTCCGGACGCCTTTTCCCGTGCCGTCCAGGTGTTGGAAGCGCGGGCGCAACCCGCTACTATGACTAAGTCGACTAAACCTGTTTACGGGAGCTGGTTCTCGTGCGCGTCAACATCCACGAAGCAAAGACCCATCTTTCGTCACTGCTGAGCCGTGTGGCCGAGGGCGAAGAGATCACGATCTGCAACGCGGGGCGGCCCGTGGCGACGCTAACGGCGGTGACGGGGCGCTCGCAACGCCGAACGGCTGGAGGGTGGGAAGGGATGGTCATTCATGACGACTTCGACGCACCACTCCCCGACGACGTGGCGACGGCATTCGGCGCCGGGACGGGCTGACACGAGTGCGACTGTTGCTCGACACTCACGCCCTGCTGTGGTGGTTGCAGGGCGGCGCGGCGCTGGCACCGAAGGCCGTCGAGGTGATCGCGAATCCTGAAAGCGAGATTTGGGTGAGCGCGGCGAGCGTTTGGGAAATCTCGATCAAGTCAGCCCTCGGCCGTCTGGACGGCGGGCCCACGAACCTCGACGAAGCCGTCCGTTCCAACGCATTCCTGCCACTGCCGATCACGTTTGCTCACGCCTCGCGGGCTGGCAACTTGCCACCGCACCACTCCGATCCGTTCGACCGAATGCTCGTCGCCCAGGCACAGCACGAAAAGCTGACGATCGTGACCCGGGACTCGGCGATTTCGCGGTATCGCGTCCCTTGCCTGAGTGCCTGACAGTCGCAACCCGTGTCGCGAAGTCATGTCAGTGCGGCCGATGAGACGGGAGCACGCTGAACCGAGACATGTATGTGGCATCCTCAGGCGATGCGCACCACGCTTGAGCTTGACGACACCCTGATGGAGGCGCTTCTCTCGCGCATCCCGGGGGCAACGAAGACCGAGGCCATCGAGCAGGCGCTCCGGGCGTTTCTGAGCGACGATGCGGTCGCTGGCCTGCGCGCGATGGCGGGATCAGTGGAAATCGTTGACGTATCGGGCGAAATGCGGACTTTGAAAGAGCGCGCTCCGATCGCTACGACGTGGTCGGGCCAACCGTAGACGCCACTCGGCTCCATCGACACCACATTCCAGGGCGCAACGCTGCGACCCGGGCGGCCGTTGCCTCCGCGGATGACGCGTC
>JAYTQG010000269.1:0-14081 GCA_043746815.1 Thermoleophilia bacterium | reverse complement strand
GGTCGCTGAGGTTGCCAGCGATGCCGCCCCAGCCCTTCTCGTGCCCAAAGGGCAGCGGGATGAAGCTGATCAGGTTGTTGACCCCGATGAACATGAACAGCGTCGCAAGGTACGGGAACCACTTGCGCATCATGCCCTCGTTCGTCAGCGTCGCTCGCGCGATGTTCTTCTCGGCGAACTCGTAGGCAAGCTCGACCACGTTCTGCGCCTTGGTGGGCTTCATCTTGAGGCCGCCCCGGACGACGAAAATGCCGACCAGGATGCAGATCAGCGATGAGACCAACATGTAGATCACGGCCTTATTGATCGACATGTTGAGCGGGCCGAGGTGAATCGGAATGTAGTCGTCGAGCTGGAACTCGAGGTCCGGCTTGAACTTCTCGGCCTCGGCCGACGCGAGTGCAGGCGCGAGTAGTAGCGCGAACATTGCGACCGAAACGGGCAGGCGCCGCAGTAGGGTGCGCATCACTCGGAAACCTCGTGGGCGGACTGCTTGGAGTGGAGCGCGTGGAGCATCGTGCGTCCCATGAGGTCGAGGGTGAACCCGGCGATGAAGACGGCCGCGGCGGTGACGCCCGCGTCCTTGTCGTACTTCGCGGCGACGACGAAGAGAATCCCAAAAACGATCCAGGCGCGGACCATGAAGCTCATCCCGGAGATCCCGATGGCCTGGGGACCGTCCAGTCCGACCGCGAACTTTGCGATGAACAGCGCGCCAATCCAACTCGCGACCCAGAGTGCCGCGCCGATCGCCCAGCCACTCATCGGAGCCGAGACCGCAATCACAACCGGAAGGGTCAACAGGACACCAACCAGGCCAATGGTCGAGCAAACAAACTCGAACGGGTTCACGCTGCGACGCAGCGCGGTCATGAGGCGCACCAGATGGAGCGATGGCGAGTCAGCGTCAATGCCTCCAAAGGCGTGGACGTCGGGCGTGCCGCGCGGTTCGCGACGATGCCTCAGGCAGATCGGCCGGGAGTATATCGGCATGGCAGCGATGCTCGCCCCGGCCAGGTCCCGTGGACGGGCGGACGTTTGTCCCGGTCGTTGCTGCGAAACGGCAGGAGTGGGACAGTATGGGTTACTCGTGCCGGAACTCCCCGAGTTGGAAGCCCTCGCCGCAGGGCTCACTGCCGCGACGAGTGGCCGAATGGTCGTCGGCGCCGTTGTCTGGCAAGCAGCGACGCTCAAGACGGCAGCACCAGGTCTCGATTCGCTCGTCGGCGAGCGGGTCGTACGGATCTGGCGACGCGGAAAATTCCTGGGAATCGATATCGGTCAGCTGACGCTGCTCGTACACCTGATGCAGTCCGGACGCCTCGCCCTCGCCCCCACCGTTGCCAAGCGCCCCGGTCGGGCAGCAGCCCTGGCCATCGATCTTGACGGCGGACAGTCACTGCGACTGCGTGAAGCCGCTACGGAGCATCGAATGAACGCACATCTGTTCACCCAGGAGGGACTCGCCGCCTATCCCCCACTCCGCGATCTGGGCCCGGAGCCACTTGGACTGAGCCCTGCGATATGGGGAGAGCAGTTGGCTCGCCCGCCAGCACGCCTGCACACGGCCATTCGCGAGGGACGACGCGTGGCGGGGATCGGACGTGCCTATGCCAACGACATCATCTGGGCAGCCCGTCTTTCGCCCTTCGCCCGGACCGACCGCCTCGACGACGACGCCCTGGGGCGGCTCGCCAAGGCCACCGACACCATCCTCGGACAGGCGCTCCTTCGGGCACGGGAGACGATCACGACCGATCTCCCAACTCGCGAGAAGCGCCTCACCACCGTCCACGGCCATGCTGGCGAGCCGTGCTTGCGCTGCGGCACGAGCCTCGCACGCGTGAGCTACGTCAGCTACGAGATCGTCTATTGCCCCGATTGCCAGACCGGCGGACGCCGCTACGCAGATCGTCGCATGAGCAGGTTGATTCGTTGACCCGAGGGCCCTGCTGTAGCGTCAGACCGATGCGAATTCGCAAACGCTTCTGGGCGAACGCCTTGACCGCTCTCTCCCTCGTCCCAACCTATTCGGGTTCGACGACCTGGTTTCGAGAAGACCTTCCCGGAGGGACATTTCCGCCTGCGGGATGGGGTCTGCATGAACAAGCAGGAACGAAGCCGCCGCGGATCCAGCTCGTCTCGGCTCCAGGGCGGCCTGGTCAAAACGCCCTCCGTTTCGAGCTTCACCCGACGGACCTCTTCGCCGGGTTTCCCCGTTCCGAGGTGATCGGCCCGCTGGACGGCGACCGAAAACTCCGGTACTTCGAGTACGGGCGCCTGTACTCGATCCAGACGAGCTACTACCTACCGCCGAACTATCAAATTGACCTGGTCCAGCGGGAACTCAGCTTCCAGATCCACCATGACTGCCTCGGCGGGTCCCCCTCACTGGCTCAAGTGTTCACGGACGGCCACATCGAGTGGCACGTATACAGCGCAAGCGCGCCCGAGTATTGCGGCGGCGACTACGACAAGACAAAGCTCCACCACCGCTCCTTTGATGTTGGCCCGATCATCCGGGGGCAATGGGTCAATCTTCAGGTCACCTGGAGGCCAGCCTGGGACGCGACCGGAATCCTCCGGGTGCGCATGAACGGCAAACCCGTTGTCACCTACCGTGGACCAACCGCCTACAACCTGACGAACGGCCACCCGGGCTATCTGAAGGAAGGCATCTACAAGTGGTGCTTCAAACTCCCCGCCCCGACCTGCGAGGACGAGAAGCCGACGCGGGTCAAACAGCGCTTGGTCTACTACGGCCCTACCCTCATTACCGTCCGCTGACCCACCGAATGGAGCCCAATGGCCAACGACTATGAACTGACCATCGACGTCGACGCCACGCCGGAGGCGACATGGGCGTTGGTCGGCGATCCCGTCGGTGTGCCCCGCTGGTTCGTCAAGTACGTGGCGGCCGAGATTGACGGCGATATCCGGACCCTCACAAATGCTGACGGCGGCAAACTGGTCGAGAAGATCCTGGACCGGGACGACGCCGAGCGCCGCTACTCGTACACCGTCATCTCTGGTGCACCGTTGAAATCGCACCATGCGAGCTTCGCGGTGGTCGCGACTGCGACGGGAAGCCGAGTTGTCTGGCACACCACCGGTGAACTCAACGATCCGTCGCTCGACCTCGAAACGCGACTCGGCGCGGCTCAGCGGGAAGGGTTGACTCGTCTCAAGGCGGTTGTCGAGGGAAGCGTCACGGACTGACCCGCTCGCGCTCCGCCTGCTCACGACGGCTCCGGACGATCTCCACGACCGGCGTCTTGTTCCACTTGAGAATTTCGAGCACATAGACGAGGTACAGCGCCCCCGCCGCCGCAAGCAATGCGATCGCGATGATGCCGAGCGTTCCGGCCAGGGATGAACTCCCACGCCGGTCGGCGTAGGGGAGGATGAAGCGGATCGCGATGGCGGTAGCGCCCATGAGACCGCACCAGGCGTACATCGCGAGCACGGTGCGCCGCTGACTCCAGCCAATCGTCGCGAACCGGTGATGAAAGTGGTTCTTGTCGGCGCTGTAAACGGGCCGCCCGTGCTTCAGGCGCTTCAACACGACAAACGACGTGTCCAAAATCGGAATCAGCAAGATGAGCAGCGGCCCGAAGACAGCCACCGCGGCCGCACTCTTCATCAATCCGTTGATCGCGACCCCAGCCAGCACGAAGCCAAGGAACATGGAGCCCGAATCGCCCATGAAGATCCGCGCAGGGTGAAAGTTGAAGACCAAAAAGGCCGCACAGGCGCCCGCGAGTGACGCGGCGACGATGGCCGGGTCGACACGCCCGAGGGACGCCGCGATGATCGCAAACGTCGTCGCCCCAATCGCGCTGACCCCGGCTGCGAGGCCGTCCATCCCGTCAATGAAGTTGATCATGTTGACGAGGGCCGTAAACCACAGAATCGTGACGGGGTACTGAGCGATGCCAAGGTTCAATGCGCCGAGGCCGGGAAGTGTGATGTGGTCGATCGTGAGGCCCGCTGCCACCGGTACCGCGGCCGCGGTCAGCTGACCGGCGAGCTTCACAATCGGAGCAAGCTCGAAGCGGTCGTCCAGCACGCCGAGGAGCGCAATCAGGACGGCCCCGCCCACGAGCCCCTGAGTTGGCCGCCCGGTCGGAAGGAACCACAGCACCGGCAGGAGGAAGCCCGCCAGGATGGCGACGCCACCAAGGAGGGGGGTTGGAGTGGAGTGAATACTTCGATCGGAGGTCTTCGCAACCGCCCCAATCGCATTCGCGATGCGGATCATGAGCGGCGTCGTCAACAGCACCACGAGCGCGGCGGCAATGCTTGCGAGTATGGGGATGAGCGTCGTCGTCATGCGCGGAGTCGGGCGTACGCGTGTTTCGCCAAATCGAGTGTAACGCCGTCAGCGGCGGGTTGAACGCGCTTGGACACACGCCGCCGCACGTACCACGAAGCGTCGCGGCAGAATTCGCGAGCAGCCAATCATGAGGCGCGCAAAGCGACCCGTTCCGACGTGCGGAGCACCGCGCTCGAGCGCGCGCCAGGTCGCCGCGACAACCCCTTCAGCTGTTTCGTGTGGGATACGCGACAGCGCGCCGGGGCTCCCGGCTGCCGTTGAAAACTCCGTCCGTACTGGTCCCGGGCACGCTGCGACGACGCGAACGCCGCTGCCTCGGAGTTCTTCGAAGAGCGCCTCCGCAAAGCTCAGTTCAAACGCCTTGGACGCCGCATAGGTGGCCATATAGGCGAGCGGTTGCCAGGCCGCGACCGAGGAGACAATCACGATGCTCCCTGCCCCGGCCGCCCGCATGGGCGAAACGACATGTGAGGCGAGATCCACGACTGCCTCGACATTGAGACGAACCATCTGCACCTCACGGTCGCGGTCCAACTCGCCAATGCGTCCACGCGAACCGAAGCCCGCGTTCAGTACAGCCGTAGCGACCGGGGAAGTGTCAAGCGCGGCGCGTGTCGCAGCGAGTCCCTCCGGTGTGGAGAGATCTGCTGCGACCACGTCAACCGTGACGCCATACCTCGGACCAAGTTCAGCCGCGAGCACCGCAAGGCGATCCTCTCGACGCGCGACAAGGAGCAGATCATTGCCGCGCGCCGCAAGATCCAGTGCAAACGCACGCCCGATCCCAGACGACGCGCCAGTAACCAGCGCCCGCTTCCGCTCCCCGCTCAGACGATCGCCGTGCCCGCCGCCAGCGTTGGGTACAGGGGGAATTGCGCGCCAAGCACTCCACTGCGTTCGCGCAGGGCGATGAGGTCCGAATCGGTTGCCTCCGGATGGAGCGCCGCCGCGATAATCAATCCGATCTCGCGCATCTCGGCATCGCGCAGGCCACGTGTGGTGAGCGCAGCGGTGCCGATCCGAATACCGGAGGTCACCGTCGGTGGCCGCTCGTCAAACGGCACGCCATTCTTGTTGACGGTGATCCCCGCGCGATCCAGCCGGTCTTCACCGTCCGCACCGGTTAGGGGTGTTCGGGAGAGGTCAACCAGGACAAGATGGTTGTCGGTGCCCCCAGTGACCAGGTCCAGTCCACCCGCAACGAGCGTCTCGGCGAGGGCTTGGCAATTCGTCACAACGGCCCGCTGACGGTCCTTGAATTCATCGGTCTGAGCGTGCGCGAGGGCGATCGCCTTCGCCGCGATGATGTGCATGAGCGGCCCCCCTTGAAGACCCGGAAACACCGCGCGGTCAACCTTTTGGGCGAGGTCACTCGTCGACATGACGATTCCGCCCCGTGGGCCGCCAAGTGTCTTGTGCGTTGTGGTCGTCACGATCTGAGCGTGACCGAATGGGCTGGGGTGAACCCCGGCGGCGACGAGGCCCGCAATGTGGGCCATGTCAACCATGAACAGCGCTCCAACCTCGTCAGCGATTTCACGGAAGGTGGCGAAGTCGATTTCGCGCGGGTAGGCGGAGGCGCCAGCCACGATCAGCGCTGGCTGAACCTCCTTCGCCATCGAGCGAACCTGATCGAAATCGATCCGGCAGTCACCGCGGCGAACGCCATAGTTGTGAAATTCGTAGAGCTTGCCGGAGAAGTTGGCCTTCAAGCCGTGGGAGAGGTGACCACCGTGCGAGAGCGACATGGCGAGGACGCGGTCGCCTGGCCTTAGCACGGCCATGTACGCGGCCTCATTGGCCGTCGAGCCGGAGTGGGGTTGGACGTTTGCGTGTTCGCAGCCAAAGAGTGCTTTGGCCCGGTCAATCGCGAGCTGCTCGACCTGATCGACCACCTCGCAGCCACCGTAGTAGCGCCGACCGGGGAGTCCTTCGGCGTACTTGTTGGTCAACACCGAGCCTGCCGCCTGGAGGACGGCGATGCTCGTGAAGTTTTCACTCGCGATCATTTCGAGGGTCTCAGATTGGCGCTCCCGCTCACCGTCAAGGAGCGCCGCAATCGCCGGGTCGACATCGGCGACATCGCGCCCGAGGTAGCTCGTTTGGTCCGAAAAACCCATGCATTCCTCTCGTCGCTGACCGATGGCGAGGCTACCAGACCGCCCCTCAGATCCCCCTGGGACCCGGGACAGACCGGAGGTCGTCGGGGAACCGGCCAGGCACGCAAAAACTTGCAAAAATCGTATGAAGGAAGTGTTTGGGCGATGTGTTCGGTTTTGGTGCGACCGTCCGAAGGCCATCTGGCTGCACCGCGCGGACGTTCGGCTAACGTGGCGCAGGTCGTGACGTCCGCCCCCAAATTCCCCCAGACCGACGACCAGCCAAGTGACTGAGCCCGAACCCGATCAAGACATCGTGGATTGGCCAGACTCGCAGCTGCATCCGCTGCTGAGCGAGCAATTGCGCCAGGTTGCCCTACGGCCTGACGCCCGGCCGTCAAGCGCCGGGTGGAGAGCACTCCTCTCGGTCGTCAGTTCCGAGTACGCATCGTCCGGTCAGGGGGACGATCGTCAGAGTCCGGACCAACAGGCACTGACGGAGCTTGCGCGCGCGCATGGCCAGCTGATCGACCTGGGCGACGCGATCGACCCGGATGACGTCCCGGCGGTTGAGGCCGTCGCACAGGACTGCAGCGCGGCCATCGTTCTCGTGGGCGCTGACGCCCGAATCTTGGCGGTCAGCTCCCTCGCCCAAGCACTCATGAGTCCGCAGGTTGACGTTGTCGGACGTCCACTCTGCGATGCAATCGCGCTGCAGTGCACCACATCGGACCCCCCGCTACAGCGCTCCAACGTGCTGCGCGTCATCCGAGCAGGTAAGTCGATTCGCGCGGCTCGAGGCCAAGTAACCTGCGCGGCGACACATCCAGTCGAGGCCCACTGGCGCCTCGGGCAGGTGACATTGACCGATGGTCGGGTGGGCGCAGCGCTGATTCTGCGAACAAGCGAATCAATCGACCCTAGTTGGAACGAAGACCTGATCGGACTGCCCGGGACCCGCACGCTGCACAGCCGGCTAAACGTCGAGGTCGACCGCGCGTCGCGTTTGGCCCGGCCAATCAGCCTCCTTCTGCTCGACGTGGACGGGCTCGGGACGATCAACGACTGCTTCGGCCAGGAATTCGGCGACCGGGTCATTGGCCGCGTCGCCCGAGCACTCTCCGCGCAGGCCGGTCCGAACGACCTCCTCGCATTCATTGGGGGTGGGACGTTCGCCTGGGTCATGCCCCGTGTCGATGCCGTATCGGCGTACACCGCAGCAGAGCGGACCCGCACGCTCTCAGCCGCCGCAGCACGTGAGCTCATCGCGACGCCCGCGGTCACCCTGTCCGCTGGCATCTGTGATCTGCGCGACGCTGACACGGCGACCGAGATCTATCGATATGCCGAGATTGCGCTGTCCTGGGCGAAATCCAGCGGACGCGATCGCACCGTCCGCTACTCGGCGGAGCTTGCGAGCCGGCTCGCCCCGATGCGTGACGGAACGCGCGCCGACCGGCAGCGACCGATGGACACGATCCGTGCCCTGGCGCGAGCGGTTGACGCAAAGGACGCGTCCACCTTCCAGCATTCGGAGCGCGTGGCGGCGCTCTCCGTGCGCCTCGCGTCCGCGCTCACCTGGCCAGTTCCCCGGATCGCACTCCTCGCAGAGGCGGCGATGGTCCACGACGTTGGCAAAATCGGCATCCCCGATGCCGTCTTGTTTAAGCCAGGCCCGCTCACACCGGTGGAGTACGCGCTGGTGAAGGAGCACGCCGAACTCGGTGCCACCATCGTGGAGGGCGTGCTTTCGACGGAGCAAGCGGAATGGGTGCGCCAGCACCACGAGCGGGTTGATGGGCGCGGGTACCCCGATGGCGCAAAGGACCACGAGATCAGTGAGGGCGCTCAGATCATCGCGGTTGCGGATGCATGGGACAGCATGGTCTCCGAACGTCCCTACCGCGCAGCAATCTCCCACGACGACGCAATCCAGGACTGCTTGCGCCAGGCCGGACACCAGTTCTCGCGCCGTCTCGTCATGGCGCTCGTCCGCCTGAACGAATCAGGATCGCTGCGACACCACACGTAGTACCGCATCCGGATCGGCCCCAGGTCGGATGAGGACTGCCGGCTGACCGGTAGCGAGCGGTCGAAGGTCCACGACCGCAGAGGCGATTCCCGGGAGCCTTCCGTGGTCGAGAATCAGGTCGCAGCCAGCGCGGATGTGTTCGGGAACATCGGTGACCGACGCGGGGTCCGGTCCGCCCGGGTCGTTCGCACTGGTCGCAATGAGGGGCTGATCCAGGACGAGGTCGGTCCTCGGTACGCGCAGTCCGACGCTGCCCGACTCTCCTCCCGCGGCGGCAGCGTAGCGTCCGCCAGGATCGGAAACGATCACCGTTGTCGGCCCCGGAAGGAGGCGCCGCATGACCGACGCGACCACCGACGGCTGACTCAGGATCGCGTCATCTACGAGCCGTTGGCTGAGCAGGATCACCTGGCAGGGCGTGCTCGGCGGACGCCCCTTCAATGCATAGAGCGCTGCGACCCCCGCGGGGACGTCGAGGGCGGCCGCGAGCCCGTACACCGTGTCGGTCGGGACGAGGATGACACCCCCCTCGCTCGCGACCCGGGCGAGTTCCGTCATGGGACGCGACCGCCCACAACACGCGGGATACGGGCGTAGTCCATGCGGACATCCACGTCGACATACCCACCCAGTCCGAGCAACTCAGCGACGCGCGCGGCCTGTGCCGCCCCCACCTCAATCACCAACCACCCGCCTGGCGACAGGTGGGACGGGGCGTCGGCAACGATCTGTGTGATTGCCTCAAGTCCGGTGGGCCCCGACGACAGGGCCCCCGCGGGCTCGTGGTGCAGCTCCGCAGGAGCAGCGGCCAACTCGGCGTCTGTGAGATACGGCGGGTTTGCGGCGATCACGTCGAACCGCTCGCCACCAAGCGCGCTGAAACCGTCCGAGAGGAGCCACGAAACGCCATGCCCTGCGTCGTTACCGCGGGCAACAACGAGCGCTTCCTCGGACCGGTCGACACCCGTCACGATGAGGTCCGGCCGTTCGTCGGCAAGCGCTAACGCGATCGCGCCGCTCCCGGTCCCCCAATCGAGCACACGCGCTCCAGGGGGTGCGACGGCGATCGCCCATTCCACGAGGATCTCGGTCTCCGGACGGGGAACCAGCACGCCTGGACCGACGGAGAGATCCAGCCGACGAAAGCCACGGTGACCGTTGATGTACGCGAGTGGCTCCCTGCGTCCGCGACGGGCCACCGGTTCGCGGCAGATGTCCAGTTCCGCGGCGGTCAGCGGCCGTTCAAAGTCCGTATACACGGCGATCCGTTCGATCCCGAGGGCGTGGGAGATCAACAGTTCCGCGTCCAGGCGGGCAGTGTCGATACCCCGACCGGACAGGTACTCCGCCGTGCGACGGACAATCTCGCCGAGCGTCAGCCGGAGCTCCGGGCGAGCGACAAGATGAACGAGCGGAGCGGGCCCAGCAAGAAGTCATTCAGCGACTCGATCGCTGCTGTGATGCCGTGGGTGTCAGACACGGGGTCCGGCTGCGCATAGGCGAGGCGGAGGTATACCTTCGCAAGGTCAGCATGCATCGGCTCCACAGAGATGTCGACGTTGCCCTCTCCCATTGCCCGCCAAAGGCGTAGACCGACGCTGGTTTCGTCGTCGCCGATGAGGGCCAGGCGTTCGGGATCGAAGCGGAGGATGTCCTCCGCCACGAGCCGTCGCCCACCATCGGGCTCCTCGCAATCCCAGGTCGCGACAACCGTCACGTCGTCGATCCACATGTGTCCGATGCCGAACCGGCGGACGGCCTCGTCGATGAGGCCCGCGATGCGCTCGCGTCCTTCGTTCAACCCCAATCGCACGACACCCGCGGAGGTGATCGAACCGGGCCGAATCGCGAACTCCGCTCCCTCCGCGCCGGTACATGATGCGCCCCCATCCGGCATGTACTCGAAGCGGGTCAGGCCATAGTGGGCGGCGTCCTGAGCGAAGAACATCGCGAGCGCCTCGCGGTCCAAGGAGACCTCGTCGAAGTGCACCGCCAGCCCCAAAAACTCAGTTCGCAGGAGTTCAGGGTTCAGACTCATGGCGCGTTTGCCTCAAGGAGTTTGCGGCGCTCGTCGGCCTGAAGGGCGTCGGTCAACCCGGAGAGGCGCCCCTGCATGATGTCCTCGCGGAGCGCCGCGTTCATGCCAATGCGGTGGTCGGTGACGCGGTTTTGCGGATAGTTGTACGTCCGAATTTTCTCGGAGCGGTCCCCGGATCCGACGTGAGAGCGGCGCGAGTCGCGCAAGCTTGCTTCCTGCTCGGCAAGTGCGCGTTCGTACATCCGTGCACGCAAGACACGCATCGCCTTGTCGCGGTTTTGGTGCTGGCTCTTTTCGTCCTGCATGGCGACGACGATGCCGGTTGGCAGGTGCGTGATGCGGACGGCGGAGTCAGTGGTGTTAACGCTTTGCCCACCGGGCCCCGTCGAGCGGTAGGTGTCGATCTTGAGGTCACTCTGCTCGATGGAGACCTCGACCTCCTCCGCTTCCGGGAGGACGGCGACGGTCGCGGTGGAGGTGTGCGTGCGCCCTTGCGTCTCGGTCGCCGGGACACGCTGGACACGGTGCACCCCGCCCTCATGTTTGAAGACCGAGTAGGCACCCGCGCCCTTTACCGCGACGCTGACCTCGCGCAGGCCGCCGGAGTCGGACGGGCTTGAGCCCATCAACTCCAGTTTGAACCCCCGGATTTCCGCGTACTTGGTGTAGATCTCAAGCAGGTCGCGGGCGAAGAGGGCCGCTTCCTCTCCCCCGGCCGCGGAACGGATTTCAAGGATCACGTCTTTGTCATCCAGCGGATCGGGCTCGATCATCGCCTCGCGGATCTCGGAGCCAAGGGCCTCGATCTCTGCATCTGCCTCGATCAGGAGGTCGCGCATGTCGTCGTCGTCGCCCTCTCCGACAAGCTCACGTGCCTCGTCCGCCCGCCCGCAGGCGTCCTTGTACTTGACTGCGAGCTGGTGCGCGGCATCGATCGTCCGGTAACGGCGGTTCACGTCGGCGTAGCGAAGGCGGTCCGAGACGAGCGTCGGATCGGACAGTTCTGCAGCAAGTACGGCGTGTGTGGTGAACACCTGGTCGACCAGGCGGTCGATCATGGGATCACTCACGCCATAACCTCAACCTTGTCCGACCATTTCGGCCCCTTGGCCTCAAGCTCCAGCACTCGGTTCAGCGAGGCGCAGGCGACCTCGAGGTGCTCGATCTCGCAGGTACGAGTCGTCAGGCGCTGCAGCCAAAGGCCAGGCGCCATGATCTTCTGCACGTAGCCCTTGTCCTTGTTGATTCCGGCCCAACGGATGACCTCGTAGGAGAGGCCCGCCACAATCGGAACGCCCAGGATCCGAGAGAGGATCAAGTAGGGCAGTGCTGGACGTCCAACCGTCGCGAACACGAAGATCGAGACCACCATCACGATCAGCAAGAATGCGGTTCCGCAACGAACGTGCAGGCGTGGAAAACGGCTGGCAGACTCGGCTTCAATGGGTTCGTCGGCCTCGTAGGCGTGAATCGCCATGTGCTCGGCTGAGTGAAATTGGAAGACGCGCTTCAGATCAGGAAAGAGCGACATTCCCATGAGATAGAGCAGGAAGATGGCCGTTCGGATGACGCCCTCGAGCGCCCAAAACCCGAAGCCGCTCTTAATGTCGAAGAGCGTCGTCAAGAAGATCGGCAGCACAAAGAAGAGGCCAACGGCCAGCGCGAGGCTGAAGGCAATCGTCAACCCGATCTGACCCTTGCTGAACGACGCGTCCTCCTCCTCGCCGTCGGCCCCCTCCTCAGGAGGAAGGGCCTGCGAGGCGGAGATCGAGAGCGCCTTCATGCCGATCACCATGCTCTCGCCGAGCGCCACGACACCCCGAATGATCGGGAGTCGAAGCAGCGGGCGCGGCCCGGCCCACGGAACGATCTGATGATCGGTCACCGTGATCTCGCCGTCGTGGCGGCGGACAGCAACGGCCCAGTGTCCGACGGTGCGCATCATCACGCCCTCGATCACCGCCTGCCCACCGACCATCATCCGGGGCGCAGCCAGTGCAACCATGATCGGCCGCACCAGCCGCTTCGCCCGGGTCATATGGATGTGGCTACGCCGACGTCGTGCGCTTGGCGAACTTGCGCTGGAAGCGCTCGACGCGTCCGCCGGTGTCCATCAACTTCTGCTTGCCCGTATAGAACGGGTGGCACTCGCTGCAGACTTCGACTTTGATCTCGGCCTTCGTGGATCGAGTCTCAAAGTTGTTGCCGCAGCTGCATTTCACAGCGGAAACAATGTATTCGGGATGCAGGCCAGTCTTCATCTGAGTGCCTCGTTTGCGTCGTATCGGTTGGCGGGAATGTGCCGCCTCGAATGAGTGTAGCGCGGCCGGGGATCGCCCCGGCCGCAGCGTGTTCGAGTGGTCTGACATGAAAATACCGATGAAGTTCCGACGGCTGCGACACATCGCGATACGGCGTCCTCGGTTCCCAGAGGATTCCCGATCTGCAGGAAACACTGCGTCCTGACTTCCGTGTTGGACAAATGGTCCAACACTCCAGACGCTGGGGACGCCTGACGGCGGCCCCAGCTGACTCGGTCTCGCTCGCCGGAACCACCACCTCATTTCCATGTCAGACCACTAGCCCTTTCGGGCGGCTACCAGTGCGGTCAACTTCGGGACAACATCAAAGATGTCGCCCACCAAGCCAAAGTCAGCGAAGCTGAAGATCGGCGCGTCAGCGTCCTTGTTGATCGCGACGATCACGTCGGAGGTCTGCATCCCGACCTTGTGCTGGATCGCCCCAGAGATTCCGCAGGCGATGTACAGGTTCGGTGACACGGTCTTTCCGGTCTGGCCGACCTGGTTGGGGTGGGGGTACCACCCGGCGTCGACGGCTGCGCGCGATGCGCCGACTGCCGCGCCGAGTTGACTCGCCAAGGCCTCCACCATCGCGAAGTGCTCCGGTGCGCCCAACCCGCGGCCGCCAGAGACAATCATGCTCGCTTCCTCCAGGCCAATCTTGCCCGCGTCAGCGGGACGCGAGCCCGTCACGCTGACGGCACTGGCATGTGCCGTGTAGCTCGGCGTCAGGGTCTCGACGTTTGCCGAACCGCCAGCCGAGTTGTCCACCGGGAAGCTGTTTGGACGAACAAGTGCGACCGCGACGGCGGAGGTCCACTCACTGTCGACGAAGTTTTGGCCACCAAACACGGGACGGCGGGCGCGAAGGCTTCCACCCTCGACGCTGAGGTCGGTGCTGTCGGCGTTCAACCCGGCGCCAAGGCGAACGGCGAGGGCCGAGGCGATGTCGCGTCCGAGTGATGATGCTCCAACGAGCACGTGGGTAATGCCCTGCGCGCCAACCAGGTCAGCAATGACATCCACATGCGGTGCGGCGAGGCCGGTTCCAAGGGCAGCGTCGTCGGCGACGTAGACCGTCGAGGCACCGTAGGCACCGAGTTCCGCGGCGGCACCGGCAACCCCGGCACCGGTCAGGACTGCTGACACCGGCTGCCCCATCTGGGCTCCAAGCGCCTTCGCCTTGCTCAGTACCTCAAGCGAGACGCGGCGGAACTTTCCATTTTTGTGTTCGCAAACAACGAGAATTCCAGGCAATTTCGAAGGCTCCTTCGGA
>JAYTQG010000268.1:0-5974 GCA_043746815.1 Thermoleophilia bacterium | reverse complement strand
TTCAGACCGAGACACATCCTGATGTCCTCTGCGCAGCGGGCTGGGCGTGTCACATCTTCGCGGACCCTTCCGCACTCGACGCGCTCGTCGTCCTCGCGATGCATCCTTCCGCGGATGTCAGGCACACCGCTGCCAATGCGCTTCCCAGTTGCGTCGGCGAACCGGAAGACCCGCGTGCGATCGCTGCACTGATTGCGCTGAGCGCGGACGCTGACGAGGACGTTCGCGACTGGGCGACGTTCGGCCTCGCTCAACAGGTGCAGACGGACACGACGGCGGTCCGCGATGCGCTGGCTGCCCGGGCACGTGACACCCACGACGACGCACGTGCGGAGGCCCTTCTCGGCCTTGCGCTGCGTGCTGACCCACGGGCGTTGGAGGGGGTTCGACGGGACCTTATGTCAGAGAACGTCGGCCGTCTGAGCGTCGAGACGGCGGCGGTACTCGCAGACCCATCCCTGCTCCCGGCCTTGACAGCGCTCCGGGAATGGTGGGATGTTGACGTCGACCTCGTTGATCACGCGATCGTGCGTTCGCGTGTCACGAGCGGCTGAGGACGAATCCCGGGCAGTCAGGTACCCCGTGGCTGGCATGTCGTTGCGACCCGCGCGATCGACAAGGCAAGAGACGGGCCTGGCTCAGATCGTCGCGTGGGATGGACGGCCCTCGTCTGCGCGTCCCCCGCTGCGCTGGGACATTGCGCTTTACACTTCGCAGGCGGGGTTGTCCCGCGGGTCGACGCATGGAGGGTGACGTGGGGATCGAGGAGAACGCTGGGAACGGACGCACGGGCACGATGCGCGTCAAGAGTGGACACGCCCAGAGCTTGAAGGGCGGCGTCATCATGGACGTCACGAACCCTGCCCAGGCCAAGATTGCTGAGGATGCGGGCGCGTGCGCCGTTATGGCGTTGGAGCGCATCCCGTCCGACATTCGAGCCGACGGTGGCGTCGCCAGGATGAGCGATCCCGAGATGATCATCGGGATTCAGGAGACCGTCCAGATTCCCGTCATGGCGAAGTGCCGGATCGGCCACTTCGTGGAGGCTCAGGTCCTCGCTGCGCTGGATGTCGACTACATCGATGAAAGCGAAGTGCTGACGCCCGCGGACGAATCCAACCACGTCGACAAGCACGCCTTCACGATCCCGTTCGTCTGTGGTGCCACTGATCTGGGCGAGGCGCTTCGCCGCATCGCCGAGGGTGCCGCGATGATTCGCACCAAGGGTGAGGCGGGGACCGGCAACGTGGTCGAGGCCGTCCGTCACATGCGCGCCATCCAGGGCGGCATCCGGCAGCTTGCGGCCATGAGCCCGGATGAGCTGTACGTCGCCGCGAAGGAACTGCGTGCGCCGCTGCACCTTGTCCAGCAGGTCGCCGAGACCGGACGCCTGCCCGTGGTCAACTTCTCCGCGGGTGGCATCGCGACACCCGCCGACGCGGCGCTGATGATGCAACTTGGCGCGGAGGGTGTATTCGTCGGGAGCGGAATCTTCAAAGCCCAGGACCCCGAGGCGATGGCCCGGGCCGTTGTCGAGGCGACCACGCACTTCCAAGACGCCGACATCATTGCCCGTGTTTCCAGGGGAATTCGCGATGCGATGCCGGGGATCCCCATTGACAGCCTCGCGCCGCATCAGTTGATGCAGGTTCGCGGGGGGTGAGCATTCACGCCGTGCCAGGGCGCCTGACAATCGGCGTCCTGGCCGTGCAGGGCTCGTTCTCCGAGCACGAGGCGTTGGTGGCGGCGGCGGGAGCTGATGCGCGTCAGGTACGCACGTCAGAACAGTTGGCGGACCTTGACGGTCTCATCTTGCCGGGCGGGGAGAGCAGTACGGTGGGCCTTGTCGCTGGCGAATCAGGCCTGCTCGATTCGATGCGAGCAGCGATCAGCGCTGGCCTGCCGGTATTCGGGACGTGTGCAGGGATGATTATGCTGGCGCGGGCCACCACCGGGGGCACACAGCCACTACTCGGTGGGATCGACATGACCGTGCGGCGAAACGCCTACGGGCGTCAGCAGGCGAGTTTTGAGGCGCCGTTGAACGTCCCCGTGCTCGGCGAGTCAACCCTCGATGGGGTCTTCATTCGGGCTCCGTGGATTGAGGAGGCTGGCCCGGAGGTGCAGACGCTGGCGTCATACGCCGGGCGACCCGTTCTGGTCCGCCAGGGTGACCTGCTAGCGGCGGCATTCCATCCGGAATTCACCGAGGATGCGCGCCTTCATGCGTACTTCCTCGATATCGTTCGAGAGCGCCGATCGGAGGCGCAACAGAACACAGGGGGAGTCCGTGTCCGGGCATAGCAAGTGGGCCACCATCAAGCGGAAGAAGGGCGCCGCCGACGCAAAGCGCGGCCAGCTCTTCTCGAAGCTCTCGCGCGCGATCATTGTCGCGGCGAAAGAGGGGGGAGGCGACCCCGAGTCGAACGCCACCCTCGCGACCGCCGTCCAGAAAGCGCGAGATGCCTCGATGCCCAAGGACAACATCGACCGTGCAATCCAGCGTGGCGCCGGTTCCGGCGAGGGTGCGGACTACGAGGCCGTGACCTACGAGGGCTACGGTGCCGGTGGCGTTGCGTTTTTGGTGCATGCCCTGACCGACAACCGCAATCGCACGGCCAGCGATGTGCGACACATTTTCAGTAAGGCAGGAGGCGGGCTGGGCGCACCGGGCAGCGTGGCCTGGCAGTTTGACCGCAAGGGCATGATCGTGATTGAGGGCGAGGGGATCGACGAAGAGTCGCTGATGGACGCGGCACTGGAAGCAGGCGCCGAGGACATCACCGATGAAGGCGGCCACTGGGCGGTCGTCACCGACCCACACGAGCTTGCAAACGTACGTCGGACATTGGAGGCGGGTGGCTTCGCGCTGGCCTCGGCGGAGCTGACCATGATCCCGAAGACCACCATCGAGACACCCGAGAAGGAGGCCCGCCAAGTGCTACGACTGGTCGACCTTCTGGAGGAAAACGACGACGTGCAGGAAGTTCACGCGAACTTCGACATCTCGGAAGACGTGTTGGAGGCGGTCGCGGGGTGATCGTCCTGGGGATTGACCCGGGGCTTGCGTCAACTGGTATCGCGGTACTTGTCGGCAAGGGCAGTCGCCTCACGGCGGAGCTCCTGACGACGGTCAGGACGAAACCTGCGACACCCCATGCGGAGCGCCTCCTTGCGCTGTACCGGGCGGTCGCCGAAGTACTGGAGGCGTACGTCATCGAGGCTGCCTCCGTGGAGAGCTGGTTTGTCCACCCCGTGAGCAAATCGGCGATGGGGATGGCTGAGGCGCGCGGTGCGCTCCTCACCGCGGTGGCGGCCGGTGGTGTCGCCGTGACGGAGTACACGCCGAATGCCATCAAGCAGGCCGTCAGCGGAAGCGGCCGAGCGGACAAGACGCAGGTGCGGGCAATGGTGACGCGCCTTACCGGGGCGACGCCGACGAGCGACCATGAGGCTGACGCGCTGGCCGCGGCGCTCTGCCACTTGGGCGCCCAACCGTTCGCGGCTGCCGTCGGGCGGGCCAAGTAACCTCGCTAGCGTGATCCGGTCCCTGAGCGGGCGCCTTGCGGCGCTCGAAGCTGATGCGGTCATCGTGGAGGTTGGGGGAGTGGGGCTCTACGTGAGGGTTTCGGCCACCTCGGCGCGGTCGTTTCCCCTGCTTGGTGGGACCGTCTCCCTGTCGACGCACCTTGTCGTCCGTGAGGACGCGCTCGATCTCTACGGCTTCGCCGAGGACTCCGAGCGGCGCCTCTTCGAGCAGTTGATTAGCGTCAGCCAAGTCGGGCCGAAAGTTGCGCTCGCGATCTGTTCGGTCGACTCAACTGACGCGCTTCGGCTCGCCATCGCGCGTGGCGATAGCGCCAAAATCCAGCGCGCGACTGGCGTTGGAAAGCGGACCGCCGAGCGTGTCGTCCTGGAGCTGAAAGACCGGATGGGCGACGGCGGCGCGGTGACCGCCGTGGCAAGCAACGTCGGGCAGCAGGCAGACGTCTTCCTGTCGGCGCGTGATGCCCTGATTTCCTTGGGTTTTGGCTCCGATGAGGCCGACGGTGCGCTGGCCGACGCCGACGGTGCGCTGGGCGCGGAAGAACTCGTCCGTCACGGCCTCGCCCGGCTTCGGAAATCGTGACCGATCCCCTCACACGTCCTGCGGCGGCGGGGGCCGAGGATGACCTCGACCAGTCGCTCCGTCCGAAGTCGCTGGACGCCTTCATCGGGCAGGAGACCATTCGTGAGAAGTTGGGCATCTTTTTGCAGGCCGCCCAAGGGCGGGGGGAAGCCCTGGATCACGTACTTTTGGCTGGACCTCCCGGCCTTGGCAAGACCTCGCTGGCGGCAATTTTGGCCGCTGAAATGGGTGCCGAGTTTCACGTCACGAGTGGCCCCGCCTTGGAGCGCAAGGGCGACCTCGCAGCGATCCTGACGGCGCTTGCCCCCGGCGACGTGCTGTTCATTGACGAAATCCACCGATTGAACCGCGCGATCGAGGAGGTCCTCTACCCGGCAATGGAGGACTTTCAGATGGATGTCATCCTCGGACAGGGACCCTCGGCGCGCACACTTCGCCTGGATGTGCCCAGGTTTACCCTCGTCGGCGCGACGACACGAAGTGGCCTCTTGACCACCCCGCTACGCGACCGGTTTGGGGTGGTCGAGCGGCTGGACTACTACCGTCCGGAGGAACTCGCCCAGATCGTGACGCGCTCGGCGGGAATCCTCGGTGTGGAGGTCGACCCGGACGGTGCCGGGGCAATTGCCCGGCGCTCACGGGGGACGCCGCGAATTGCGAACCGCCTGCTCCGCCGGGTACGCGATGTCGCTCAGGTCCGGGGTCATGCGGTCGTTAACGCTGCAATTGCGGACGAAGCCCTGGCGCTCCTGGAGGTGGACGCGCTTGGACTTGACGAGTTGGACCGCAAGCTCTTGAGGGTGCTCTGCGAGACCTTCGAAGGTCGTGCCATTGGCCTAAACACACTCTCTGACGCGGTCGGAGAGTCCTCGGACACCGTTGAAGATGTTCACGAGCCATTTCTCCTGCAAGTTGGGCTACTCCTTCGGACCCCCAGGGGCCGGGTCGCTACTCCGCGCGCGTATCGCCACCTCGGTCTCGCCGAGCCTCGCCCGCGGGACGGGCAGCCGCCGCTCTTCTAACCGGGCGGATTCCACCCAGGTTGCGGAAGCGCACTTAGATCAGGCGGACGCGGTCGCTCCAAGCGGTCCATCGTCGGTCCGCGGTGAGAATGGCATCAGCGTCCAGGACATCACCGGTCGCCAGAATGAGCGCGTCCGGCAGACGCAGGCTTGGGTGGCGCCCGCGAAGTTCGGCGGCGACTGCGGCTGCCGACTCGGAGAGCGGTTCGATCCTGATTCGGAGGAGGTCGATTTGGGCGCGCACCTGGGCTGCCCGTCCAGCGCGAGCAGGCAAAACCAGGGTCTCGGACAGTGCGGACGCCGGGAGGACCAAATCGCCGTCTTCAACGGCGTGAAATCCCGTCTTCGCCGGTGCGTGCAGGGCGTCGTCTGGGTCCAGGAGGGCGATAAGGACACTCGCATCCAGAACGACTAACGCCACTCATCACGCAGTCGCTCAAGATCGCCCGGTTTCCAGATTCCCGGCATGCTCCCGCCCGTTTCATCGATCGCCCGTCGGCGGATGGCAGCGAGATCTTCCTCTGGGTGCAAGGTGATGCACCCGTTCGGTTCCCTGGTCACCCAGAATTCAGTCCCAACGCGGATTTTGCCATCGGCCACGATGTCGGTGGGGATGGTTACCTGGTGTTTGGGAGAGAGCCTGGTGTAGCCAGCTCTGCGCTTTACTGAACTCATGTGAGTAAAGATAGCAAGGCTTCCGGAAGATTCCACCGCGACGCGCTCGTTTCCACCTCAGGGGACGGACCTTTGACCACAGCGGCGGCGTATCTGGATCGGAATCACTCATCCGGTCGAAGGAGTCCGCCGTGTCTGCCCGAGCCAT
>JAYTQG010000267.1:0-2738 GCA_043746815.1 Thermoleophilia bacterium | reverse complement strand
ATGATGGAGTGCGTGGACGGCGACTATCAGACGTTCAAGTCGCGCGACGGTGCCTACGTGCGTAAACACTTCTTCGGCGTCCGGCCAGAGCTTGCCGCGATGGTTGCCGACTGGACCGACGACGAGATCTGGGGGCTGAACCGCGGTGGCCATGATCCCCGCAAGCTCTATGCGGCCTACGCCGCCGCCCAAGCGCACAAAGGCCAGCCGACGGTGATTCTCGCGAAGACCATCAAGGGCTACGGGATGGGGGTGTCCGGCGAGGGGCAGAACATCACCCATCAGCAGAAGAAGATGAGCGAGGAATCCCTGCTCGGCTTCCGAGACCGGTTTGAGCTGCCGTTTACCGACGAACAGGTACGCGAGGGCGCGTTCTACCGTCCGCCGGAGAGCTCGCCCGAGATGCAGTACATGCGCGAGCGTCGGGCGGCGCTTGGTGGCAGCCTCCCGGCCCGCCGCCGTCAGGCGTCAACGCCGCTCGCCGCACCGGAACCGTCCATCTTCCAGTCGCAGCTTGAGGGTTCGGGTGAGCGTGACATCTCGACGACGATGGCGTTCGTACGCGTGCTCTCGGGGCTCGTGCGCGACCCAACCCTCGGCGCGCGGGTGGTCCCGATTGTCCCGGACGAGTCGCGCACCTTCGGGATGGAGGGCATGTTCCGCCAGCTCGGTATCTACTCGCAGGTCGGGCAGCTGTACGTCCCGGAGGACTCCGAGCAGCTGATGTTTTACCGCGAGGACAAAAACGGGCAGATCATCCAGGCTGGCATCAACGAGCCCGGTGCGATCTCCGCGTGGATCGCGGCGGCGACGTCATATTCCAACCACGACACGCCCATGATCCCCGTCTACATCTTCTACTCGATGTTTGGATTCCAGCGCATCGGCGACCTTGCCTGGGCCGCTGGTGACAGCCGGGCGCGTGGCTTCCTGATCGGTGCAACGGCGGGCCGCACGACGTTGAACGGGGAGGGCCTTCAGCATGAGGACGGCCACAGCCATCTGATCGCCGCCACGATCCCAAACTGCCGTTCCTACGATCCGACCTATGGCTACGAGGTCGCGGTCATCATGGAGGATGGCCTCAAGCGGATGATGGAGGAGGACGTCTTCTACTACCTCACCGTCATGAACGAGAACTACCGTCACCCGGCGATGCCCGAGGGCGTTCGCGAGGGGATTTTGAAGGGGATGTACCTGCTTCACGAGGGGAAAGCGACCAGCGGCCCGCGGGTGCAACTGCTTGGGTCGGGGACGATCCTGCGCGAGGTCGAAGCGGCCGCTGAACTCCTCGCCGCCGACTTTGACGTGACCGCCGATGTCTGGAGCGTGACCAGCTTCACGGAACTTCGTCGCGACGGAATCGAGGCTGAACGTTGGAGCCGCCTGCACCCCTTGGAGGCATCGCGGCCCGCGTACGTGGAGGAGGCGATGTACGGCCACCCGGGACCAGTCATTGCGGCGACCGACTATCAGCGCGCCCTTGCCGACGGCATCCGCCCCTTCATCCAGGCGCCGTACCGGGTCCTCGGTACGGATGGCTTCGGCCGCAGCGACTACCGCGCGGCGCTCCGCAGTTTCTTTGAAGTCGACCGCCACCATGTCGTCGTCGCCGCCCTCGCGTCGCTCGCGGAGGAGGGCACCATCGAGGCCGAGATCGTTCAGGGCGCCATCGAGCGCTACGGAATCAGCACGGAGGAGGCCGCGCCATGGCACCGGTGACGCAAGTGACGGTCCCCGACATTGGGGACTTCACCGATGTCCCCGTGATCGAGATTCTGGTCAAACCTGGGGACACGGTTGCTGTCGAGACGCCGCTGGTGACGTTGGAGTCCGACAAGGCCACCATGGAGGTCCCCTCACCTGTCGCCGGGGTTGTGAAGGAGGTCCTGGTCGCCCTTGGCGATGCGCTCTCGAAGGGTTCGCCGGTCGTGACGATCGAGGCCTCGGGCGAGGCTCCCGTTGAAGTGGCCGCGGAGGCCACGCCCCCGGTCGTCGACCCGCCTGCGCCCCCAGTCGCACCGGAGGCCGAGCCTGAGCCTGAACCGGCGGTGGCGGCTGAACCGGGCCAGCCGGCGTACGCCAGTCCGGCCGTCCGACGTCTCGCCCGCGATCGCGGCGTCGACCTCGCGGCGCTTACCGGCACTGGCCGGAAGGGACGGATCGTCAAGGCTGACGTTGAGTCGGGTGTCCCTGCGCCAGCACCGGCGACGGCTGGCGTGCCAACTGGCCGGGCACTGCCGCCCTGGCCTCAGGTCGACTTCGCGAAGTTCGGCCCGGTCGAGCGCGAACCGCTCAGCCGCATCGCCCGCATCGCCGGGCCATACCTGCAGCGCAACTGGGTCACGATTCCTCACGTCACCCACCATGAGGACGCCGACATCACGGACCTCGAGGCCTTTCGGAAAGAGACCAACGCGGCCGTTTCAGCCCAGGGAATCAAGCTGACGATGGTGGCGCTCCTCCTGAAGGCCTGCGTGCCATCGCTGAAGGAACACCCGCGCTTGAATGCGTCTCTGGACGGCGACGATCTTGTCCTGAAGCGCTACTACCACCTCGGCTTTGCGGCCGACACACCGCTTGGGTTGGTCGTTCCCGTCATCCGCGATGTCGACACGAAGGGCATCCTGGAGATTGCTGGTGAGTTGACCGCACTCTCCGCCAAGGCACGCGACGGGAAGCTCAGCCCTGAGGACATGGCGGGCGGGACGTTCACCATCTCAAGCCTCGGCGGCATC
>JAYTQG010000266.1:0-58706 GCA_043746815.1 Thermoleophilia bacterium | reverse complement strand
GCGGTTCTACGACACGAAGCTGTTCTTCGACCGCTTCGCTCAAGGCAAGTTCGCGCGTCCACTGTTCGCCCGGCACGAGTCTGGTCCGGTGGTCGGGGTGGAGGATGTCCGCGGGCTCATCGAGGAGACGCAGCTCTTCATCGACGCCGCCCACGCCTGCCATATCCGCATCAGTGACATGGCGGCCCAGCAGGTGGTCGCATGAGCCTCCAACGCATCTCCGTGGCAATGCCGCTCGCCGACCGGGCAACGAAACCCGCCGACTTCATCCCTGTCTTTCACGACTGGATCCGCCGCGGCGCGGTGGAGGGTCTCCTGATTGACGTTGCGAACTACTCGCACGTCCACAACGGTCCCGGTGTGCTCCTGATCGGGCATGAGGGTGACTACTCGATCGACACCGCCGACGGACACCCGGCCCTGCGGTATTCGATGAAACGGGACCAGCAGGGCGAGCCTCGCGAGCTGGTCGCCCGCGCGTTCAGGCGTCTGCAGGGCGCCGCAGCCGAGAGCGCGAAAGATTCCGGCACCGGTGTAGACGCAAACGAGATCACGGTGCGTATCTACGACCGCCTCGTCGCACCGAACTCGTCGGCCGCGTTCGAGAACCTTCGCCCAGTGATCGAAGGCGGTATTCAGGACGTTCTCGGTGCCGACACGGCGCTGTCCTCGTCAACCACCTCCGACGACCCACGCGCACCCCTCACGGTCGCCGTCCGGGTCGGCTGAGGATCAGTAGTACGTGCTTTTACTAATAGATGCGATAGACTGACGTTATGACCGCTGGGCAGACATTCGGAGCGGTCGTCGCGATCGTTCTCGCCGGGATCCTGTCGGGTTGCGGTTCGGCCGGGGTCCGCGAGGGAGGATTGACGGTACGGATCGGGATGTCGCCAAACGTCACGCATGCGTCCGGTCTCATCGCCGCTGGTAGGCACTACTTCGAGAAGGAGCTACCGGGCGCCAAGGTCGAGATCAGCTCGTTCCCCTCAGGAACGACGATCGTCGAGGCACTGTTCAGTAACGCCGTGGATGTCGCCTATCTGGGCCCGAACCCGGCCATCAACGGCTACGCGCAATCGGATGGAGCGGCACTCCGCGTCGTCTCGGGGGCGACCTCCGGCGGAGCCGCCCTCGTGGTTCGCACGGGCATCACGACCGCCCAGGATCTGCGGGGTAAAACCTTGGCGTCGCCCTCGCTTGGTAACACCCAAGATGTGGCGCTGCGCTGGTATCTGCGTGGCAAGGGGTTGAACACGGATGTCGCGGGAGGAGGCGACGTCTCCATCGTTCCGCAGGAGAACTCCCAGACCCTCCAGACGTTTCGTTCCGGGACGATCGACGGGGCATGGGTGCCAGAGCCGTGGGCCACGCGCCTCCTCAACGACGGCGGCGGGCACGTTCTCGTCAGCGAGCGCGACCTCTGGCCCGGGGGCAATTTCGTGACCACCCAGGTGGTTGTCGCACGCAAATTCCTCACGCAACATCCTGACGCGGTGAAAGGAGTCGTCGCGGCCAATCTGGACGGGATCGACTTCGCGCGAGTACACAGCTCGCAGGCGCAAACCACTTCGAATGATGAGATCGAGAGCTTTACGGGTAAGCGCCTCAAGGATCCGATCTTGGCGGCGGCGTGGGGGAACTTGACGTTCACTCCGGATCCAGTCGCGAGTTCCCTTCGACGCTCCGCAGACAATGCAATCGCCGTAGGACTTTTGAAACCCGTTCGCAACCTGCCGGGCATCTACGACCTCGACATCCTCAATGCGCTGCTTCGCTCGAAGGGGCGCCCACCTGTGAAGGGTCTTTCGTGATCACACTAACGGCAACCCGCAGCCCCGAGCCGGTCGTCCGCGATGAGATGCGGCCAGCGGTTCGACTTGAGGGAGTCACCAAGGTCTTCGGTCACGGCCCCTCGGCCGTGACGGCGGTCGACGGGATCAGCCTTGAGGCGCAGCCGGGCGAGTTTCTCTGTCTCGTCGGGGCCTCCGGCTGCGGGAAGACCACCCTGCTGAACCTGGTCGCCGGTATCGAGCAACCAAGTGCCGGCACCGTCGCGCGCACCGGTGAGACCTCGGTGATGTTCCAGGACCCGGCGCTCTTCCCGTGGCTGTCCGTTGCGCGAAACGTTGAGCTTCCACTGAAACTCGCAGGCGTCGGGAAGGCCGAACGCCGGGAGCGCGTCGCCGAGCTCCTCACGATGGTGCACCTCTCCGGGTTCGCCAGCCACCACCCGCATCAACTCTCCGGGGGAATGCGCCAGCGCGTCGCCCTGGCCCGTGCCCTCGCGCGCGACGCGCCGACGCTCTTGATGGACGAGCCTTTCGGCGCACTCGACGCCATGACACGTGACGTTATGCACGACGAGATCGAGCAGATCTGGCGTGAGACCGGGCGCACCATCATCTTCGTGACGCACAACGTGCGCGAGGCCATCCGGCTTGCCGACCGGGTATTGGTCCTCACCAGCCGCCCTGGGCGTGTCGCCGAGGAACTCGTCGTCGACCTGCCCCGCCCGCGTCGGATCGAGTCGCCCGACGTCGGCGCGCTCGCCTCGCGTCTGACTGCCCGCTTGAAGCAGGAGGTCGCTAGCCATGGCCACCATTGAGCCGGAAGTCAATCTCGTCGATGCGGTAACGGGCCTCGACGCCCTTGAGGCGGTCACCCCGAACCGTAAGCCGATCCCTGCGCGCCTCTGGTCGGGTCTGTGGCCGAAACTCATGGCACTTGCGATCGGTATCGGCGCCTGGCAGGCCGTGGTCCTCTCGGGTTGGCGACCCCGATACGCCCTCCCTGGGCCCGGCGAGGTGGGCGCCCGCCTCTGGGACGACGCCGGTACCGGGCAACTCTGGAACGCGATTGGCACGACGCTCCGGCGGGGTGTCTGGGGGTTTGCGCTCGCGGTTGTGATTGGCCTTCTGATCGGAAGCCTCGTCGGCCGCTCCAATGTCCTTCGGGCAGCATTCGGATCCCTGATCACCGGCCTTCAGACCATGCCGTCAATCGCCTGGTTCCCGCTGGCCATCCTCCTGTTCGGTCTCAGCGAAGAGGCGATCACCTTCGTCGTGGTCTTGGGCGCCGCCCCGTCGGTGGCCAATGGCCTGATCCACGGGATCGACCACATCCAGCCGATCCTCCTGCGCGCCGGGCGGGCGATGGGGGCCAAGGGCTTCGCCGAGTACCGCCACGTGGTCCTCCCGGCCGCGATGCCCTCGCTCGTTGGTGGCCTCAAGCAAGGGTGGGCTTTCTCTTGGCGCAGCCTGATGGCCGGTGAGCTGATCGTCATCATCGCGAAGCAGTCGTCGCTCGGGCAGCTCTTGCAGGCGAACCGCGAACTCTCGGATGCCAAGGGCATGCTCTCGATCATGGTCGTGATCCTCCTGATCGGGATCCTCATGGACGGCCTGGTGTTCCGGAACATGGAACGCCTCATCCGCCGCCGCCGGGGGCTCCTGCCTGGGGGGTAGCCAGCACTCTCGTGCGCACCCTGCCGTCGCTCCGAGCGGGAACTCTGACCCTAGGGTTCGTTTTCGTTCGCCCTGCCTGTCGTGGAGGCTGACAGGGTTATGCATCCGCCTCCTTCCCACGATCCACCTCGTCTCCACTCGAGTATTGACTCCGTGATTGCCAGGCGCGTAGAGTCGGGCCTGACGGTAGGGCGGGCGCCCACGCTTCGGGAGGCGCTCACGCTTGGCGAGTTCGCAGGTCCTTCACGGCTTCAGGACAAGGACGGTCCCGTGTGAGCGACATCCCGCTGCGCTGGCTTCCTCGGCGCGACCGCACTCCAGGTCAACTGGGGTCGGTCCAACCGCCGTCGTTTCTCGTGCGAGTTCAGCGACACCTCATTCCAGCGGGGCTAACCGATGATGCGTGGAGGAGCGGGTCCCTGGTCGGGGTGTCCATTCCCGGGACGCCTTCTAGGCCTCATTTCGATTCCGATTCCGAGCGGGCTCTGGCGCCGACGCTTCCCGAGGGCACCACCGCTGCCCCCGCATTCGGCAGCGTCTCGCTCGCAGAATTGGAGGCGCTCGCCAGTGCAACCGATGGCGCGGTGGAGCTGGCCGACCTGGCCTCATTCTTTCGTATTGAGGTCGGCGACGCGGATCGAGCGGCTGTCCTCCGGATTCTCGAGGACCAAACGAGGTTCGCGTCCGTCTGGCCGGAGTCCTCCGTGGGACCACCGCCAAAAATGCTCGAGCAGACGGAAGTTTCGGCAGCGATGCCAGCGTCCTCTCAGAACGGCAGTTTGGGCATCAACGCAACGTCGTCGCAGGTTGAGATCGGCACCGCGCTTATCGTCGATGTCGAAGGTGGTTGGGGCACGAACGCGGCGCTGCCGCCAATTGACGATCGTAGGGCCCCAACCGCGGTCAACGATCTGGTTCCACAGATCGCCCAGATTTGGGGACTCGCCGGGAACGAAGTTGATCATTGGGACGCGTCACTGCGTCGCCACACGCGTATTTCTCACCAGGGTCACGGCACTGCCGTGCTTAGCCTCCTCGTCGGGAAGACTGGCTTGGGGCTGGTCCCGAACGCGACAGTACGTCTAGTTTCGACGTGGCGTTCCTCGGCGCTGGGACCGCTTTCTGACATCCAAACGGTCCGCGACGCACTTGCGTTTGGTTCGGTATTTCTGTCAGGCAGGCCGTCGTTTACCGCACGAATTCTTCTGGTGGAGGTCCAGATCAGGCCCTTCGGAATGTCGGGCCCCTTCATGCCGGTTGAGTCGGACCCAGCAATCTGTGTACTCCTTGCCGCGGCTTCCCTGGCCGGGATCGATGTCGTCCAAGCGGGCGGGAACGGTCACTCTGATCTTGACACGGTGGAGATCGACGGGACGTTTCCAATGAACCGAAACCTTGGACGGCACCCGAGCGATAGTGGAAGCATTCTCGTTGGCGCTGGAACACTGGCGGAAGAGCCCGGCGCGACGCGGATTAGCAACTACGGATCTCGCATCGACGTTGTGTGCCCCGGTCAAGGTGTTCTGGCGGCGGGAGACGGTTGGAGTGGCTGGGAGGTGACCGACGCGGGCAGAAATGTCGTCTACGCCAACGGTGACCCAATGCCATTTTCCGGCGGGATCAATCATTTTGGGGGGACCTCGGGAGCGTCCGCGATTGCGGCGGCGGGAGTCGCCAGGCTGCGGCTGACCGTCCCGGCGATCGCGAGTTTGACGCCCATTGAGATGCGGGCATTTCTCCGCAAGAGCGGTCGCCCGGTCGCCGGTGGCTCTTCGAGGGCAACCGCTCTTGACATCACGAGGATTCAGGCCGAGGCGGCCAAGCCAACGGCAGTGGCGAGCGCAAGGTCGGAGGCCACCGCCGACAGGGCGGTCGTCGCTGACGTAGTGGCTCGGAAATAGCGGGGCTGAGTTGAGCGATACCGTCTACGAACACGGATCGGCTTCGGCTTCGATTGGCGCCATACTCGGCCCCGGTGACCGGATGGGGGATTTCGTTCTCCGTCGCGTTGCCGGATCGGGTGGAATGGGCGTCGTCTTCGAAGCCACGGAGCTGGATCTCGGACGCACGGTTGCACTCAAGGTAATCGCCCCGCACCTCAGCTCCGACGCGCACGTCCGGTCCCTGTTCATCCGCGAGTCCCAGATTGCCGCGGAGATTGAGCATCCGAACATCCTTCCCGTCTACCGCGCCGGTGAGTTCGGCGGGCACCTCTTTATCGTCTCCCGTTTCGTCCGTGGATCGACCCTTCGCGAGGCGATCTCCGAAAGCGCGCCCCTGGCCCTCGGCCGAGCCCTGCGGATCGCGAGCCAGATTGGGGCAGCCCTGGGCGCGGCCCATGCGAAGGGACTCGTGCACGGTGATGTGAAGCCAGCCAATATCCTCCTCGCCGAGTCTGGAGGTGAGGAACATGCCTATCTTGCGGACTTCGGGCTCGCGGCTGCCGTCGGCCCGGCTGGGAGCGCAGGGTACGTCGCCCCAGAGGTTGTTGCGGGGGCGCCTCACAGCCACGCCGCCGACGTTTTTGCGCTTGGCACCGTGCTTCGCGAATGCCTCGGCGTGACAGCTGGGGAATTGCCACGCGGCCTTCCCGCGGGGCTTTCGGAACTGGTCGAATCGCTCTGTTCACCGGAAGCTCAACGCCGCCCGGTCGCCAGTTCGGTCGAGGCGAGCCTTCTTTCGTATCGCTACGATCTGGCGCTCGTCGCCGACGACGCGAGTCGTCCAGAGGCCAATTCCCTGGCGAAGGCACTGGATCGGCTAGACGTTGACGCGGTAGTCGTCAGTAGCGGAGTGGGAAGCGAGGTCGCCTCTGCTGCTGGCTGTGCGTTTCTCGTCGGCGAGTCTGGACTTGGCGAGTGGGCGCGGTCACCGCTTGCGACGGTTGCGCGGTTGTCACAACGGGATCAGTCCTTCAGCCGGTTGGCCATCCTTCTGACGGGCGCCCCGAGCTCTGACGACCCTGGTCTTTCCGCACTGGCTGCATGGCCGGTCATTGATGCGAGAGACGTGCACGATGAGGTTGCCGTCCAGATCGCGCGCCGACTGAAGGGTCCAGGCCTGGCGGTCGTCGGCCCATCAAACGACGAATGCCCGTATCCGGGATTGCGTGCTTTCGACACGGGCGATGCGCGCTACTTTGCAGGACGCGATGAGGACATCGACGCCCTCGTTGGTCGGGTCCGTCGAGGTCGCTTCCTCGCAGTCCTGGGGGCATCTGGCAGTGGGAAGAGTTCCCTGGTCCGTGCTGGTCTCATTCCGGCCCTTAAAGCTGGGAGGGTCCTGGGCAGCAAGGGTTGGAAGATCGCCCTGATCTCACCCGGAAGTCGTCCTCTCGAGGCCCTCGCTCGAGGTGCGAAAGACCTGGGCGCCGCCGTCGAAGCGAATGCGTTCGTGTCCGATCCGGCCGCGCTTCAACTGGCCATCGGTCGCGCGCTGGCCACGGAGCCAACTGACCAACGGGCCGTCTTGGTCGTCGATCAATTCGAGGAGCTCTTCACGCTTGCCACTGATGAGGTCGAGCGTCGCGCCGTGATCCGGAATCTTGTTCACGCCGCCACGTCACCAGATGACCGTCTGACCGTCATTCTGACGATGCGATCGGACTTCTATCCGCGCCTCGCCGTCCACGACGAACTCCGAGCACTCGTCTCAGAGTGTCAGTATCTCGTTGGCCCGATCAGCGCGACAAACCTCCGTCAGGCCATCGAAACCCCCGCTCGGCTGGCCGGGCTTGAGATCGAACCTGGCATCGCCCGCACAATCGTTGAGGACGTCGCCGAAAACCCAGGGGCCCTCCCACTCGTCTCTCACGCCATGTACGAGTTGTGGAGGCGCCGTCGAGGTCGCGAACTTACGCTCAGTGGATACGCGGAATGTGGCGGCGTCGAGGGTTCAATCGCTCGCCGCGCAGACGACGTGTACTCGACTCTCGACCCGTCCGAAGGTGTCGTCGCGCGAGAAATTCTCCTGCGACTCACGCAGCCGGGAGAAGGAACCGAGGACACCCGTCGGCGGGCGGGCCGAGAGGAAATCCTCTCTACCGGGCCAGATCGCGCGAAGATCGAGCGAGTCATTGGGGCGCTCTCGGAGGCCCGCTTGCTCATCGGGACGGCCGATCCCGGCTCGGGCGAACCCGTTTTGGAAGTTGGCCACGAGGCCCTCATTCGAGCGTGGCCACGACTGCGTGGCTGGATCAGTGAAGATCGTGAAGGGCTTCGTCTGCTTCGGCGCCTCACGGACTCAGCCGGGGAGTGGAACCGAGGTAAGCGCGACCCCTCTCTGCTCTATCAAGGGGCACAGCTGGCAGTGTGGCGAGAGCGGCCTCGCGAGGGCCTCAATCACCTTGAGGGTTCCTTCCTGGACGAGAGCGTCGCCACTGAGGAGCGTGCCACGGCGGCCAAGCGACGCCGGACGCAAGTTGCCATCAGTGGACTCGCCGCGGGCGTGGTCTCACTGGGCGGCGTCTCGGTATTCGCCTTTAGCCAACGAAACAATGCGGCCCGCGAGCGGGACGCGGCACTCTCCCGAGAGATTGCGATCACCGCCCGGGAGCAACTCGCAATCGATCCCGGCCGGAGTCTCGCTCTTGCGCGGCTGGCGGACCGACAGGCGCCGACGAGACAAGCCGAGGAAGTCCTGCGCCAGGCGACCTTCGAGTCGAGGGTAGTTGCCGTCGCGAACGGCGCGCCGGTCCTCATCAGTGCGCTCGGGTTCGACCGGACAGGGGGCCGACTCGCCGTCGGCTACGCAGACGGCCTTGTTCGAATTCGTGACCGCGGAGGACTCGGACCATCACGCGACCTCGGGCGTGACGGCGGTCGCGTTCGAGGCCTGTGGTTCTCACCGGACGGGCACGATCTACTGGGCATTCGGGATGATGGTCGTTTGACTCGCTGGTCGCTCGACGCCGCACGCGGGAGTGCGGTACTCGTCAGACTGCCGAAACCCATCGTCGCCGCGGCCATGAGCGCCGACAACCGGCGGATAGCCTTCGCGGTAGGCCGCGCAGTCACGGTCGTCGATGTACGGACTGGCGCTCGTGTTGCACCGTCAATTCTGACGAAACACTCGATTACGGCGCTCGCGACGAATGCGACGGGAACGGCACTTCTGATCGGAGACGATGCCGGGACTGCGGCCCTGTACCGAAACCCACGCTCGAAACCTGTATCCGTGTTCACCGGCAATGGGGGACGAGTTCAGGCGGCTGCCCTTTCTCGGGACGGCCGACAGGGCGCCGTGTCTGACGTCGGAGGGGCTCTGCAGCTCTTCCATGATCGACGCGGATCGAGGCGACTCGAGGGACACGACGGCACGATCACGTCACTCGCATTCAGCCACGACGGCCGATTCCTCGTGAGCGGCGGCGGAGATGCGTCGGCTCGGGTCTGGTCGACATCAAGTGCCACCTCGATCACGACTCTTCAACGCCACGACGCAGGTGTCTCCGCGGTCGCGATATCCGGCGGCCTCGTCGCGACGGCCGACGGTGGGGGCGGCCTGAGGGTCTGGAAATGGCGGCGATCGCTGCCTGCGGACGTCCCCCTTCCGGCTGAGGCGGCGGTGGTGACGAATGCGCTTTGGCTCAACGGAAACGGTGGACGCGCAATTTTGGACGACGGAACCCTTTTTGCCTTCGCTCGTGGCCCTCAGCCCCTTGTTGGCCGAGCGATTTTGGGGGGTGCACTTTCGGCCGCGATCAATTTGTCGGGCACACTCGCGGTGGTCGCGTCTCCGGACGGGACGATCCGGATGGCACGGACCCCTGCAGGGGCGTTCACGGGGGCCAGGGCGCTCGAGCAAGGGACGGGCGTCCCTATCGTGTCGGTCGCCCTCAGTCCGGACGACAGCACGGCCGCTGCGATTGGCCTTGACGGGAAAATTCGGAGCTGGTCCCTCCCAGCTGGCCGGACCGCGCCCAACATCGATACGAATGCAGGCGCGGGATACGCAATCACGTTTGGTCCTACGGCCGACACGGTCGTGAGCGGAGGAGCGGACGGGGCGTTACGCGTTTTCGAGTTGGGACGGCGGTCCCTCCTTCGGGAAATCAAGCACGATGGCGTGATTTCGACGCTGGCCAGAAACAGTGACGGTACGGTCGTCGCAGCGGCTGGGCCAGACCGAACGGTTTGGGTCTGGGATGTTCGCGCCGGAACCCTTCTCGCCACACTGCGCGGATTCCGGGGATCGATACACGCAGTGGCGTTCTCCCCAGACGACCGTCTGCTGGGCGTTGCCAGCGACGACGGCCCCTCAGTCTGGGATTGGCGACGCGAGACCGCGCTGGTCCGTCTTCCCGACACCGCCGCCTTTGCGATCCGCGTTGACGACAACGGAATGATCGTCACAGCGAGCGATCGCACGCACAACTCCGCGTCCGCCGTCATCCGTCGTTGGGTGTGCGACGTCTGTGGGTCACTCCAGGCGGTCCGCGGGACTGCCCAACTCCGAGCCGTTCTCCCCCTAACCGACGCAGACCGAGCAACGCTCCTCGGCGGCGTTCTTGGCATCAAGTAGCCCGCATCCACGACGGAAGGAACGAAAATGACGCCCAAGTGGCAAAGCCACCCGATTCCGAGTGAGCTCATAAAGGGAAGTGGTCCGCCAGCGGCGGGAACCGTCATCGCCGGATATCCACACCAGGGCCCAGGCGACTGGAGCGTGGCTGGCGACCTACATCGTGAGAGTCGCTACTGGCATATTTATACGTCTACGTACCTTGACAGGTATGTCGAAGTCTCCGATGCGGAAATCGTCGAAATGTACGAGTCGGCGACGGACGGTCCGTCGTTGGTTCGGGTGAAGCCGGACGCGACACTTCGATACGTCGAGGTGTTCGCCGCGGGTACCTCCTCGCCATACTTGCATGGCGGGGTGACGCGACAGTACCTCGCTGGTGCCCCGGTCGAGAGTGGCGACCCGCCGTCCACCAGAAAAACTTCGCAATGCACCTGCTACGCGTATCAGGGGTGTTAGCTCGCGGTGTGACTCACATTTTGGCTTGCCATGCCTATCGTTCATCCGGTCCGTGGGCTGATTCGATTGAGATGACCACGGGGCGCCGGGCTCAACGGACGTCCCCGGACGTCAGGATGGCCTGGGCCCCGGCATTGGCTGACAGAGTCGGCACGAACGAGCTAACGGCGTCTCGACGCCGTTAGCCTGCGACAGCGCGTGGTCCAACAGTGATCAGACCTTGACGGCCAGCTGGGTCGGCGATGTACCTGGGCTTGTGCGCCAGCTCGTCGTTACGGGGCTGCTCTCCGAGGCGTCAATACTCGACGACGGCCTGGTACTTCATTGTTCGTGGAGAAGAAACCATGGCGTCAGGGTGGACGTCGGGGGCGAGCCCATCCTGTTCGTCAAGCGAACGGCGCGGCCCGCGGGTCCGAGACAGGAAGCATCGAACATCCGCGCACTCGCCCGCGCGGGGCTTAGCGCGATCCTCCCGGTCATACTCGACGAAGGAGTGTCTGTCGGAACGATGGTTCTCAAGTACGCGCCTGGCGTTGACCTTCGCGCGTACCACCATGAACACTGGGGTCAGACGACCTCCGTCGCCCACGCGCTTGGAATCGCGTTGGGGCGCCTTCACGTCCTCGACTATCGGTCGGTCGGAGGAAAACTTCCGGTCCTCGATGGACGGGTGCTTCGACTCATGGATGATCCAACGACTGCGATTGCCGACCTCGGTCCGGGCGAGCGAAATGTCTTGGCGATCGTCGGCGGCGACAGGGCACTCGCCGATCTCGCCGCCCATGCAGGGGACATGTGGTCGCCGCGGTGTGTCATTCATGGCGATCTGCGCTGGGACAACGCAATTGCTTCGCGCGCGGAAGCGTCGACCGTTATGTTGGTCGACTGGGAGCACGCTGGCATCGGCGATCCCGCGTGGGATCTGGCCATGTGCTTCAGCGACTATGTGGCGGCATGGATTGCCGCATCGCGAGAGGCATCCGACTCCGAAGTATCGATCGCTGCCCCGTGTGCGCTGGGCGACGTGCATTCGGCCATCGGCGCAATGCTTTCCGGATATGCGTCCAGCGGGGCGATAGTGAACCCTGGCGATATTGAACGCCTCCCGTACTACGTTGCGGTTCGTCTTGTTCATTCCGCGCTCGAACTCTCGGCTGGCTACGAGCGGTGCCCTCGTCTTGGCGTGCTTCAACTTCAACTCGCCTCGAACGTGGCCCGAAATCCGCGAACGGCATTCCTTGACCTGTTCGGGATTCTGGGGTCCAGTTGACCGCTCGCGCGCGCGAGGCCCCCAGGCTTCAGCTCTCTCGACTGGTCAGCTGTTGCGAAATCCTTGATGATCGAACCTTCCGCTGGTTCGGTCGCGTTAATTCCACAGCGACCGCCTTGGTCGACGCGCTCGCGTTTCGCCTCTACGAGGCCTTCTACGTCTGTGGAGCCCCGAGCCCGTGGATTGGGAGGCCGACCGGCCCAGGCTCTCCCACCGCATGGCGATTCGACGTCGCGCTGCGCCAGCGAGTGTCGAGCCCTGACGCTGACTTGCTGGCGGGCGGCGAAGTTCCCCGCATACGGACGGCCCTGCAGCCGGGTTTTTTCACGTACATCGGCACGCGGGATCTTGAACCAAGTCCCCGCGTCCTTCGCTTCTACTGGAATATCTACGCAGGTGGGGTGCTGGATCTCGCCACCTTGATCGAACGGCAATTTTCCGTGTCAGACATCCCATACCGCCTCAAAGTCCTGCGCGACCCAGCGGCGTACGACTATCGGACCGACGCAGCCGTCCTCTACGTTGGCGAGGAGTCCTTCGACGATACCTTCGCTGCCGTTGCGGGCGTGTACCCGGATATCTCGTCCAAGCTGGGCCGGGCGACGCCCGCCTTTACGAAGTGGCTTGCTCCGGGAATTGGTTTTGCCGACGACCCCTTGGACGGTCAGAGTTTCGGAGAGCACCGCTGCGGTCTCACCGCGCTCGCCCTCATCCGAGCATGGAGGGAGGGCCTCAACTCAGAAGCGTCATTGGAGGCAATCTTTGAGTCCTTTCGGTCTGAAGGTCTGTCAACGAACGCGCTGCACCTCAATCCGGGAGCCACCGATCCCACACTCGACCTCCGGTTGCGCCCCGCGACATGCAAACGGGGTCCGGGGTTTCTTGACGTTGCGCACACCCTGGCAACTCAAATCGTCAAAGATTCGATCTGGTCCGGGGACCAATGCACATGGGTGGCTCCGCAAGCGTCCCCCCCCGGTGTCCGGGAGACGATCTGGGGATCGCTTGGTCCCGATCTCTACGGTGGCACCGCGGGAATCGCATTCGCACTGGGTGAGATTGCGCGCCGCACCGGGGACCACTCGATGCGGGAGGCGGCGCTTGGCGCAGCGCGGCACAGCCTTCTTCACGCGAATCCAGCAACCGCCCCAGGACTCTTTGATGGCGCAGGCGGTATTGCTCTCGTCGCCGCATACCTTGGGAAGATCTTGGAGTCCGCTCCGCTTGTTGAGAGCGCTCAGACACTTGCCCGGTTCGCACTTGTACCCTCCGAAGAGGCCGACCTCATGGGAGGACTAGCGGGTAGCGTCCTCGCAGGCCTCGCCCTCGCGGCGTGTACCGGCGATGCTTCGCACCTGGGTTCGGCCACTCGTCTCGGGACGTTGCTTGTGGACCGGATAAACCTTGTCGGCTCGGCGGGCGTCTTTCCGCTGACAGGGCTCGCTCACGGCGCATCGGGTGGCGCCCTGGCGCTGGCGCATCTTGGTCAACAGACGGGCAACCCCGCGTTCACGGTAGCTGCCGAACGGTGCCTCGACGCTGAGAGGAATGTGTTTGACGCTGTTCAGAGAAACTGGCCCGATTTACGGCCAGGAGATGAACCGCGTTCGAACTGGCAGTCGTTCGCCACGACATGGTGCCATGGAGCGCCGGGCGTCGGGATCGTCCGTGCGCAAGTCGCCGACCTCTGGAGCGATGGTTACCTCGCGAGCGAGGCTCGGATTGCATTCGAAACGACGGCGCGCTACCAAGAAGCGTGGCTTGCGTCGGGTAACTGGTCCTGGTGCTTCTGTCACGGCCTAGCGGGTAACGCGAGCGCTCTCGCTGGGGCGACCGCGCACCACCCGGCGGGGCGACTACTCGCGGAACGCGCCGCCCGCATTGGCATCCGGGAAGTGTTTCAAACGGGGCGCGGGTGGCCCTGTGGGCTCGCCGAAGGCACACCCCCGACGTTGATGAACGGGCTCGCTGGCGTCGCCCTCTTCTACGCGGCCCTCGATAGCCCGACGATTCGGTCGGTTCTCGAGATGAATCCGAGTCAATGGAAAAGCTAACCCCGCAGTAGGTCGTCCACCACCCCGACCTCCAGGGCCAACTGAACCAGGCGCATGCGCTTCTGATTCTGCGCGAGGTCACCGACGGCGAACTTGCCGAACAGCGTCCGCAGGTGTGCTTTAACGGCATCAATCGACAGGTGCAGCTCGCCAGCGATGTCCTCGTTGGTCGTCGGGGCCGCGTACCCGCCGGCGAGGGCGCAGGGTCGGCAGAGCGCGGCGAGGACCCTGCGTTGGATATCAGTGAGCGGGGCGAGAGGGTAGGACTGCGGCGGGACGACGGTTTTGACGCCCTCCTTCCCGGGATCGGGCCGACGGAACAGGAGCGCCGTGCGGCCGATGCGGATGACGTCCCGGTCGGCCAGGCGGCGGCGGCCGGAGGCACGCTCGCCGTTCACGAACGTTCCATTGGATGACAGCCCATCATCCAGGATCGCCCAATCGGAGCCGACGCGAACGAGCTCCGCGTGTGATCGCGATACGCGGTCGTCCCACGCGAGGATGAGGTCGCAAGAGCTGTCGCGCCCGAGCACGATCCGCTCGACGACTTCGCTCAGGGCATAGACATGGGCCTCGTCTGCGTCGTCCCGGTACCACAAGAACGGAAGGCCATCTCGCTCGACCTCGCGAATCCGAAAGACGTCATCTGGACGTTCGGCGGCTGCGTTTTGCAGTTCCATATGTCTCCCCGGTGAGCCCGCACGGACGGGCCCAAAGACCGCTGGATGCTACCGGAGTCCGTCGAAGGGTGTCTGGACGCTCCCCCTGGGGTGCCTACCGAATCGACCTGGGCAGACAGAAGACTCTATGGAGCCGCCGGGCGCTCCCCGGCGCACGGCGGCCCGGCCCCTCGCGACGAATCTGGGCTACGGTGCCCGGGTCGCCCCGTACCGCTCGTCGTGGACAAGCGCCTTCCATGTCTGGAAGTTGCGCTTCAGTGCTGGCGCGAGTCCTTCGGGAAACGCTTCCGGGTATCCGAGCGGGGACACCACCACGGGCGTCACCTCGGCGGGGATATCCAGGATCGCGCGCAGCTTGTCCATCTCGAAGCGTTGGAAGGCAGTGGTCGGCACGGTGCCAAGGCCCTCGGCGCGGGCCGTCAACATCAGATTCTCGAACACAAAGGAGAGGGAGATGAGGTCGTCCTCATGGCCTCCTGCCCGCATCACCTCCGGATAATCGAAGCGCGGCACCAAGAGGCCAATGATCCAGACCGGTGCGATCCGGTAGGTGGCGAGGATCTGCTCGGCGTAGTCGCGGCCCCAGGCGGCGTGGTCCTCGTCGCTGACGCCCTCCTTCTGCGGACGCATGATCGCGAAGTACCGCCCGCCACCCTCGATGATGAGGTCCGCAACTGCCTTGCGGCGCTCCGGATCGCGGACCACGATGAGGCCCCACGCTTGAGCACCACTACCCGTTGGCGCACGTAGCGACGCGCGCAAGAGGCGGTCCAGAAGTTCATCGGGGATGGGGTGGTCGGTGTACGTACGCACCGCACGCCGCTTCTTGATTGCCTCAAAGACGTCCATCGCCAGCTCCTTCCGAGCATGTCAGCGGCCGCATTGGCGGCTCGCGCCCGGATGCTAACGCGCGGCTGGCCGTCCCGGAACGTCGCTCGTACGATTTCGTCCAGCGTCTTTCGCACCGTAGAGCGCGGCGTCGGCCTCGGCAAACAGTGACCAGAGGGCGCTCTCGCCGGTGCCGGTCGTGACGCCGATACTCGTTGTCACGCGCAGCCCCGCGGCAAGCCGTTCCCAGGGCTCCTGACGTACCGCATGTTGGATCCGCTCGCACACCGCACCCGCGCCGCGAGCGTCGATGCCAGGGAGCAGCATCACGAACTCATCGCCTGCGTACCGCGCCACCAAGTCCACCGCCCGCACGTGCCCAGCGAGGACGGCGGCGATCCGCGTCAGCACGGCGTCGCCGACCAAGTGGGAGTGCTGGTCGTTGACATCCTTGAAACGATCGATATCGATGACGGCCAGCGAAACCGGTCCACCCGCGCATGCCAGAACTGCAGCGGGGCCATCGCGATCGAGCGTCCGCCGGTTGGCGAGCCCGGTGAGGGAATCCTCGCCTGCCATCCGGACGAGTTCGTCGGTCTCGCGCTCGCGCCGACGAAGGTCAACGCGGGCACGCTCAACATCCAACCGCGCCAGGACGCCATCTGCACGGCGTTCCGTCTCGCGGGTGCGCTGCATCTCACGGATCGTCAGCGCGCGCTCGACATCCGCCAACGCGGCGGTGGCGTCGCCGAGGTCAGCGGCCACGCGGGCGCGATCGTGCAACGCCCCCGCCAACTCCGTCTCAACGTCCGTGCTCGCAAAGGCATCAACGGCCACATCCAGATGGGTCCGACCCGCCTCCGGCTGACCGAGGGCTGCCAATGCGCGGCCGAGGCCTCGTTCCAACCGGCCGAGTTCGAGGGGGCTCTGTCCGACTCCGCCGATGGCTCGAGCACGCCGCATCAGGTGGACGCCAACGTCAGGCCGTCCGGAGCCCGCCTCCGCGATTCCCCGCAGCATCCAGAGGAGGCCCCGCAGGCCCAACTCCGCAGCGGCCTCTTCGGCCGCATCAAGCCCAGCGATCAGGTCGCACGCGCGCTCGTAGAGTGCGTTGGCCCGGGCCGGGGCACTCGTCGCAACGGAGTCGGCCGCCTCAACGAGACGATCAGCAAGGCGGTACGAGGCCCAGACGAGTTCGCCCTCATCAGGAAGCCCGGACGCGATCTCAAGCGCGCGCTCGCCGAGTGAAATCGCATGGTCGAAGGCCGCCAGTGCTCCGAACGCGTCACTCAGAATATGCGTTGCGTTCATCACCTCCACGTCGATCACGTCGAGGTCTTCGATCAGGAGCGTGGAGGCGATCAACTGTGGGAAGCCGTCTTCGAAGTTTTCGATCCGAAGGAGCGCCGCGGCGCGGCACGACGACGCCCGGGCGGTCCCAATCCGATTACCAGCGCGCTCAAACGCTTCCGCAGCCACTTGACCGTCACGGGCCGCCTCTCGAAACAAGCCGAGGTTGAAGCGCGCCATCATCCGCCGAAGCGTTGCCCACCCAAGAAGGTCGTCATCGCCGTGCGCCGCGGCCAATTCCGCGGCCTCAGCGGCCACACGCAGCGCTTCGATGCTCTGATTCGCCATGTCCAGGTGCTCGGCCAGCTCCAACAACCTATGCACCCGGTCCGCGGGAGTTTCGGCGCGATGTGCGGCGTCGCGAAGTTGAGCTGCCTGGGTGGGGATGTCGATTGCTACCGACACGTCAGTGAGGCCATCGGCCGCGCTGGCGCAAACCTTTAGCGTCCCATGCTGTTCTTCACAATTGCCTAACCTGCCAAGATCTTCCAAGGGCGATGGGTGGAGGCCCTGACCTAGCTGATGGTCCGGGGGAACTCACGCATGTAGCGGGACCTCGCGGCGTGCAATTGTGAAGAAGCTCGACCTGGCCCGGACGTTCCCCGGCCCTCCCTCGTCCGATTTTACGAGCAAAAAGATCGGTTTCTCGTCTGGGATCGATTCCGCCATGAAGAGACGGGTGCCCCGTGTTGCGTCGGAACATTGACGGTCCGCATGTCGTGTCAGAACTTTGTGGCCCCTCTTAGGGAGCGTTAATACCGCGCTGTCACAGTCCTGTGCATGACAACCCTCCCGGCATTCACACTGAGTCTTGCGTCCTCGCCAATCGTGGCGGAACGCCTCCCCCTCTCACGGATGGAGCTCTTCGCAGGGCTCCCCGAACGCGATCTTTCGTTGCTCGACCTCCGACTTCCGGTTGTGCGCTGGTCGCGCAATGAAGAGGCGCCCGAGCTGATCACCCGGCCCGACCACCTGTACCTGGTGCGCGAAGGTCGGATGGCGTTGTTCGAGCGAACGGGCCCAGGTCAGAAAATCATGATCTCCCTCCTCGATCCCGGCGCGATCTACTCCACACTTGGCAACGCAAGCCCCCCGAATGCCTCAGTCCTCGATGACGCGGCGGTAACGCCCCTTTCCAGCCGTGTCATCGAAGCCCTTATGGCACGCTACCCACGCCTCGGCCTGAACCTTGCTCAGCTCATGTCTGAGCGTGTCTCAACCCTTTGCGAGACGGTGGCGATGGTTAGTGAAATGCGGGTGGAGGATCGCCTCCGTGCCCGACTTCACCAGTTGGCCGACCGGTTCGGTGTTGCGACCCGCGACGGTGTGAAGTTGTGTCTGGATCTCACGCACGCTCAGTGGGCATCACTTATTGGTGCATCGCGTGAGGCCGTGACCACCGCGTTCGGCAAGCTCCGGACCCAGGGCCTCGTCGTCGATGGACGCTCGATCACCATCCCGTGGGAGATCATGCGGGCCCGCGAAGAGCGTGAGCCGGTCACATTGAACGACAACGATGTGGAGTTCGCGCTCGCCGTATAAGGGAGCGCCGCCCCCCAGGCCCCCCATGGTGGCGCGCCGACGATCCCCGTGCGGGTCGGTTCGGCGTGCCACCGTTATATTTGCCGCATGAGTACCAACCGAACGCTGCGTCACGTCCTTGGTATTCGTCTCCCCGTACTGCTTGCGGGTATGGCTGGGGGTGCGACGACACCTGAACTTGTCGCAGCCGTTTCGGAGGCTGGCGGGCTCGGGGTGTTTGGCGCGAGTGGAATGCGCGTCGATGCGATTGCGGCAGCGGTTGAACGCGCCTGCAGCCTCACCTCCGCACCCATCGGTGTGAACGTGCTGCTTGCCGAGCCCGGCCCACCAGAGGGGAACCTCCTCGCGCTCGCCGACCTTGCGGACCGCTACCGCTCTGAGTTGGGAGTCGCCCAGACCGTGGGCCCCTCGCCCGGCAGCGCGCTCGAACTGGTCGCCGCCGCACTTGCCGCGGGTGCGCGTGTGGTAAGTGTCGGGCTCGGTGACCCTGGTCCGGTCGTCGAGATTGCTCGGGCGGCCGGTGTCCCGGTGGTCGCGATGGTCGCAACTGTTGCTGATGCGGAGACGGCCGTTGCCTCGGGGGCGGATGTCATCGTTGCGCAAGGCGCTGAGGCTGGCGGTCACCGTTCGAACTTCGTCCTGCCCGCAGCTGGTGAACCGCTGCCACTGGTCGGGACGATGGCTCTCGTGCCCCAGATCGTCGACGCCGTTGGCGTTCCCGTCGTCGCAGCTGGCGGGATCGCCGACGGACGCGGACTCGCCGCCGCGCTGGCCCTGGGCGCCCAGGGTGCCCAGATTGGGACGCGCTTCCTGATGGCGGCCGAGAGTGGCGTGATCGCTGACTACCAGCAACGCATGGCCGCAGCCCGTGACGCGGACACCGTCATCACGACGGCGCTCAGTGGCCGGCCAGCGCGAGGGCTCGCGAACCGGTTGATCCGGGAGCTGGAGGCGCTCGGGTCGCCGTCGCTAGGGTGGCCGCGCCAGGCGGGGGCACTCGCTGCAATTCGCCGCGCGTCGGAGGCCGCAGGCAGCGGCGAGTTGACGAGCCTCTGGTGTGGACAGGCGGCTGGCCTGGCCAGCGAGATTCTTCCCGCCGCCGAGATCGTCCGGCAGATCATGGATGAGGCGGCGATCTGGGCAACTCGCGCCGCGGAGCTCCTTCACCAGTAAGCGCCTTGGACTGCGAGAATCGCGGCATGAAATCGATTGGACATACGGCACTCAGCGCGTGGAGCGGTGGCGCCTACATGCACTACGGAGAGCCCCTTGATGACGCACGTCTCGTTGCGCTGATGCGACCGGGAGCGGACGTTCACACCGTTATCACCGCGGATGTTTACGGCGAGGGGGCAGCCGACCGGATGATTGGCCGGGCACTCGGGGGTTGCGCGCGCGATGAATATGCAGTGATTGGTGCGGTCGGTCATGACTTCTACGAGGGCAAGCGGGATGGGCCTCGCGGCTTTCCGCGCTTTACGGCGGCGGCGCTCCGTGGGCCCGACGGCTACGCCGACTACCTACGGATGGCCACCGAGCGGAGTCTTGAGCGCTGCGGCGTCGACTATTTCGACTGTCTGCTGCTTCACAACCCCGACCGGATTGGATACACCCAGCCTGCCATTTGGGACGCACTCGGTGCCCTCCGCGATAACGGCCTCGCGCGGACGATCGGTATGGCCCCTGGCCCCGCGAATGGGTTTACGCTCGACGTCATCCGCTGCCTGGAGCAGTTCGGAGAGGCGATCGAGTGGGCGATGTTGATCCTGAATCCGTTCGAGCCGTGGCCCGCGAGTCTTGCATTGCCTGCCTGTGAACGCCACAACGTGAAGGTGATCGCACGCGTCGTGGACTACGGCGGCGTTTTCCACGATGACGTCCCCGATGAGGCTTCGCTGCACGCGATGGACCATCGCAGCCATCGCCCGGCTGGCTGGGTCGACGCCGCCCGAGCACGCCTTGCTCGAGTGCGCCCGATCGCCGAACGCCATGGTCTGACTCCACTGCAACTCGCGTGCCAGTGGACACTCGCCCAACCGGCCGTGGCATGTGTCGCGCCGACACTCATTCAGGAACCCGGACCGGTTGCAAAGACGGTTGAGACAAAGCGCGCAGAGTTGGCTGCGGTGGGTGTCGCGCCGGTGCTCAGCCGCTCGGAGTTGGCCGAGATCGCGGCGATCGGTGACAACCGTGGGTCGATGGTCCTCAAGGGTGGCTCACCGGTCCACGAAGGGGAGGAGCGCCCGGATGCATGGCCGCTTGACAACCACCTTCACGAGGTCGCCGAGCGCTGGGGGATCGCGCCCGGTCGTGACCTCGTGAAGACGACTACTTCGTGATCTTCAGGGTGCGTCCGATGCCGCTGATGGATGCCCGTCCGCTGACGAACGAGATCACCACGCGGTAGGTACCCGGTGCGAGTTTCCGACCGTTGAGGCGCCCCGTCAGGTGGATGATGTTCGCGCCCGCCACGGTGGGGAGCGTGACCTTGGACGCCAGCCGCGTTGTGCGGACACAGCGGCCGCCCTTCCCACCAGCGAGAACGCACTTGCTCCCCGCGCGGCGACCGGTGCGAAGTTGGATGAACTCGAGTGTGGTCGTTCCGCTGGCATTTGTCGTGAGCATGAGGCTGGAGCCACCCGAGACCGCGACCGGCCCCCCGGAGCTCGCAGCCCGGATGGACTGCACGCTGAACTGACCGGCGTTGAACGACACTTCCGGAACGCCGGTACTCACGACGGCAGTCTGCACGGCCGGAACGACGACCGCTGGCGTCGAGGTCTGGCTCGGAGTCGTCGTTGTGGTCACAGGGATCGGAGTAGGCGGAGGCGTAACGCTCGGCAGTGCGGCCGCCACGAGCGGCGAGCTGACATCGGTGAGGCTGACGGCTCCCGATGTCGCCACGACACGGCACCGTATGGACGTTCCTGCATCCGAGGTGCTCAGCGTGAAGTTGCTCGCTGTCGCTCCGGCAATCGCCACCCCGTTGCGCGTCCACCCGAAAATGAAGGTTGGCGACGCAGCTGCCGAGGCTCCCGTCACATGTGGAACGCAGGTCAGGGTTTCTCCCTCCGTTGGCGTCCCGGCCAGCGTCGGCGCGATCATCGTGAATGGCACGGGGGCAAGTTCCCGAACGAAAATGTTCGTCACCGAGTTGTCATCAACGCTACTGAGGTTGTTCGCGTTGCTTTCGAAGGCGATGACCGAGCCTTTTTGGCTGAGCGCCGGAGCGGCTGATGGGCCGTCAGCTGCGGCTCCTGCGGCGCCCGACTGCCGTGACGCGAGACGTATCGTCCCACCCGAGCTAACGAAAACGTCACTCGTACTGTTGGTGTCGCCCGCGACCAGATCGTTGTCGGTGCTGACAAAGCCAACGGAGAGTCCATCGGCGCTGATCGTCGGTGCCGATGAGGATCCCCCACTCGCCAGCGTCCCTGGTGAACCTGGGCCGGAGACCAATGTTGTCGTTTGGTTGGTCGGATCCATATCTCGAACGAACACGAATGCGCGGGGCGTCGGCCCGACGGGGCTCAGGTCGTCGGCTTCACTTGTGAATGCGACGTACCGGCCATTGGCGCTGATCGCGGGGTCGAAGGAGTCCCCATTGTCGGCGGCGTTGCCGTTGATTCCATTGACCTTCGAGACAAGCTCGGTGATGTTCTGTATGGTGTCGCGGCGAAACACGTGGCGGTTGTTGAGCCCCACGTTGACGAATGCAACGTGATCGTCCTTACTGGTGAATGCCACATATCGACCGTCCGCGCTGATCGACGGGTCATCGGAGTCGTCCGTCGCGGCGAAGGCCGCCGCCGGGACGCCAGCCAGGTAACGCTTGGACGCAAGCACTGTCGTGTCGTTCGTGAGATCGCGAACGAAGACCTCGTGTTTGTTTACCGGGACGTCCGCGAGGTTGCTCGCGAGGCTGACGAACGCCACATGCGTGCCGTCCGCGCTGATGGCCGGACTGAGTGACTGGCCGTTTGCGTCTGCTCCGAGGGCACCGGTGACGCGCGAGACCAGCGTTGTGGTGCCTGTCGTGAGGTCCCGGACGTAGATGCGAGTTCGGATGACAGCGTTGCCTAGCGACGCGGCGTCGCTCATGAAGGCCACGTACCGGCCGTCCGCGCTGATTGACGGATTTGTGGAGTTGCCGTCCGATGCAGCTCCGGCCACCCCCGTGGCCCGCGAGACGAGGGTTACTCCCCCAGTTGTGGAATCCCGGACAAAGATGTCCCAGAGTGTCGTCGCGCTGTCCTCTGTGCTGAGCGCGTCATCGCGGCTTGCAAACGCGATGTACCGGCCGTTCTCGCTAACGGACGGCCCGCCGGACTCGTTGGTCAATCCCGCTCCGGCGGCGCCGGATAGGCGTGAGATAAGCCCAAGATCATCAACCGCCGCAATCGCAGGTGTCGCGCCGATCGATGAGATAAGCGCGGCAACAGCAGTGATGACTCTTCGGTTCACAGCGTCTCCAGTCTTAACAGGGAAGACTGATGAGTTTCGTTCGTTCGTGCTTCCGCTGTCAACCGATCGGGGTCGAGGTCCCTGGCCCGCTGGGCCGAGGACCTCGCCCGCTCTACCGCATTCCGGCCAGTACTGGCTGCTCGGCGGGGGAGCCGAGGCGCGCATCCCAACCATCAAGATCGCGGCGGGAGTGGATCCCGAGTTTGCGAAGAATTGACTGTGCGTGGGTGCGTACGGTGTGCCAAGACACGCCAAGACGCAAGGCGATCTCCTTGTACGTCAGCTGCTGACGCATCAGACGAAGGACAACCCGTTCCTGCTCGGTGAGAAGAACCTGGCGGGGACTTGTTTGGCGCACGAGGTCCGCGAGCGAGCGGACGACTTCGACGTCCGAGCGACTAAAGCCGCGCAGGGCGTCCCCGACGGCTTCCAGGACGGCGGACTGGGTCCACGTCGACAACACAATCCCGCACGCACCGGCCGCGAGTGCCTCGATTTGCAACTGGTTGGTGCCGTCCTCAAGTACGAATAGCACGCGGGTTCCGGGGGAGCGCGTTACCAGCTCGCCAGCCAGCTCCATTCCCGGTGCGTCCGCGATCTGCCAGTCGATCACTGCGAGGGCCGGCGGAATTTGTGCCGCCGCCGCCAACGCCTCATCGAAGGTATGGGCGATGACCGGGCTAAGCGGTGGAGTCGCAAGAAAGCTGGCGAGACCAGCGGCATAGGCCGGGGATCGGCTCGTGATCAGAACCGGAACGGGAGAGATACTCACTTCGTCCTTCCTTGGAGTCCGTGCGGGAGTCGCCTACGGGCGCCGGGGCGCGCCTACAACTTGGTATCGGCCGGAGCGCGACCGAGCATTACGGCGTCTGGTTGACGGTCCCCCGCAGCGCCACGATCGCGCCGTTCAGTGCAGCGCGGGCGCGTACGAAATCACGACGGTTCCCACGTGCCGATGCCGTGCCGACCGCCGACATCTCCCGGACCACGCCCGCAAGGCGGACTGCGATCACGGCACGCTGCGCTTCCAGACGGCGATCCGTCACGACCATTGCGGACAGTCGGGTCGAGGCCAGGTGCGCGGCTGCCTGCCGAGCCTCCAGTCGCGGCGCAGCTTGGGTCAACGCAATGGTCGACGCAGGCCGTTGGATGCGCTCGAGTTCGGCGACGTACTCGCGGGTCGCCCGAGCGGCAACGACGTTCGCTCGAAGGTAGTCACGCGCGGTGACGTGAGTTCCGGGCGCCGGTTGGTTGAGTGGCAGCGAACTACCGCCACACCCTCCACCCAAGCCCGCGACGGCGAGTGCTAGGGCGACGCTGGCGCGACGAGCGATGGGAGCGCCCTCACCCTCTCCAGGAAATGATTTCCCGCGTTCGCAACCGCAACGCGGTCCTGCTTGGCGAGCGCTCGAGTGACCGCGTCCATGCTTGGAATCAGACCCCGCATGCCAGCCGCCAGGCGGGAGCGCTGGGTGGTGAGCGCGGCGTCGCGGAGCGGCAGTGCCTGAAGGCGTGCCAGATCGGCCCGGGTTTGCCTCACGATGCCCGCCGCCAAACTGGCTGCAGGCAGGGGCGCGCCCGCGACGACCCGCTGCGACAGGAGCGACGCGAGCCTCGGCGGCTCGACGAGCAGTGCCTGGGAGAGTTCCACGTAGCGCCCGGTCGGATCGCTCGTTGCCGACAGCGCAGATGTCGCAGCGATGAGCACAACCCCGACGATACGCACACGAAACACCTGTCGATCGTAGTCGAGCCACCGGAGTGCAGTGTGGATCGCCCGTAGACTTGCCCGCTCAGTCCCGAACCAGGAGCTCCAACGTGTCCCTCGCGCCATCCGCGCTCTGTATCAACACGGTCCGCACGCTGTCGATCGATGCCGTCCAGCGGGCCGATAGCGGACACCCAGGGGCACCCATGGGGCTCGCGGCGATCGGTTGGGAACTGTTCACCAATCACCTTCGGCACGCTCCGGGCAACCCGTCCTGGCCGGGACGAGACCGGTTCGTGCTGTCAAACGGTCACGCCTCGATGCTGCTGTATTCGCTGCTGCACTTGACGGGTTACGACTTGCGTCTGGATGACCTGAAGTCGTTCCGCCAGTACGAAAGCCGTACCCCCGGACACCCTGAGCGCGGAATTGTGCCCGGGGTCGAAGTGGCAACCGGACCGCTGGGCCAGGGCCTTGCCAACGCGGTCGGTTTCGCCCTCGCTGAGCGTATGCTGGCCGCCCAGTTCAACCGACCGGGCCACGAGGTGATTGACCACCGAACGTGGTTCATCTGCTCCGACGGTGACCTGATGGAGGGGATTTCCCACGAGGCCTCGTCCATCGCCGGTTTTCTGCGGTTGGACAAACTCGTCGGGATCTACGACGACAACCACATTTCCTTGGATGGTCCGACGTCGCTCTCGTTCGGTGAGGATATTCCAGCCCGTTTTGGAGCGTACGGGTGGCGGGTTCTGCGCGTCGCGGATGGAAATGACACCGAGGAACTGGCGGCTCGCTTTTCGGAAGCGGCAGTGAGCGACGGTCGCCCGACCCTGATCTGCTGCCATACCCACATTGGATTTGGATCGCCCAACAAGCACGACTCGTCCTCAGCGCACGGCTCTCCGCTGGGGCCGGAGGAGGTCGCTCTGACGAAGAAGGCCTACGGTTGGCCCGAGGACGCCCAGTTCCTGGTTCCGGAGGGGGTTGCCGAATGGGCGCCAGAGATGATCGCGCGCGGAAATATACGTGAGGCGGCGTGGGACGCGAAGTTCGCCTCGTATGCCACGGCGTTCCCGAGTGAGGCCGCCGAGTTGACGCGGCGGATCGCCGGTACGTTGCCTGACGGGTGGGACGGCGGACTTCCCCGCCTCGAAACCGATGCGAAGCCCGTGGCGACCCGCTCCGCTGGGAAGGCCGCCCTGAACGCGGTCGCTGCCCTCGTGCCCGAGCTTGTCGGCGGCGCGGCTGACCTTGCCTCGTCGACGAACACCGTCATCACGGACGGTGGCGAGGTCGTTCCCGGCGACTTTGCCGGGCGCAACATCCATTTCGGTGTCCGCGAACACGCCATGGGCGCAATCGTGAACGGGCTGAACGCCCACGGCGGTCTGCGGGCCTACGGGTCGACCTTCATGACGTTCTCGGACTACATGAAGAACACGCTGCGGATGGCCGCCCTCATGGAGTTGCCGTCAATTTTTGTCTACACCCATGATTCGATTGCGCTTGGGGAGGACGGTCCGACGCACCAGCCGGTTGAGCAACTGGCCGGGCTTCGCGCGATTCCGGGTCTCGTCACATTGCGACCCGCAGACGCCAATGAGACCGCCGCCGCCTGGCGGGTTGCAATCGCTCGTACGCACGGGCCGACCGTCTTGGTGCTCTCACGCCAGGCGCTTCCGATCCTCGGGGGCTCCGCGGACGTGTCACGTGGCGCCTACGTGCTTGATCCCGGCGATGATTGCGTCCTGATTGCCGCTGGCTCCGAGGTCTCGCTCGCACGCGCAGCCCGTGATCTGCTCGCCGCCGACGGGATCGGCGCGCGTGTGGTTAGCATGCCATCGATGGAGCTCTTCGTTCGTCAGGACGCGGCCTACCAGGAGAGCGTCCTTCCGCGGAACATCACCGCCCGGGTCGCCGTCGAGGCCGCATCACCATTTGGTTGGCACCGATTCGCAGGTGATGGCGGGACGGTCATCGCCGTGGACCGGTTCGGCGCCTCGGCGCCAGGGCCGCTGGTATTGGAGAAGCTGGGGATCACCGCCGAAGCCGTGGCAGCTGCGGCTCGCCGTTCGATTCAGGGGGCTTAGACGCCCAGTTGCAGCACCGCGTTCTTTGCGCCCGCGATGACCTGAGCGATCGTTCCATTCGCGCCGATCGCGACGCGAGCTGCGTGAATTGCAACGAGTGTGGGTGCGCTGGTTGTTGTGATTTCGACGCTGACACTTCCGCTCCGGTCAAGCACTCCGAAGCCGTAGCCCGAACCAATCAGGCCCACCGGGTCCGGTACCGCGGAGACGGACGACCACGCAGCACCGTCGAAGCGGTTGACAGTGCGCTGGACCAGTTTGCGGTCGGTGATACTCGCCGCCGTCCGTGTCTTCGGGCCTTTGGTGGTGAATACCACTGGTCGAAGGAGTGAGTCAAAGGCGACCGAAATCGCGGAGACGCTTTCGTCCTTCTTCAGACTTTTGGGCAGTGCAATAGGTGTCCATGTCGCGATATCGCGGCGCACGATCGCTGCCAGGTCGCCCGTGACCCCCACCAGTAGGGCGTTTCCGGCGGCGGCGAGCGAGATGCGGCTGCCGCCGCTGGAGCTCAGACCGGGGACGACCTCGAACGGCGTCCAGGTGGCGGGATCCTTGCGCGTCGTCACTTGGATGGACCCATCGCAAGCTCGAGCGGCGATCGTCGGCGTGCCGGTCTGATCGCCAGCGATCGTTGCGGCACTTCCCTGAAGACCGAGCGGGGTCCTCGTCCACACTCCACCCGCATCCCTGACTGCGGTGAACAGTTCTGAACAGCCGATGCGCTCCTGCGCGAGTACCGTCACTTGGCCGTTCGCGAGCACGAGGCCATCAACGAGTGCGCCGCGCCCGGTTGGGACCGTCTCCGGGGCACCGGAGCTCAACTGAAGGCGGACCGCCCCACCTGCTGGATAGATCACGGCAGCGGCTCCGCCAGCAGGGTCGACCGCGACGCGGCTCGCGATAAGGCTGATGCGCGGTTCCAACGGTGTCGCCACCGGCGCCGAGACCGCCGCCCCGGGAGCGAACATCGCGAGGGCCAGAAGCAGGACTCGGCTTTTCATGCGTGCAACGCTCCAGCGTTTCCCGAAACCTGCTCGACGAGGACCCGCAGGGTCGGGTCTTGACGAAGCCGATCCACCGTCTCGACAAGAACCCGGACGCGAACATCGGATACGCCGCGCCGCTCTGCCATTTCCAGGAGTCGGCCTCCCGGCGAGACCGCGGCCCCCGCTGGCGAGGTGGTGAGGTCGGCGATATCGAGGAGGGCCAAGAGGTCCCCATCGACGCCTGTCGGTACCGGAAACTCGTTCGCGATCGGCGGGCGGCCGTCAAGACGGGCAGCAACCGCACTTCCCGAATGGTGCGCCACGATTCTGGCCATTGCCTCGTGTCCGGCCAACCGCAGTGCCCGCGCGGCGGCGAGTGGGTGGGTGCTTTCGGGCCCGAGGCCGTATCCCACATCATGAAGCCAGGCGCAGGCAAGGAGTCGACGCCGCAGATCGCGAGGCTGATTCGTCAGCCGGGCAAGGCGTGCGACCTGCTGAGCGACCCCGCGCGAGTGGTTGTAGCGCCGGGTTGAGAGGAGTTGCCGCGCAAGCGCATGGGCCCCGCGTGGCTCGGCGGCGTCGCGCCACGCGCTCGCGATCGTCACGTGAGACCGTTCAAGGTCTTCGCCTGGGCGATGGACTCGCTGGCACGTTGATCGGCGGCCGTTCGGGTGTCTTCAGCGGTCTCAATTGGCTCGTCGCCGAGAAACCGGTCGGTGAGGGGCCGTCCAAAGAAGGCTTCCGCCTTCGTCAGCCAACCCTCGGGCAGGTGCTCCGGAACGGCTGTGCCCGCCATCTCGGCGGCCAGCATCGCATACGCCCGAGGGAGTACATCCGGGTTGTATCCCCCGCCCCCGAGCGCGACCCACCGCCCGCCAGCGGCGGTGTCTGCGAGGCCAGCGAGAATTTCCCACAGCCGTGGAAACGCCGCCATCTCGACATTCAGGTGCGCAAGTGGATCTTGGTGATGCGGGTCAACGCCGTTTTGGGTCACGAGGACGTCCGGTCGGAACGCCGCAACGGCCGGGACGATCACCTCTGCGATCGCCCGCAGGTATGGAACCGTCCCTGCAAATGCGGGCAGCGGAATGTTGACGCTCAGGCCAGCACCGGGGCCAACGCCGCGCTCCCCAAGGCCACCCGTTCCAGGGAACAGGGTCTGGCCGCTCTCATGGACCGAGCACGTGAGGACGCGCGGGTCTTCGTAGAAGATCCATTGCACGCCGTCACCGTGGTGAACATCAATGTCGACGTACGCCACGCGTTCGGCTCCGTTATCGAGCAGCCACGCGATCGCAACCGCTGGGTCGTTATAGATGCAAAACCCGGCGGCCCGGTTCGCGAATGCGTGGTGAAGGCCGCCCTGCGGCGCGAACGAACGCCTGGTGTCGCCCTCCCACACCGCACGCGCCGCCTCGATTGATGCACCGCAGACGGCTGCTGCAGCCGCGTGCATTCCGGCGAACGCTGGTGTGTCTCCGCCGGGGCTGAGGCCCCAGATTGCTGCTTCGGGTGTCGCCGCCATGATCGGATCGGCTGCGTAGCGTTTCACGGCCGCGACGTACGCTGGCGCGTGCACTCTGGTGATGGCTGCGTCGTCGGCGGGTTCCGCGACCGCTTGTCGCACTCTGGGACCATCCAGAATTCCGGCGGCCTCCGCCAACTCGATCGAGAGCTCGCGCGCCGCGGGGAGGAGGGGATGTCCTGGGCCAAGGTCATAGGCGTCGTTTCGGTCGGCGCGGACGACGATGAGGTCGGCGACCGCCTGGCTCACGGGCGGGCCACGTTCAGCGTGTAGTCGGCGCTGGCTCGAAGGCTCACGACATCGACGAAGTACCGACCACGGGCACGCGCGGTGAACGTGAGGCGCTTCATGCCAGGTCGCAGGGCACTCGCTTGGGCCGCGAGCAGTCGAGACCGGTACCCCCGTTTCACGAGGTCGCCTACGGTTTCGCCCGGATCGAGCCGTCCGTTGACAACCGATGTCCCGGGTCTCCAAATGCGAACCCCCACGATGCCACCGGTCGGTCGGACAACGATCGTGATCCGGTTGCCGGCCGTCAAGTCGAGTGGGAAAAGGTCGTGGGGATCATCGAAATAGTCGACGCGGCCCGAGGCGGTGAGCGGAGGGCTGGTCTCGTTGCTGGTCGCGATCCGAGAAACGTTACGAGGGCTATCGATTCGCTCACCTGGGTCGACATCCACGATCGGTGTGCGCACCGCGGCAGCGGGGTCAACAAGCCCTGCTCCGGAGGTCAGGTCGCGTCCTTTGGGGCCCAAATCGATCGCAGTGGCCTCGATATGGCGAAGCACCTGGTCGGGGCTCGCGTCAGGATTTGCGGCGAAGACCAGCGCTGCGACCCCGCTGACGAAGGGCGCGGCCATCGATGTGCCGTCTTTCCAGCCGTAGCCGGACCTCAACACACGCTCGTCGGTCACGCGGGTCGGAATCGAGGACAGCACGTCGACGCCGGGGGCGATGACGTCGAGGCTCCGGTTGTGATTGGAAAAACCATCCGGTCCGTAGGCGACGGGGCAGTCCCGCTTATCCACCTGGTCGTTGCACTGCGCGCCAACACCCAGAACGTGGTCGTAGGCGGCGGGATAGTTGATCCCGGTACCGTTATTGTCGCCCTCGTTGCCCACCGACGCCACAATCAGTGCCTTCGGGAGCGCCCAGTTGACCGTGTTTTGAAAGGCCTGCGAGTAGCCCGGCCCTCCCGCTGAGATGTTGATCACCTTTGCGCCGTGGTTGACCGCCCAGCGGATGCCCTTCATCATCGTTTCGTCCGTGCTCGTGCCCTGCCGATCGGCGATGCGGATCGGAATGACCTCTGCCGTCCCAGCCGCAGACGGTGCAACCCCCGCGATTCCAACGCCGTTGTTTGCGGGTGCCGCCGCGATACCTGCGACGTGTGTCCCGTGCCCGGTGACACCCCAATCGGACGCGATCTGCCGGTCGTCATACGAGCTGTAGGGATCCACCAAAACGGATGGCTCACCCCGCCACTCTTCGTGAGTCGCGTCGACGCCACCGTCCAAAATCGCGATTCGCGGACGCGACCCAAAGCCCACGAGGGACGGTGTCCACGTCGTTTTCGAGAGGCCCCATTGGTACGTCGGAGCGAAGAGAGGATCGTTGAATGGTTCCGGGTCGACGGCTGGCCCGGGGTCAGTAGCCGTTGTTGTCGGTTGGCTGGTTGTCTCGTCGCTTCGGCGAGCCAGCGACCATTCGGCCGTCCGCACCCGAGGTCGAGCCAGTGCCAGGGCACGAGCCTGAATGGGATGAGCTGGAGCAACTCGCCACGCGCCCGCCTCCGGTACGACGACGGCGACGGCGCCAAGGCCACGCAGCCGCTCGGCGACGACCGTCGCGTCCGGCCTGTCGGAGAAGGTCACCAGGAGGTGATTCGGACCGTCAGCAAGACGGCCGGTCTCGACCGCCTGTGCCTGCACGCCGCCACCGAGGGCGATCACCGCGCAAATGGCGCGGCCCCTGCTAACGCGCATGGCCGTAGCGGCTGGTGATTGGCATGCGCCGGTCTCGGCCAAGTGCACGGGGCGTGACTTTGATGCCAACAGGCCCCTGGCGACGCTTGTATTCGGCACGATCCACCATCGCGATGACCTGATCTACCAGTTCCCTTGGGAAGCCGTCCGCGGCGATTGACGCCGGGCTGTCGTCCTGCTCGATGTAGCGCTCCAAGATTTCATCGAGGACCGCGTAGTCCGGAAGGGTATCGCTGTCGAGCTGATCTGGCCGAAGTTCGGCCGAGGGGGGGCGTGTGATCGAGCGCGTCGGGATAACTTCCCGCCCCGCTGACACGTTGCGCCATTCGGAGAGCCGGTACACCCAGGTCTTTACGACATCACGCAATGGGGCAAACCCACCGACCATGTCGCCGTACAGGGTGCTGTAGCCAACGCTCATCTCGCTCTTGTTTCCCGTTGCGAGTACCAGCCCACCATGCTTGTTGGACAGCGCCATCAGAATGGTGCCGCGGGCTCTGGCCTGAAGGTTCTCTTCCGCCACCCCCGCGGGCGTTCCTGCGAAGGACGCGGCGAGGACGCGCTCCAATGCCGCGACCACCGGATCAATTTCGATCACCATGAATGCCGCTTCGATACTCGTCGCGAGCGCCTGCGCGTCGGCAAGGCTGTCCGGGCTGGAGTAGCGCGACGGCATGGCGACCCCAGTGACCAGGTCGCCACCGAGGGCGTCGGCGGCGAGCGCAGCAGTCAGCGCCGAGTCGATCCCGCCCGAGAGCCCGATGACAACACCCGAGAATCCGTTCTTGTCCACGTAGTCCCGGATCCCCATGCACAGTCCAGCCCAGAGCTCCGCTTCCTCGGGGGCGGTCACCGGTGCGATTCGGCTGACCACGCTCGGAAGAGATTCCGGGACGGTCGGGCCCAGTGAAATCGGAGTCGGATCTGGTCCGACGAACTGCGCGAGGCGGCGCGAGCGCGGCTCACGCAGCCGATGCCGGGCGGCGGCACCAAGGTCGATATCCGCAATCAGGAGTTCTTCTTCAAACGCGGCTGCCCGTGCCACCACCGTTCCTGCGGCGTCAACGACGACCGAGCGCCCGTCGAAGACGAGTTCGTCTTGCCCGCCCACCAGATTGCAGAAGGCGAGCGCGGCGCCGCAGTCGGCTGCCCGAGTTGCAAGCATGCGCTCGCGCCACTCGGCCTTTCCTCGGTGATACGGCGACGCGGAAATGTTGCAGACCAAATCAAGACGCGCCCCCGCGAGTTCGGCTGCGACCGGGGTGGCGTACCAAATGTCTTCGCAGATCGTCAGCCCGACGCGGAGACCGGACAGTTCAATCACCACGAGCCCTGGACCGGCTGCGAAGTACCGTGCCTCATCGAAGACGCCGTAGTTCGGCAAGAAGCGCTTGCGGTAGACGGTCTGGACGCGTCCATCGGCGACCACAGCCATCGCGTTGTGACAGTCACCGTCCCATTCAACAAAGCCAATCAAGGCCGCACCGACCGTCACTGAGCGGGCCAGATCGTCCAGTGCTGAGCGTGTTGCCGCGGCGAATTCCGGTCGAAGGAGGAGATCCTCGGGTGGGTAGCCGCCCAACACCAACTCGGGCAACAGCGTGAGGCTGGCGCCCTGATGACGAGCACGCGAGATTGCCGCCGCGGCACGGCGAGCGTTCTCGTCGACGTCCCCGACGACGGTGTTGATTTGAGCGAGTGCGATGCGCATGGCGGTGGGGTGGGGAAACGGGGTGGAAAAGGGTCCTGTACCCTCACACAGCAACTGTACGTCCTTGGCGCTGTCGCGTCCGACCCTATGGGTACTCGCCATGTCCACTGATTCCTTTCCCCCGCAGCGTCGAGGTCCCGGAGCGGCCGCGGGTCGCGGAGGTCGCCCCGGCCAATCCGGTGGCGATCGATCCCGCGGCATGAGCCCCGCGCAGGGTGCGGAAGAGGCCGAACGCCGTCTTGGGCTGCCCTGCTATTACGTCGGTCAGCGCGTGATCGCGCTCGTGGGTTGCGTCGCCTGCCAGTTTCAGATCATGAACCGTCAGGGGCTGCCCAGTTGCCCGCAGTGCGGGGAGCTGATCTGGGCCTACCTGGGTGGTGGTGAGCGGCCGATCCCGGAGGGTGAAACGGCTCGTCCTGCGTCTGCGGATGGGGGCGCATCGGCGCCGGCCGAAGACGGCGCCCAGATTGAGGCTCCGCCACAGGTTCAGGTGCAGGAGGGCGTAAAGCTCGACTTCTGACCTGGCGTCGCAGCGGACCTTCACAAATTCCGTACACCTGCGCGGTGAAACCTCTTACCTCGCGCTATTCCCGTTCCGGCAATTGCAGTCCACAATGTCGGCATGCAGTCCCATCCCACACCCCTCGTTCGCATCTGCCGCGTCAGTTGCGTCGCGGTCGCCTCGCTGGCGATCGGCGCCGCAGGACTGAGCGCCGCCACGCGGGCGAACGCTGCAGCGTCGACGCAACTCTCCGCTAAGGGGACCGGGAAGCTCACCATCACCGGCGGGCTCGTCGCGTTCGGGCAAATCGACGGAGTCGGGACGATCATCATCCAAGACGATGCCGGTGGCGCGAAGGTGACGATTGGGCGCAAGGCACGGACGCTGCCGAAGGGCACCACGCAGATCGACGCCGTCAGCGGCAAGATCTACGTCGGCGGCAAGCGGGTCACGCTGACGGTCATTGCCCCCGGTGGGTTGAACCTCTCGCTGGCGGGCACCCTCGGACGCACGCTCTTTGAAGGAACCGGCACGTACCGGCTGAACGGCGCAGCTGACCAGTCCTGGACGGTCGGCGCGCTCGACCTCACGGTTCCCGCAGTCCAAACCAAGCGATCCGGCGGAAGTAGTTCGGGTAAGACCCCCGCGACCCCAGCGACGTCAACGCCCACCGCGTCGACATCGGGTGGCGCGACGCAGCCGTCCGGGAAGTAGCCCATCGCCCTCAATCCGCCTTCGGGGCCGTCGATTTTGCCCGGGGCGACTGCTGGGATCACTAGTCTCCCCCACGTGAGTAGTGCAGACCAACGGCCACTTATCCTGATCATCGAGGATGAAGCCAACATCGCTTCGTTTGCGAAGATGTATCTGGAGGCGGGCGGTTTTCGCGTTATCCACGCTGATCGCGGCGACACCGGCCTGAAGATGGCCGAAACGGAGAAGCCGGAGCTGGTCGTCCTGGATCTCATGCTTCCTGGACTTGACGGCTACGAGGTGACCAGGCGCCTCCGCCAGGGCCAGCGGATTCCGATCATCATGTTGACCGCCCGTGACGATCCAGTGGACAAGGTCGTTGGGCTGGAACTGGGCGCGGACGACTACCTCACCAAGCCCTTCAACCCGCGGGAACTTGTCGCCCGCGTGCGTGCCGTTCTCCGTCGTATCGATGACACGACCGCCGCTGGCCCGCAGCCTCCGGCCACGGGAACCTTGGACATCGGCGAGATCCATGTCGACATCGGTGCCCGTGAAGTGTTCTTGGAGGGAGAGCAAATTGCCCTGACTCCGAAGGAGTTCGACCTGCTCGTCACCCTTGTCGAGAGTCGAGGCATCGTTCTCACCCGCGAGCAACTGCTTGAGCGGGTCTGGGGCTTCACGTTCCTGGGTGACAGCCGAACAATCGACGTGCACGTCCGGCAACTGCGCCGCAAACTTGGCGACCATTGTCCGATCCAGACGGTCTGGGGTACGGGCTACAAGGTGCCCGCTCGCCGGTAACTCACGCGCGTCTGAAGGACGCTCTGCGTTGGTTGCTTCACCCCTGGCGGACATTGTCAGGGCGCCTGGCCGTGGCGGCCACCGCTGGACTGATCATGGCCACCACGATCTTTGTCGTCGTCACCGTTGGGCTCGTCCGCTCGCACACGCTGCGCGTTGAGACCAACACCCTTGACCAGCAGACCCGGACATTTGCCCGCACCATCGGAGCGAGCTGGCAGCGCGCCTTGGAGGAAGGCAACCCCTCGCTCTGCGTCGTTCCCGACGCCGCTCTCCAGAAGATCGTCGGCCGGGTCGGCAGGATCGGCCTCGAAAATCTCTACTGCGATCTCAGCCCCGTCAAGTTGGATCCGTTGCCGCCGGAGCTTCTCAGCCGCCTCTCAGTCCAAGTCGCCGAGGCGGAGGGCCAGCAGCACGTTCGGGCGGACCTTGCCCAGTTCGGGGGCCGAACCTATATCGCCTCGGCCAGCCCAATTCTGGTGGCCAACCGTGCCGTCGGCGCATTCGTCATCTACCGCCCGTATGCCGAGTTTGCGACGGCCTGGCAGGACGCTGTGCCCCGGGTGCTCCTGTCCGGGCTCCTCGGTCTCGTCGTCGCACTCGGGCTGCTGCTCATCCTCAGCCGACGTATCACCCGTCCGCTACGCCTCCTTTCTCGTGCAAGTGCACGCGTCGCTCAGGGCGATCACGACGTGCGGTTGGGCGCCTCCGGGACGGTTGAGATCGACAACATGGCGAATGCCTTCAATGCGATGGTCGATCAGCTCGCGAAGCGGGACCGGCTCTCACGTGACTTCCTGATGCGCATCACGCACGACCTGCGGACACCGCTGACGGCCATCCGCGGACACGCCGCGGCGCTTTCGGATGGGATCGTTCCGCCAGCGCAGGTCGCTCTGTCGCTCGGAGCGATCGAGTCCGAGTCGCTGCGCCTGGAACGGATGGTGTCCGATCTTCTGGATCTGACCAAGATGGACGCCGATCAGATGCGCATCGAACCAACTGACGTCGACCTGACGGAGGTCGTCAACCAGGCGTGTGAGGCGTTCGAGCCAGCCGCCGGGGAGAGCGGAGTTGAGATCGCGCGCGACGTGCCCAGCGCGTGTCTGGCCACCACCGACCCGGATCGTGTCAGTCAGGTGCTCTCCAACCTCCTCGACAATGCCTTGAGATGGACGCCCACCGGTGGCGTCGTCACGGTCCGCTTAGTCGCCGGGTCCGCGTCGGGAGCCCATATGGTGCTGGTGATGGACACCGGTCCAGGCGTTCCAGCGGGCGAGCGTCAGAAGATCTTTGAGACGTTCCACTCCGAGGTGACGCCGGATGGGGAATACGGGAGCGGCCTTGGGCTCGCCACCGGGCGACTTCTTGCACGTGCCCTCGGAGGTGACCTGAACGTCGGCGATGCGCCGAGCGGCGGGGCGGCATTCAAACTGACGGTTCCAACGGGTCGTGGTGGCCCCGGCACATCACCGGGACCACCCGCCGCCGTCTAAACGCTAGCGCCTATGCGTCCTCGTCTTCGTGGGGCTCCATCACCACGGGACCCCGCTCGCCGGTACGAACGCGGATCGCGTCGTCAATCGGGATGATGAAGATCTTTCCGTCTCCCGGCTCGCCCGTGTGGGCGAGTTCGAGGATGGCGTCGACCGCGCGGTCGACGTCCTCATCGGCGACGGCAACCTCAAGCTTCAGCTTCGGACGGAGGAAGATTGTGGTCTTCGCCCCCCGATAACTTTCCGTGAAGCCCTTCTGGCGACCCGATCCCTTGACCTCGCTGACGCTCATCGAGGGGAGCCCCATGTGGGCCAGTCGGTCCCGGATTGCCTCGAAGGCCTCGTGGCGGATAAAGGCTTCGATCTTCTTCATGAGGTTGCTTCCTTCGTGAGCGTGGCGGCTGCGAGGCCGGCGGTGGTGGAGGGTCCGTGGAAGGCGTCCTCGGGCTCGGCGCCAGGAACATCGATGAAGCGCTCCGGGTATCCAAACATGCCGTGCTCCGAGATATCGAGGCCGCTCAGTTCGTGAGCTTCGCTGACGCGAAGACCAATGGTCTTCTTGATCGCGAAGAATGTCAGGAAACTGGCCGCAAAGGCGAAACCCCCGGTCGCCGCCACGCCGTAGGCCTGCACCAGCATCTGGTGCCCGCCGCCGTAGAAGAGACCCTTCTTGAACGGGAATGCTGCGAACGCGGCCAGTGTCTTCGTACGGTCAGGAGCAGCGAACAGGCCAGCTGAGAGCGTTCCCCAGATGCCTGCGATGCCATGGACGGGAATACAACCAATCGGATCGTCGATGTGGATACGGTCGACCAAGAGCACGATCCCGGGAACGGCGGCACCGGCGATGAAGCCGATGAGGATTGCGGCCCACGGCTCAACGAAGGCGCAGGGAGCGGTAATCGCGACCAGACCGGCAATTGCACCGTTGCCCATTTGGCTGACATCCAGCGTCTTGAAGAGAAGGTACGCCACGATCAGCGCGCCGATGACGCCAGCCGCCGCGGCAAGGTTCGTGTTGAGCGCGACGTCGGCGAAGCTCACTCCGTTGTCACCGATGAATGCGCCCAGGAATGAACCCGGGTTGAAGCCCATCCAGCCAACCCAGAGGATGATGACTCCAAGCATTGCAAGAGGAATTGAGTGGCCCGGAATCGGAATCGCCTTGCCATCGCGGCCAAACTTTCCGATGCGCGGACCGAGAAGCAGCGTGCCTGCGACGGCTGCCATTGCGCCCTGAAGGTGGACGACAGTCGAGCCTGCGAAGTCAATGAATCCCTGCTGGGCGAGCCAGCCGCCACCGAAACTCCAATGGGCTCCGATGGGGTAGATGACCCCCGCAAACACGACGCCGAAGATCATGTAGGTCGCAAACTTCGTGCGGTCGAGCATCGTGCCGAACACGATTGCCAGCGAGACCGCGCAGAAGACCACCTGGAAGAAGAACTGCGCCTGTATCGGTGCGTTACTGACCAGGGAAAAGGTCGTTCCGAGGTCGGTGAACCACCCGGCCGATCCCGCGAACTTAGCGGTGCCGCCGAACGCGAGTGCGAAGCCCATCACCCAGAACATCAAGAGGGCGATCGCCAGGTTGATCATGATCTTGCCGGCGACTGCACCTGCGTTCTTCATTCGCGAAAGGCCAATCTCCAACATCGCGAACCCGGCCTGCATGAAGAGAACGAGGACAGCAGCAACGACAACCCAAACGGTGTCGATCCGTGCGGTGAGCCCCGTGATCTGGTCGTCCACACTCGGCTTTGCCGCGAACAACTGCACCGGCGCAAGGGCCAGCGCAAGCGCTGCACACGCGAGCAGCCATGGGATGCGTCGAAGTCGCATTTGCGCTCCTTTGTCGAGTTGCTGATCGGGACCTGCCCGCTTCAATCAGGCTAGGCGTGGTCCGCTCGCCGATCTTTCGCCCGATGTACAAGCTCGGGGTCGGGGAGCCCGCCGAATGGCTATCTATCGCTGCCGGAGGAGATCGTTGGCTACTGGTCGACGAAGGGCTGCTGATCCGCGATCAGGTCGTCAAGCTCGATACCCAGGCTCTGCATGAAAAACGGCGTCAGTAGGTTCAACGTGTGTCGACACGCCGGGCAGATCGGCAGCGGTGGCGGTGGAGGGAGCTCGGGCGTCTCGCCGGTCAGCGAGTAGGCCTTACCTGCGTACTTCTCGCACGCCCCGCAGGATTCGCCCTTGATGTCGAAGCGGACGAGGTCGACTCCGGCCGAGCGGATTTGGCCGACGTAGGAGACCTGTCGCTGCGCTTCCGCCGCCGCCTCAGCCGCAAGCGTTGCGCGCGCCTCCGGAGTCCAGCCGCTGACAAGTGCAGTGGCGAACGGCTCCGGGGGGTTTGGGACGTCGCGGAAGCGCTCCGTCCAGCGGTCGATCTCGGCCAGCCAATCGGCCTCAGTCCTCGACGAAGTCAACGGGCACCGCGTGATCGATAAGGCCCGCCTCGACGCCTCGGCGAAGAAGCTCCGCGATCGCCTCGCGCCCCTCGGGGCCGTAGTCGAGGGTCCGCTCGTTCACGTACATGCCGACGAACTTGTCGGCGAGTGGATCGTCCAGGCCTCGGCCGTATTCGGCGGCGTACGCCAAGGCGTCTGTCCGGTGGTCCAAACCATAGGCAATGCTCTCGCGAAGGACATGTGAAAGGCGTGTCATGACGTCCTCGCCCAAATCGCGGCGCACGGCGTTCGCGCCGAGGGGCAGCGGCAGACCGCCGGTCAGCTCGTGCCACCAGACGCCGAGGTCCAGGATCGAGACCAGGCCCTGGGTCTGGTAGGTCAGCTGGCCCTCATGAATAACGAGGCCCGCGTCCACCTCGCCGGACTCGACCACGTCGAGGATCTTGTCGAACTCCACAATGACCGGGTCCATGATTTTCCCGACCGCGAGCTGCAGTTCCAGGAAGGCGCTCGTCATCGTGCCGGGGATTGCCACGCGAAGCGACGGGAGCGTCGCCGGGTCCAGGTTCTCGCGGGCCACGACGATCGGTCCGTACTGCTCGCCCATCGACGCGCCATGGGGGAGGAGGCGATACGTGTCCGACAGTTGCGAGTAGGCATAGACGGAGATCGCGGTGATCTCCAAGCGCCCCTCCATTGCCCACCGGTTCAACGTTTCGATGTCACGCAGGACGTGTTCGAAGCGGAATCCGCCGGGATCGATCTTGTCCTTGGCCAGGGCATAGAACATGAAGGCGTCGTCGGGATCAGGGCTGTGCCCCAAGCGCATCAGGCGGTCGGTCACGAATCGGCTCCGGGGTTGAACGTTGAAGGCACAGTCTGCCCGTCGCCAGGGTCGATGGCGGGTGGGGTGCGCAGGACACACATCCCTTCTCCGTCGGCGGCGAGGGTGCCATCGGGGAAGTGAATTGCGACCGTCGCGCGAAAGCCACGATCGGATTGCTGGATGAGGCGGCTGCGAAGTGAGAGTTCCACGTCGAAGGGGATTGGCTTGCGCAGCCAGTAGCGCACCTTGGCGGTCATGCCCTCGAGGCCGTGCGGTGCACCCGCGTAGACCAGCATCTCGTCCACCAGCAAGCCGACGATCCCGCCGTGGAGGCGCCCCGGATACCCTTGATGGGCAGCCGTAGGGCGGAAGGAGGCGACGGCGTCAAGTTCGTCTTGGAAGATGTGAAGGCCAAGGCCGGACGGGTTATCGGCCCCGCACACAAAGCAGTGCGGATACTGCGTCGCATTGATCGGTGTTCCCGGCACACGCTCAGTCTGCCGGGCCACGCGCCGGTATGCGAATCTCCCGTCCATGACGACGCCCCTGACGCAAATGGCCCACGGTGCGGGTTGTGGCTGCAAACTTGGTAAGGAACAACTGAACCAAGTCCTCGCTGCGCTTCCCGCCCTTCCGATTGATCCCGCGATTTTGGTCAGCGGCGCGACGAGCGACGACGCCGCCGTCGTACGACTTCGGGATGACCTTGCCCTGGTGGCCACCGTCGACTTCTTCACACCAATTGTCGACGACCCCGCCACCTTTGGCGCCATCGCTGCCACGAACGCGCTCTCTGATCTCTACGCAATGGGCGCGAAGCCCCTACTGACGCTCGCCGTCACTGCATACCCGAAAGACGGCGACCTGGACGTGCTCGCGGAGATCATGCGAGGTGGGGCAGAGGTTGCCCTCGCAGCTGGCGCCCCCGTTCTCGGCGGACACACGATCGACGACCCGGAGCCAAAGTACGGCCTGGTCGCCATCGGAACGGTTGACCCGTCTCGAATCCTCACGAACGCGAACGGGAAGGCGGGCGACCGCCTCGTTCTGACGAAGGGCCTTGGCACCGGCGCCGTCTCGGCGGGAATCAAGGCCGGAACCGCTGGACCCGCCGCGATCGACGGGGCGGTGGCCTCGATGCTGACCTCCAATGCTGCCGCCAGTGAGGCCGCCCTCGCCGCCGGGGCCACGTGTGCCACGGACGTGACGGGCTTCGGATTGGCCGGGCATCTCCTCGAACTGGTCGAGGCTAGCGGCGTTGCGGCGATTCTGAGGGTGGACCGGATTCCTCTTCTTCCGGGTGCCATCGATCTGATCGCGACCGGCAACGTCCCGGGTGGTACCGAGCGCAACCGTGAGGCATTTGGCACGCGCGTGGACTTCTCGCCTCAGATCACCGAGGTCGCGCAGACGATCATGTTTGACCCTCAGACCAGCGGTGGCCTGCTGATTGCGATCTCAGCTGAACGCTTCCCGACGCTGATGTCGGAGCTTGCCGAGCGCGGAGTGTCGAGCAGCCCGATCGGGCAGCTGGCCGACGGTCCGGTGGGCCGGGTGGGCGTGTTTAGCCCCGTCAACCAGGTCGGCGCCTCCGGCGGTGGAAGCCAGACCGCGCAGCGCGACGACGTCCCCGCCGATGCACCGCCCCCGCCTCCCGGTTCGCCCGGTGTTCAGGGCATCCCACCTGGAATGCCGGACCTGCCGCCCGGAATGCTTCCGCCCGGCATGTTGGGCGGACCGCCGACGCCGGGGTGATCAAGCGCTGGCTCGGAGGCGGTCGCTGGGAGATCCTGCGCACCGTCGCGTCGCGGATCCGAACACCGCTCGTCTTCCTGGCGGCCTCGATCGCCTTTGGAACGATCGGGTATTCGCTGATCCCAGGATGGAGCGTCTGGGATGCGTTTTTCATGAGTGTCATCACGCTCTCGACGGTCGGTTACAGCACCATTCACCCCCTGGGCGTGGGCGGCGAGATCTTCACGGTCGTGGTGCTCTTGGTCGGCTTGGGTGCGGTGTTCGCCATGCTCGGTACGATCACCGAGTTGGTGGTGGGCGAGGAACTTTCCGGACGCCTGAGAGGACTGCGGATGCAACGTCAAATTGATCGGCTGAGTGGCCACCACATCGTCTGCGCCTACGGACGTGTCGGCCGCGCTGCCGCCGCCCAGCTGATCGCGGCAGGTGAGCCCGTCGTCATCCTTGAGACGGACGAACGGCTACGCGAGATCCTCGGCGCCGAAGAACTTCCACACCTGATGGCTGATCCCAGCGAGGAGCAAGTCCTCATTCGGGCCGGGGTTCTGCGGGCCAAGGGTCTTGTCTGCGCGGTCGACTCCGACGCAGTAAATGTCTACATCACCCTCACGGCCCGAGTGCTGAACCCGTCGTTGCGCATCGTTGCGCGGGCATCACGTCCGGAATCCGAGCCTCAGCTTGTGCGGGCCGGTGCGGATCGTGTCGTGCAGCCCTATGCCCTGTCCGGGGGCCACATGGCGGCCTTGGCGCTGCACCCTTCGGTCGTCGACTTCTTCGACGTCTCCCGTATGGGTGCGAACCTACGCATCGAAGAGATTCAGGTCACCGCTGGCTCGACACTTGACGGAAGACTGATCGGGGAAGCGTGCGACAGCGGGTCGCAGATCACTGCGCTTGCGGTCCGAAGGCCGTCAGGGGAGATGCTCTCGCCTCCGGCGCCGACCACGCGGCTGGCGCCTGGCGACCTGCTGCTCGCGTTCGGGCACATGGATGCCCTGGCGGGCATCGAGGCGTAACGGTGGGGGCGAACCTGCCCGAGAAGATTTGCGTGGCATGCGGGCGTCGGATCGTTTGGCGGAAAAAGTGGGAACGCGACTGGCAGAACGTCCGCTACTGCTCGGATCGGTGTCGCAAGGGCAAGGGCTCTGACCTGGATCAACGCCTGGAGCGAACGATTTTGGAGCTGCTGGAGAAGCGCGCTGGCGGCGCGACGATCTGCCCCAGCGAGGCGGCGCGGATCGTTGGTGGTGACGACTGGCGCCCCCTGATGGAGCCAAGTCGATCCGCCGCGCGTCGCCTCGTCGCAGCGGGCGCGATTGAGATCACGCAGGGCGGCCACGTCGTCGACCCATCGACCGGCCGGGGTCCCATCCGCCTCCGCGTCCGGCGCGGGGGCGCGTAGCGAACCGGGGTGAGTGGCACGATGTCGGCACTCCGATCACCAACGCCGTAACGGTTCTCGTCGCTACCCTGAAACGTGGGAGGAGGTCCGGGGTGGCCCCGGGATGACCTTGTTTTTTTTGGGAGAGCGTGAGCGTCTACTTCGCGGCGTCCCTGAGAAAGTCCGGATGCGCGGGATCAAGCCAGTTGAGGCCGCTAACCGCCCCGAAGGCCCGGTCTGCGGACGCAAGCGAGGCACCTGCGCGCCTCGCGACTGAGGCGAGAACTGCGTCGAAGGCGCCCAGTCGGTCGTTCGCCTGGAAGGTTTCGATGCCTTCTGCAAGGGCCCGTTCGTCGATCACGATCAACGGGGTGAGGAGCATGACGAAGTGTTCGGCGAGTGTTGTCGCGTCGCTCCGACTTCGTCGCCGCGAACGGACGTGGAGGAACTCCTGGACCACTTCCGGCGTCGTCGTTGCGTCGAGACCGGTTGAGATCGCCGAGAGCAAGGCCCGACAGGGTTCGCGAAGGCGGTGATCCTCGCCGACGGAGTAGACCAAGACGGAGGTGTCGAGAATGATCACCTGGTTCGCGCGCGAATCTCGTCCAACTCCACCCGAAGGTCGTCTGGGTCAGGCACGGGCATCGGTGCCGCGGCCAAAATCGCGGCGAGAGCTTCGCCGCGAGCCGAGGCGTGGGATGGGTACGAACGGTCGATCGCCTCTCGGACGACAAGGGCGACGCTAACCCCGCGACGTTTTGCCTCGTCAGAAATACGAGCGTGTCGATCCTCGTCGAGGAGAACTTGGAGGCGGTGACTCAACATGCACATACGTTAGCATGTGTATGTCACCTGAGTGGCCGTCGGGTCCTACTCCGACTGGGTGACGCTTGTGCCGTATGGGTCCAACGCGTCACTGAGTGCGTCGCCGACCCAGTTGATGCAGAGCACCGTCAAGATGACGCCGAGGCCGGGGAAGAGGATCTGCCACCAAATGCCGCTTGTAGCGCCATCCTGGGCGCGTTCGAGGAGGTTGCCCCACGTCGGGTTGTTCAGGTAGCTCAGTCCCAGGCCAAGGAAGGACAATGCCGACTCGGTCAAGATCGCCGAGCCAACCGTCAGCGTCGCGGAAACGATCAGCACCGAGATCGAATTCGGCAGGAGGTGCCGCCACATGATGCGCCAGTTGGAGGCCCCCATCGCGCGCGCCGCCGACACGAAGTCGCGCTCTTTGAGCGCGAGCAACTCCGCCCGGACGAGGCGGGCAACCTGCATCCAAGACAGGGAGGCGATCACCGCGATGATGATCCACAACGAGAGGGAACCCTGGACGACGGCGGCAATCGGCGATCAGCACTGCGAGCTGCGGAGCGGTGAGGAACACCTCGGTGACACGAGACACACCAGCGTCAATCCGAAAGGGGCGGCCAACCCGGACCTACTCGCTTCTGCCCAAACATGCGTTGGCGGCTGAAGAGATGTGCCGGCTATTCCAGAATGAGGACAGCGGGTACAAGCACCGTTCGGACCTCGGGCGTCTCTGTCGATCCAGTGAAGCGATTAGGTTGCGGACACGCGAACCCGCGGCGATTCTAGAGCCAGCACGGAGGGAACAATTGCCGGAAAACCAAGTCGGAGCAAGCCGTAGCCAATACCTGCAAGGCCGCTCATTAGACCCGGGGATTCGACTCCAAGAGCGTTCCCGCAGATCGGTCCGTGTTCCAGAATGGATCTAACGATCCGCGGTGCGAGTTCGGCCGCCTCATATGACCAGTGGTCGTCATTCAACAGCGATGCCACCATCGTCAATATCTCCAGGTTGCCGAGATCTCCGTGGCAAAGGCTGTGGCCAGTTCCAAAGCCCTCGTCCAGAGTGGTCATAAGGGCTGCCTCCATGAGCGATCTGTCCATGTCCGAGAACGAGGAACGAAGGCCGAGAGTCAAGGCAAGCGCGACACCCGGGGCGCCATGGCACCACGTGGTCATGAACGAACGGTCACCATCGCTAACGGCGCGCTCCCGGTATCCGTCGACGCGATCCATGATCGCCCAGTTTTTCCGCTCCGATGAGTAGAGGGAGTGTTCGTATCTGAGCGCTTCCAGCGCGACCCGCTGGTAGCGATCGTCGCCGACTATCCGGGCGAGTTCCAGGAGCGACCAAGCGATCCCGCTAGTCCCATGGGAGAGGCCCGAAGTGGGCCTTAGCCACTGGTCACCCGCGTTCCAGGCGACCCCGATTTCCTGTTCCTCCGCGGTAGCGCAGAGGCGGTCACCGCACGCGATCATCGCATGCAGGCAGTCCGACGAGGGCCGAACGGAATGAAGTGCGCGAAGGGCGAGAATTGCTCCGGCCGAGCCCCCGACGACGTCCTTAGCCTCATCGTCAGGAATGCGCTTGACGAGCCTGCGGAGGGCCTCCTCAGCAGAGTCGAGCAACTCAGCTTCCCCGAGCGACGTGGCCAGGTGGGTGAACGCGTACACGACGCCACCCCATCCTTCGAACGCTCCAATCTGGGAAACCGCGTCGACGTCAGTTCGGAGTATTTCGCGGGCGCCTTCTACAGCCTCACGAGCAAGGGACGCGTGACGCTCAGTGCCCGCGATCGAACTGACTTGAGAAAGGAACATCGCAATTCCCAAATTTCCTCCATATAGACCTGCCCCCGATGGCGCCAGAGTGAACTCCTCGTCTCCGACGGCAGCTAGGCCTACCCAGGTGGCCTTGCCGTAGCTTCGAAAGGAAGATTCGGCGAGCCTATCTGCGATCTTCAATGCCTCAGCGAGGAGGTCCTTGGACTCGACCGGGTCAGCCGACCTTGGGAGCGAGTACCGACCCACGCCCTGAACCGAGCGCCGTCCGGAGAGCGTGGCCATCGCAGCGCGCAGATACCAGCACTGACGCTCCAAGTCACCTGGCGACAGCTGTTCAAGACGATCGGACAGGTATGCCATACCCGACTGAACGATGCACCCCTGAATCCGCTCATCTTCTTCGCCACAGAGTTCAAGAGAGTCGGGGCGCGTGGTGAACAGGGGGATATCCATTCGATCAATGGCGCGCCGCTCACTCGACACGAGACGCTCAAGCCAAGGATCCCGACTGACACCTAGCCAGAGCCAGTCCAAGTGCCTGTCGCGATCAAGCCCGTTTCGAAGCACGGTAGGGTGAAAACTCTCGTACGAGATCAGGCCGTAAAAGTATGTCGGCCTCGGGATCACACGTATCTCGTCGGTCGCGCACTGAGCGAGTAGTCCCCCTGGAGACAGGAGTGCGACCCGAGACTCCATGAGTACCGTGTAGGTGGCTCGAAATCCTTCTTCTAAGGCAGGCGCGTACCGGATGCTCTGAACTTGCTCGCCGAGCAACCGTGGTTCGTTGTGACTCTCACCTAGGGTAATGCGTTCACGAATGATGGTCATGACGTCCGTCGCTGGTTCACACCATTTCGGGACCTTTTCGGTCGACAACTGCCCGCCCATGGGAGCAAGTCCGCCCGCCTGAAAACCGGCGTAACCGTCGTGGGTGAAAATACGTTGAGGCAGCACACCTACTCGCAGGACGGACTCCGCGATGTCGTCTGCAGCCGCGGAAATGCTCTCTGGCACGGACCGCTGGATGCGAGGCTGAAGCACGGACTCGAGGTCAATGAGAATGGGCTGATCCCCGGAAGCGACAATGTTCTCTTGATGAAAGTCGACGGCGTTCATTGTGTGAAGCAGGCCGAGGAGACCGCCGAGCCTTTGGTAAAAGCGTTCCACGTCTTCCTTTGACGCGCAGTCTCGACGTTCGACAAATTCGACCCAACCGTGAGTCCCTCGATCCAGAACGCGGGTCGTCTGGAAATTGAGCCCGGTTCGGTCTCCAAGCCAACCAAGGACATCCTGCATATGCTTGTCGATGGCGACCGACTTCGGCTTGTAAACGAGACGGGCGCCAGACTCGAAGGTCAGGATCATTACTGCCTTGCCATGTCTGTGTCGATCGCCCGCCTCTGATTCAAGGTGAATGAGGCGCCCCGGATCCCCTTTGGCAAAGAACGCTGCCCGTAGGTCACTCCAATCCCCCGCGAGCGCTTCGAGAAAATGGCCTGCTTGAAATTCCCAATCGTCGATGCGTCGGAGCAACTGCCGGGCTAGGACCGGGTACTCTCGGAAGAACCGCCGGGAACCACTCGGCTGCGAAACACTCTTAGAAAAATCATCAAAACGCGCGTGGGCGTCTGCCCCGTTCAGGCGCCCTTCGAGCCGCGCCGATGCCAATTCGAGAACGTATGTCCGCTCGAACATAACTCGGACGAGCCGGTCGGGGAGGTTGTCGAGCACGATCTCAACAATTGTGGTCTCGTCGATTGGTACGTCGAGGTACTTCTGAAGAATTTCCGTAGCCACTGCTCGCACGGAGTCGGTACTGCGTCGGACCAGTGGAAGCAGCGGTCGCAGCATTGCGCTTGCAGCAACCTCTTCGTCCGAGGCGGGCCGCGAAGGATCTTCCTCGTCGGCGGGATCTCGGTCGGCGAAGACTTCCAGAAACCGCCGAATCCACTCTGGTGAAGCACCCGTCTGTTGCTCAAGGTGGGCGTCGGGGGTCCCCAAGATTCTCTCGAACTGCGAGAGAGTTAGTTTGGAATGCCGAAGGCGTCTAAGGAAGGTAGCCTCATCGGCCATGGGCCCGTCCGCCCGCCACCGCGAGCCGCGATCTGCCGCCAGTTTAGGGTCATGACGTCCCTCGCCCGCCTCAAGAATCGCGGCCCTCTCGGCCAAGCTAGCTGCCGCGAGCAAGTAACTCAAACCCCCTGTAGGAAATCGAATCAGTTGGTGGGACCGGCCGCTGGAATTCTTTGCGACACACAGCGACCTGATGGACTTCAGGCAAGAATGGGCAAAGGCGTCGCGACGCGAGACACGAGTTCGGCTAGGTCTTTGCCCATCCAGACTAGATTGTCAGCTGGTCTTCGCTCAGCAGCAGCAGGGGCGCTTTGAGAAGTAGCTGCGACAACCTCCGCAAGTGCAGTCCTGACCGGTGATGGCTAGCACTGAGATCTGTTCGAGTCCGGAAAGGTCGATCCCACCCACTGGCGACTCCGGAAGCAGCTCCCTCTGGTCGGGTTCAAGTGAGTGAACGTAGACATCGTCCTTCCATGCGCGGGTTACCTCGAGAGTCGGCATTGCATCCTCCAGACGTTGACTTGTGAACCTGCAGAACCGGATCTGGCCCTACAAGTTGCTGCAAGAGCCGCACCAATTCGATCTGACAGACAGATTCAACTGGGCGACCCACGATGAGTACTATCACGGCTTCCGGGGATGGGTCAAACCGAAATCCGCCAAGGTCAACGATATGCGCACAGCCAAGGGACGATAACCGCTGGCAGATGGCCCGCGGGGCGCTGGCCTCTCATCGGTGTGATTCTGCGCCATGCCTCGGTGAACCTGGACGGTGAGAGGTCTTCGTGGGAGATGTGGGGACTTGTTCGTGTTGTAGTCGACTCCGGCCTTCGATCACCGTTAGACGACACTGGTCCGCGCATTTGCCAAGGCGGGCACGGGGCGATGAACACCGTGGCAACCCGGTCGAGGCGACACTGATCGGCCACGGTGAGGGCGACGCACCCCGTGGCGGTTGTACAAATCGTATTTAGGCTGGGCCCAGCCCGACCGACGCTGAGGCGCGCAAGGAGCGCGACGACCCCTTGGGCGTCGATGGAACGCCCGACCGCGATCGCAGGGTAGTTTTTGGGTGGATTCATTGATCACGACCAGCATCTTCAAGGCGCGACTATCAGCCGCCGCATATCGCAAATCGACGGCCGATACGCGTATCGTCGGATCGGGCACATCGCGCCCACGTGCGTGCCAACTCGAGCGAGGCGATTCTTCGACCTCGTGCTGGGATCGTGAGGCCTTCCTCACGACGACCGCCGGAAGGGCTTGTCGCTAACCCGGGGTTTCCGACGCCTACCCCACCGCAGGTGTCCGCGAAAGAGAGGTCGGAATCACCCGAAGCTGTCGTTCCTCATCACCCACCGCAGGCCGGGCGGCGTTGGATGCAGCGATGCTGGCCAGCTACCTGGATGCCGTTTGTTCAGAGACCCCGAACCGGGTCGCAAGAACATCACCCGCGCCGACGCCTGTTCGGTGTCAAAAGTCCGGCAGCCCTGGGAGGTATCCCTATCGGTTTGTCAAGGGGTCTCGTGGCAGGGAGTTCGGGTGGTGAGCATGGCGTGGAGGACCGCGAAGGCGGGAAACGCCACAACGCCGCGGTCATCTGCCTCCCCAGACGCAGAACCGACGTCCCCAAACACGGTGAGGGGGGTCTCTACTCCTCAGGCACTTCGTCTGAGTCGCCTTCGGCCCTATTTTCTGAGGGCTCTGCGCTCCGCCATTGTCGCGTCGTTGTGCGCGGCAGGGGTCACAGTGGGAATCATTATCAGGACCTGCCGTGCCGACGACACCCCGAACGCGCGACTGATGATTCCAAATTGTATCCCGACAAGGCTCGGTGTGATGTCGATCCCAGTGGTCGTTGCAATGGTTCTCCCAGCGTCCCAGATAACGCGGTCACGGCTAGCTTGCGCGAGCCCCGAGTACACATGGCGAGCGGCAGCCGTGTCTTCGATCACGAACCAGACCCGTTGCGGCGAGCCGCCTTGGAAGGCATCTGCGACAACCCGGCATATGGTGCACGACGCGGAGAGAAAGACGGCGATCACGTCGGGTTCTGTCCGGGGGATCCGATCCAGACCAACGGCGTCCGTAGGCAAGCCGACGGTCGCGAGCGCTAGCGGCGTCGGCATATCATCTAGCGACATCCATGACCTGATTTGGCGGAGTTGTCGGAATGCTTCAGCGACGGCGCCGGTCAGAGCGACGAGCAACGCCGCCCCGAGCACAACCGGAACCGCGACAAGAAGGAAGTGACGGTCGCTCACCGCCGGACTCGGACGTCCCGTAGCTGTCGGAGACTAACTCCGCCGAAGTCGGGGGCCACTGTTTCGAGCGAAGCCCTTTGGACGCGGGCTGCCCGGATCGTCGATATCGACGGACCCAAGGTCAGAAAGGCAGCGCACGTCGCAAGGACTCCACAGATTGAAAGTGCGGACCAGGCCCCTGTTCCGACTCCTCTGGCATTGGCGAAAAGCGCGAGCGCTATGGCGGGTGGGGCCTGCAAAATTTGGAGTCGGCCGAGGGTTTGAGCGCGGCCGAGTGCCCCGAAACAAGTGCACCGAACGGCCAGGTCACGTCGCATTGCCTGGAAACCCGCGGCCGCGAACGACACGAAGGCAGCAGTAACCAGCAGGAGAGCGAGCATGCTCGTAGGTTGGATGGTTTCCACGGCGCCCACTCCGAACTCAATGCCGATCGCCGAGCCTGCCGCGGTTCGCGGAAAACGCAAACCGAGGCTGGCAAGCGTGGCAACGAAATCACCTGCGCTTGCCAGTTTCAAGTAGGCGGCGAGGATCAACCAGGAACCCATAAGGAGCGGCACGGCGCGTCCGATATGGCTCATCGCAGTCCTCCGGGCGGCTAAAAAGCCCTAGGTCACACGGCACGCGCCAAGTCATTGTCGAGTTGGCCTGCCTTGAGCGCCGCTCGACTTGTTCGAGCGACCTGGCGAGCTTACAGGGCCCGTCTCTGCCATCGAGTTACGAACCGCGAGCTGAGTCGAGGATGCGTCCCTCAGTCCGAATGGGCATCACTCGTGCTGTGCGGATCGAGCGCGTCGCTCAGGGCGTCACCCACCCAGTTGATACAAAGAACGGTCAAAATAATCCCGGCCCCTGGAAACACGATCGGCCACCAGATTCCGCTGAGAACACCATCCTGGGCTCGATCGAGGAGGTTGCCCCACGTGGGGTTGTTCAGGTAGCTCAGGCCAATGCCGAGGAACGAAAGTGCCGATTCCGTCAAAATCGCGGTACCCACGGTGAGCGTGGCCGAGACCACGAGCACAGAGACAGAGTTCGGTAGCAGGTGACGCCACATGATCCGCCAGTGCGAGGCACCCATCGCCCGCGCTGAGGCGACGAAGTCGCGCTCCTTGAGTGCTAAGAATTCGGCGCGGATTAGGCGTGTGATGTTCATCCAGGAGAGGGCTCCGATCACGACGATAATCAGGGTGAGGGTGAGCGAACCCTGAACGACCGCGGCCACAGCGATCAGGACGGCGAGTTGCGGGGCGGTCAGGAAGACCTCCGTAATCCGAGATATCGTCGCGTCGACCCATCCGCCAAAGTACCCCGCCAACGCCCCGAGGAGGGCGCCAAGCATGGTCGAGACCGCCGCCACGCCGAGCCCGACGACCAGTGATGTTCGTCCGCCATAGAGAACGCCGACTAAGAGGTCTTCCCCGACGTCGCCGGTGCCGAACAAATGGTGCCACCCGGGTGTCTCGCGCTCGTGTCCAGGGTTCGGGGTGTTGAAGTGATATGGCGAGAAGATTGGGACGAAAATGCAGGCAAGCGCAATCACGACCAGAATCACCGCCGCCGCGATTCCCAGGCGGTGCTGTTTGAGTGCGTTCCAAAAGATCTGGAACTGAGTACGACCGACGATTCCGGTCGGTGTGCCCGACAAGTCCGTCGGGTCCAGCAGTTCAGGCGTGACGGCCGTGCCTGTCATCCGAGACGGATCCTCGGGTCGGCAATCGCGTAGCAGACATCCGCGACCAAGTTGAAGATGATGACCATGAGCGCTCCGAGCATGATGATGGCCATGGCTGGCGGGATGTCATGGTTTCGCACGGACTCGACAAGCCAGCCGCCAACGCCGTCCCATGCGAAGACGGTTTCGGTGAGCACCGCGCCAGAAAAGAGTGCCGCAGCATCGAGTGCGGCGATCGTGATCAGGGGGATCAGCGCGTTACGGAGTCCGTGCGAGTAGATCACCGAACGTTCGGGTACACCCTTCGCGCGCGCTGTCCGCAGATAGTCCTGGCTCAGCGTGTTCGACATCGACGCCCGCAGATAGCGGCTCCAACTCGCGATCGAAATCACGGAGAGGGTGATAACCGGCAGCACCAAATGGCGAAGGTGATCCAAGGTCAGCAGCGAATTGTTGTCCGCTGAAGTGAGCTGCGCGGTATAGAGGAGCAGGTCACCCTGATGAGCCGATAGGGTCACCGCCCCGACGGCTGCGAGGGCGCAAGATAGACATGCAGTGAGGATGCCGCGGCCGCGCGAAAGCGACCGAAACGAAAGGGGCAAGGTCGCAAGGCCGACGATCAGGAGAAGCACTCCCCAGCCAGAGTCCTGAACCTTCAGCATCGAGATCTGAAGCAGGACACCAACGAAGAACGCGGGTGTCGCAAAGCCAAGGTAGGAGATGCCGGTCGTTACGTTGTCGATCGTCGAATTGCGACGAGTCGCTCCAATCACGCCCAACGGGATCGCGATCAGCACCGTCACGACGAGTGAGGTGCCCAACAGCTCGAGGCTCTTGGGAAGTCGCCGGGTGAGTTCGTCCCAGACGGGCCCGCCGGTCGGCCTAAACGAGCGCCCGAGGTTCCCGTGGAAGACATCCGAGAGCCAGTACCAGTACTGGCCCAAGAGGGGCTCGTTGAGGTGGTTTTCCGCGATGATCGACTGGTAGGTCGCTCGATCAAGCTTTCGGATGTCGCCCAACGATTGAAGGGGATCGCCAGCCCGATAGAGGATCGCGAACATGATGAAGCTGATCGCGAGCAGCGTGGGGATCGCGACGGCGAACCGGCGGGCGATGTATGTCAGCACAGAAGGAGCCTCCGGCCGTTTGGGTGCGGATCATCCTGATCCGCACCCAAACGCGCTCGACGTCGCTAGCGGATGGCTTTGCCGCCCGTGTAGAACCAGTTTTGCGCTCCGTCCGTACCACCAATCTGCGACGGGTTGTTGACGGCCCCGTTCAAATTCGATGCGTACGCGTCAACCTGCGGGCGCTGGTAGAGCGGAAATACGTAGTCCCGGTCAGCCATCAGATCCTGAATCTTCTGCTCAAGCACGACCCGCTTCGCCACACTGATCTCCTTGTCCTGGGCCGCGAGCAACTTGTCCAGGTTGGGGTCGTTGATGTGGTAGACGTTTTGGCCGGACGGGCTGGCCGCCGTTGGGATGTACGCCGAGCCAAAGAGCTGGGTCGGACTCGGATCGCTGCTGCCCTGGAAGGCAAACTCTGCAACCTGGTACGTCCCCGTGTTCAGCGGACCGGTTGGTCCAAAGAGGACGTCTGGGGGCGAGAAGACCGGGTCGCCGAACTTGATGCCGTTTGCCTCAAGCTGAGCCTTGATGAGCTGGAAGTTGGTCTCTCGTGTCTTGTTGCCAGCAATCGTCGTGAACGTAATTGTCAGCGGCTGGCCGTTCTTCTCGTAGAAGCCATTGTTCTTCGCGTATCCGGCCGCCTTCAGCTCGGAGTCGACCTTTGCGGGGTCCGGCTTGTACCGATTCCATGACGGCTTGTAGAACGGCGCCTGTTCCGGGATCAGGAAGCTGAACAGCGGCCTCGTCGTGCCCAGGGTCGAGGTCTTGATGATCTCGGCTGGGTTCAGCGCATAGGAGATCGCGCGGCGCACGTGGACGTCCCCGACCACCGGGTCGGAAAAGTTGAATGCCAGGTGCTCCCACGTGAGGCTGGGTACCGAGTCGACTTTCACGTTCTTAATGCTCTTCAGATCAAGGAGCGCTTGGCCGAAGGCCCCGGACTCGATGAAGTTGACTTCCTTGGACTTCAGCTGGACGGCTTGGCTGGTCGTCGTCTTCAAAATTTGGTCGACGATCGTGTCGATTTTCGGCTGCGCCTTCTTGTTCCAGTAGTTCTTGTTGCGTTCAAGGATGACCCGCTGGCCCTTGATGTATTGCTTGAGGAGGAACGGGCCGGTCCCGATGAACACTTTCGGGTCCGGGTTCGTCCAGACCGTATTCAGGTCCTTGCCCTTCAAGATGTGCTCGGGAAGCAAGCGGGCCCCACCGGAGGGGTTGAAGATGTCCCGCCAAGGCACAAAGACCCGCTTGAAGACGAGCGTCGCCGTCTTTGCGTCAGGAGTCTTGATGTCGGTGATCTCTTCCCAACCCGAACGGGAAGCGACCTTGAACTTCTTGTCGAGCTGCTTCTGCCACGTGAACTTCACGTCTTTGCTCGTCACCGGTTGCCCATCGGACCACTTCGCGTCGGGGCGAATGTGGAAGGTCACCGTGAACTTCGGGCTGACCGTGATGTCCTTGCCCGACGGAACGCGAGTCGCGAGCACTGCGGTGTATTGAAACTTGTTGCTCAGCCCAAGCAGGTTCTCGCACTGGATCGGGCAGGTGATGCGGTTCACCGATGCCTGGTTTCCGCCGAAGGCGATTGAGTTAAGCGTCGGGAGGTCTTGGTCCTCGCCGATGATGACCTGGTTGCCTGAAACTGCGATGGCGCTTCCCGCCATGGCCACGGCTCCGAGGAGTGCGGCGGGTACGGTGATCGCGATACTGCGGCGTCGACGCGAGTGCGCCATCGGGGTTCCCCCTTGATTCATCATTGACGTGCCGGGACAGACATCGGCTGTTTGTGTCCCGACTTGACCGGGATGGCCAACAAAAGTGCGCAAACTGCGCGCTGGAAGGGAAGACTAGTCGACTTGGGGTTGACGGCCAAGACCGAGGTCTTGGCTGAACATCTCCCTCTCCTGCTTGAATCCGGATCATGGCTGACCGAGAACTTCTTGATGTCAGGTGCGTCGACTTCTGCGCGTCGACTTCGGGTGCGCCCGTTCCGGGCTCGGAAGTGGGCAGCATTGCTGACCAGGAACCCTTTCGAGGTGTCGCGGTTAGGGCTCGCTTGGGAGCGGACGCCAGCAGACGCCGGCGGACAGCAATTGGGCGAAGGCAGACGACTCGTCGCTGGCGTTGGTCGGTGACGAAATGCTGTTGGAACTGACCCAGGGAATGTTAACCGGCGCTCAAGGGTCGAATCGCAAGCCCCATCGCAACTGGTCACCGCCAGTCAAGGGGCCTTCAGAATCCAACTTTCGGCGGATCGCTGCGCTTTTCGGACCCTATCGTCGGCAGCTCACTAGCGTCTGTTGTCTCGTCGTGTTCGCGGCCCTTCTGACCGCGGCAAGCCCTTTTCTGTTGCGCCAAGTTCTCGACAACGCGATCCCCAATCGGCGGATGGATCTCTTGGCGATGTTGGTAGCGGGTATGGTCGCAATCGCCGTTGCGGACGGCGTGATCAGTGTTTGGCAGTCGCTGATTTCGAACAGAGTCGGCCAGGGCGTGATGCATGATTTGAGGTCGTCTGTCTACCGCCACCTCCAACGGCTGTCCCTTGCGTTTTTCACGCGGACACGAACCGGCGATGTCCAAAGCCGGATCGCGAACGACATCGGCGGTATTGACAGCGTCCTAGCAACCACGGCGACCTCTGCGCTCGCGAGCGCAACGCGGGTCGTCGCCACGACCACAGCGATGTTCTTGCTCGATACCGAGCTCGCCGTGTTCGCCCTCGGGTTGCTGCCCCTGTTTGTCTGGCTGACTCGGCGCGTCGGAACCCAGCGGCGCAAGATAACCGCGGAGCGTCAGATCTCACTGGCTGAGGTCTCATCGATTGTCCAGGAGTCGCTTTCGATCTCAGGGATCCTGCTGGGAAAGACGATGGGACGCTCCGCGGACCTCGCAGAGCGATTCGCGGGTGAGTCCAAGCGCCTGGCGGATCTCGAGGTCCGTAGTCGTATGAGCGGTCGCTGGATGATGTCGTCGATTCAGATGACCTTCGCGATCATGCCCGCGCTGGTCTATTGGTTTGCCGGTTGGTCGCTCTCGCGCGGCGACACGGGGATCACCGTCGGGACGCTCGTGGCGTTTACCACCCTCCAGGTTGAGCTGTTCTTTCCTGTCGACCGGCTGCTTGGCGTCCAGATTGAGGTGCAGACATCGCTTGCGCTCTTTGATCGAATTTTTGAGTACCTCGATCAGCCAGTCGATATCGTCGAGGGCACCGATACGCTGAAGCAAGTTGCGGGCGATGTGGCGTTTACGGAGGTGGACTTCTGCTATGAAGGTGGTCTGTCGACGCTGACCGGCGTGTCGTTCACCGTCCCAGCGGGTTCGACCACTGCATTGGTCGGGGAGACCGGCTCCGGAAAGACGACCTGCGCCTATTTGGTGGCTCGACTCTACGATCCAACCGCTGGGCGGATCAGTATTGACGGGACCGACGTCCGTCAGCTGACGTTCGAGGCCCTCGTCGCCGCGGTCGGTGTGGTGTCACAGGAGACATATCTCCTCCACGCAACGATCCGAGACAACCTCCGGTTCGCCCGCCCCGACGCAACCGACGAGGAGATCGAAAGAGCCGCCGCCGCGGCGCAAATCGACGACCTCATTTCGACCCTACCCGAGGGCTACGACACGGTGGTTGGCGAGCGCGGATACCGCTTCTCGGGAGGTGAGAAGCAACGCATAGCCATTGCCCGAACCATTCTTCGCAATCCCCCGATCTTGGTCCTGGACGAGGCGACGTCGGCCCTTGACAATCAGACCGAGCGCCTGGTCCAGGAGGCGATTGAGACACTCGCAGCCGGCCGGACGACGATTGCGATCGCCCACCGCCTGTCCACAGTTCGAAACGCGGATCAGATCGTCGTGTTGGATCGCGGGCGCGTGGCTGAGGTTGGCACTCACGAACAGTTGCTGGAGGCAGGGGGACGCTACGTTGAACTGCTCGCACGCGAGTCGGCCCAAACAAAAGCGGGCATTCAAGAGGGGGAAGCCTCCGGCGCCGCACCCGGGTTGACGGCGGACGGTGCTCGGTAGTGCTTCAATCCGACGTCATGGCAGCACCAAGACTTCTCGAAGTCGATGACCTCACGGTCAGTTTTCCGACCGCCGATGGCGTCGTGCGGGCTGTTGACGGGATCAGCTTGCGCGTCGCGGCTGGCGAAACGCTCGCCATTGTGGGGGAGTCTGGCTCAGGGAAGAGCGTTACGGCACTCTCACTGATGCGCCTCCTTCCGAGTCCCCCGGCTCGGACCGCCGGATCGGTGCGCCTGCGCGGACGCGAACTCCTGACGCTGGAACCCGAGGAGATGCGTCGGATCCGCGGGAACGACATCGCGATGATCTTCCAGGACCCGATGACCGCGCTCAACCCTGTCTTCACGATCGGCCGTCAGATCACCGAGCCCCTTCGGCTGCACGCAAAACTCGGTAAGCGGGCCGCGGGAGCGCGCGCGGCCGAGTTGTTGTCGCTCGTGGGTATCGGTGACGGCGAGCGCCGCCTCGCCGATCATCCCCACCAGTTCTCCGGCGGCCAGCGCCAGCGCATCATGATCGCCATCGCCCTTGCCTGCGACCCCGCACTGCTCATTGCCGACGAGCCGACGACCGCTCTGGACGTGACGATCCAGGCGCAGATTCTGGAGCTGCTGCAACGACTGCAGGGCGAGGTCGGAGCGGGGATCATCATGATTACCCACGACCTGGGTGTTGTCGCCCGTATGGCCGACCGAGTTGCGGTGATGTACGCCGGGCGAATCGTGGAAGAGTCCGATACCGACACCCTGTTTGGCGCGCCGCGGCACCCTTACACCTGGGGCCTGCTGGATTCGATTCCACGCCTCGATGGCGACCGGCACGCACCGTTGACTCCGATTCCGGGCAACCCACCCTCGTTGATCGCGCTGCCATCGGGATGCTCGTTCCGGCCACGGTGCCCGTCTGCCGGTGAGGTGTGTGCCAACGAACGGCCGAGCCTGTGCGAGGTTGGCGAGGGCCACCGGGCATCCTGTCTGCGCGTGGATGAAGCCCTGGTCGAACGGCTCGCGGTACCTGCCGCGTGAGCCCGCTCCTCGAGGTTCGGGACCTCGTCAAGCACTTCCCAATCCGGACAGGACTCCTGCAACGCACGACGGGCGCCGTCCGAGCCGTGGACGGCGTGAGCTTCGACGTCAACGCAGGCGAGACGCTCGGACTGGTCGGGGAGTCCGGCTGCGGCAAGTCCACCACTGCGCGCGTGGTTCTGCGCCTGTTAGACGCCACCTCAGGCGAAGTGCGCTTCGACGGAAACGACGTCCTCGGCGCCAACCGCGACACGATGCGCGCGCTGCGCCGCGAGATGCAGATCGTCTTTCAGGACCCGTACGCATCGCTAAACCCGCGGATGACCGTCGGCAACATCGTCGCTGAGCCACTCATCGTGAGCAGCGAAGGGGGCGCGCGCGCCGAGCGCCGTGAACGGGTGCGCGAGCTGCTCGCGACCGTGGGGCTGAACCCCGAGCACTACAACCGCTACCCGCATGAGTTCTCTGGCGGGCAGCGCCAGCGCATTGGCATCGCGCGCGCCATCGCCCTGGAACCCAAGCTCGTCATCTGCGACGAGCCGGTCTCGGCGCTCGACGTCTCGATCCAAGCGCAGGTGCTCAACCTCCTGTCCGATCTCCAGGATCGCCTCGGACTGACGTACCTGTTCGTCGCCCATGACCTGTCGGTGGTCCGTCATATCTCCGACCGCGTTGCGGTGATGTACCTCGGCAAAATCGTTGAGATCGCCGGCAACGACGAGCTGTACGCGCATCCGCGCCACCCCTACACCGAGGCGCTTCTCTCGGCGATTCCGATTCCGGATCCGGTCGCCGAGCGCAAGCGGTCACGGATTGTCATCGGCGGTGACGTCCCGAATCCGGCGAACCCGCCGAGTGGCTGTCACTTTCATCCCCGCTGCCCGAAGCGGCAGGAGCGTTGCGTCACCGAGGCGCCCGTCCTGACGACAGAAGGGGACCACGCGGTCGCCTGTCACTTCCCAAACGACTAGCCAGCCAGCCGCCTGATACCTTCCCGCCCGTGATCAACGCCATTTTCATCACTCTGCACGCCCTCATCGCGGCCGTCGTCATCTTCCTCGTGCTCTTGCACAGCGGCCGCGACGCCGGGCTTTCCGGCGCCTTTGGCGTCGGTGGATCGGGTGGCTCCCACGGTGGCTCGACCGCCGTCGTCGAGCGAAACCTGGACCGCCTGACGGTGGTCTTCAGTGTCCTGTTCTTCGTCACGACCTACATCCTGACCAAGCGGCTCTGACGAATGCCCCTGGGCGGGCCGCCGGGCACGCCGATAGGATCCCGCCCGTGAACATCGCCAAGAACCAGCCCGCCAAGTTTGCCCTCGCGTTTCTTGCCGTCATCGGCATTGGACTCGGGCTGTATCTATTCGCCGCGGCCCAGGTGTACATCATCGCCTTCGTGGTCAA
>JAYTQG010000265.1:0-2768 GCA_043746815.1 Thermoleophilia bacterium | reverse complement strand
CGACGGAATGTGGTCAAGCGTTTCCGAGGCGCAGTAGCCGTGGCGAGGCGATCGGCCCGCCGGAACGTCGTTCGCCCGATCGTGTTCGTCACGTCGAGCCCCGCGCCCTACCACCCACGCCACTACTACCTGATGGCGTGCGCCCTGGCTGAGGCTGGTCTCCCGGTGGTGGCGATGGCCCAACCCCACTTGGGTGAGCACCCGGCGGGTCCCGTTCCCGTCGTCGAACTCCCACGCCACGGGGGACGATTCTCCCGCATGGTGTCGGGGCCGCGGATCCTTTGGCGGCTTGCCCGGATGCGACCGGGGCTGATCCAGGTGAACTGCCTTGACCTCCTCCCATGGGCGGTCCTCGCTCGCTTCTTGCTTCGCGTGCCCGTGACGTACGACAGCAACGAGGACTACTCGGCGTACATGCTCATCAAGGAGTGGGTGCCGCCCTGGGCGCGCCCGGTGCTCGCCCGGACGGTGGCCTGGGTCGAGCCAGCGCTGGCGTCGCGACTCGACGCCGTGTCAACGGCCGATGAGGGTACCGCGGCCCGATTCCGCTCCTGCGCCTCCGAACTCAGCGTCGTCTACAACTTCCCGCGGCGTGAGCTGGCCGCGGCCAGTGGCGATCAGCCGAAGGCACCCGCCATTGACGTCATGTACCACGGCACCCTTCACAGCTACTACCGCGACCACATCATCGAAGCTGCACGTCGCCTGTCCGAGCGCGGCCTGTCCGTTCGATGGTGCCTCGCGGTTCGGGACGCGGACCTGGCAGAGCAGGAGGACCTGGAGCGCCGCCTACGAGCAGCAGGTGTGAGGGACCATTTCACCTTGCACTTCAATCTCCCGTTCACCCTGATGCCCCAACTCGTCGCAGGCGCTCGCGTGGGCTTCATCCCGCTGCCCGATGAGCAGAAGTACCATGTCAACCTTCCCCGCAAGCTCTTCGAGTTCCTGGCCGCTGGCGTGCCGGCCGTTGTGTCAGATTTGCCACCGATCCGAGCCCTCGTGGGAGCATCCAGGTCCTGTGTCCTGGTCACCCCTGGAGACGACGATGGCTACGCCAACGCGTTGGAGGGCCTGCTGCGCGAGCCTGAACGGGCGGCCGAGCTGGGCGAGCGGGGACGGCAGCTCATTTTCGATCGATTGAACGCGCAATCGGCCGTGGCGCCGTATGTCGAACTGATGCGGAGGCTGCATGCCAGTCGATCGCGGTGACCGGCCGTTGGTGTCGGTCATCATGGCCGTACGCAACGAAGGCGGACGCCACGTCAAGGCGATCGAGTCGGTGCTCGATCAGGACTACCTGCCGGAACGTGTCGAGGTCATCGTGGTGGTGGGCGCCTCCAGCGACGACACCCTCCACCTCACACAGGAACTCGCGGAGGAGCACAGCCGGATCCGTGTGATCCAGAATCCCGACGGCAGCACGCCCGTTTCCTTGAACCTCGGCGTACGGGCGGCCCACGGACAGATCATCGGGAGGGTCGACGGCCACGCCTGGATCGCGCGGGACTTCCTGAGCCGCTCCGTCGAGGCGATCGAGCGCACGGGTGCGGATGGCGTCGGCGGTATCGCAGAGCACCTTGGGCACGGACCCGTCGGCGAAGCGATCGCCCTTGCGATGACCTCGCCATATGGGGCGGGCAACTCCCAATTCCGGGTCGGCGGAACACAGGAGGGCCCGGCCGACACCGTCGTGTTCGGGATGTATCGCGCGACAACTCTCGCCCGTGTAGGACCGTTTGACGAGACGCTGCTGCGCAACCAGGACGACGAGATGAACCATCGCATTCGTCTTGCCGGGGGACAGCTTCTGTTCGCGCCAAGCATCCGATCCTCGTATGTCGTGCGGAGTCGGCTCCGCGACCTGTGGCGCCAATACCACGACTACGGGGTCTTCCGCGTGCACACACTCGCGAAGCACCGACGCCCCGGGGCGCTCCGTCAACTCGCCCCTCCGGTGCTCTTGGTCGTTCTGGGAGCAGGGGCTGTCGTCGGAGTCTGGACTGGGCGGCCGGTTGGTCGGGCGGGCGTCGCGCTCTATCTAGCTGGACTACTCGCTGGAGGGGCGGTCACCGCGACCCGCGCCGGCCGCATCGGGCTCGCCCCACTCATCAGCGCCGCCCTCGGAACCATGCACATCGGCTACGGCGTTGGCTTTTGGCGGGAGGTCGTTCGACGTCTCGGGCGCGTGCTCTTCACGCTGGACCGGAGAGGTCCCGAAAACCAATCAGGGTGATTCCACGCGTGTTGAGGCGAGCGCCCAGCGACTTATCCGAGAGGACCGACAGGTCGATCGCGCGCGCCGGCCCCGAGTTGGGAGCCAGCCGCAGGAGGTCCGCATCGACCACCGCCGGATGGCTGACCGCCTCCGATACACCGGCGGGTGGCAGCGTCAGAACACACTCCCATCGCTCGGCAAGCTCCGTGGCTCCCGACACCAGGTTCGGCGAAAGCTGACGATCCGGAAGGGCGAAGCGACGCCCGAGACGCGACGCCGCCAACCGGCGATGTGCGTCGCTTCCGAGTCGGAAGGGGCGCCCTCCACGCCAGCGCCAACGGGCCATGGCCGCCGATCGGTGGACATCCAGCGGCTGTACCCAAGGAGTACGGGCGCAGCGCAGCCCGGCGTCCCATGTTGCAGCTGCGACCGGGCCTACCAGGCCGGGCCAGAATGCGGCCTGCTGGTGGGCATCCCAGTGCGAGAGCCGCACCCCGAGGCTACGAAGCCGGGAGATCTGGGCCTCAACCTCGCGGCGCACTTCGTCTGGGCG
>JAYTQG010000264.1:0-2778 GCA_043746815.1 Thermoleophilia bacterium | reverse complement strand
CGAGCGAGTGGGTTGCCGTCTCGGTGAGGTCAAACACATGCTTTGTCACGGGTGCCTCGTCTCCGGTGGGAAGGGCATACTGAGGATCGCAAATCGGGAGCGTGATTGCGCCCCTTTCGACCAGAATTTTGAGTGTGCCACGGGTGTCCCCCATTGCGGTCATTTCTGATGTTCACGCGAATCGACAGGCGCTCGATGCGGTGCTGCGTGCGGCCCGAGAAGCGGGCGCGGACGACCTCTGGTGCCTCGGCGACTTGACCGGCTACGGCGCCGACCCGGAGTACTGCGTGGCGACCATCACCGAGCGGGCGTCGCGCTGTATCGCTGGCAATCACGACCTGGCCGTAACCGGCGCGGTCCCGCTCGAACGCTTTTCCGGGCATGTGCATCAGGCGCTTGAATGGACCCGAAGTGTGCTGTCGCCGGAACTGATCGCAACACTCGCGGCCCTTTCGCCGAGCGACTCCGAAACGGGCCCGCCTCTTGCCCACGCCAGCCCGCGCGATCCCATCTGGGAGTACATCCTGGGGTCGGAGCAGGCGCTTGAGATCCTCAGAGATCGCCGCGAGCCGCTGGCGTTCACGGGGCACACGCACTTGCCCGCGTACTGGCACATGACGCCCCTCGGCGACCTCCAGGGCGGCTTCGTTGCTGGCATCGGCGAGGTGGCACTGGCGGAGGGCCGGTGGCTGGTGAACCCCGGCTCCGTCGGTCAGCCACGTGACGGCGACGCGCGTGCGGCATGGCTGCTCTACGACCCCGACGCGAAGACCATCGCGTTCCGCCGCACCCCGTACGACGTCGCTGGTGCGCAGAACGCCATCCTGGAGGCCGGACTCCCCGAGGAGCTGGCGAACCGGCTCGCGGAAGGGCGGTAGCTTGCGGGTTCCCGCGTCGCGCTGACGGCCGCGAGTACCATGTAGGCGTGCCGCCAACCCCATCGCCTCGCCCCACACCGGATGCCCCTCGCCGGATCGGCCGTTTTCGACTCCCGCCCCTTGGTCGTTTCTGGTGGGTCCTCCTGGCGATTTTGACGCTGAACCTCTTCGCAGCCTCACTCTTCCCGGGTAATCCTGATCGTCTGCGGGTCTCGTACAACGTCTTCAATGATCAGGTCGATGCGGGGAATGTTCGGGAGATCAGCTCTCGCGGCAGCACCATGCAGGGCAGCTTCAAGAAGGACGTCACCTACAAGGATGCGACGAACCGGAACTTTGACGTCGAGATCCCCTCCTACGCGAACCAGAACCAACTGGCCGCGAAGCTCGACCGGCAACGCGTCGACCAGAACGCGAAGTCCATCGACGTGCCAAGACCCCTTTGGCAGACGTTCGTGTTCGGCTTCGGCCCCACCCTGCTTTTGGTGGGCGCCTTCATTTGGATGATGCGCCGTGCGGCGGCCAGTGCGGGCGGCGGGCTGATGGGTATTGGTCGATCCAAGGCGAAGCGGTACGACGCCAGTGCCCAGCGCGTGACCTTCAATGACGTCGCCGGAATCGACGAGGCCGAGGAAGAGCTCGTCGAGATCGTGGACTTTCTGAAAAATCCGGACCGATACCGGCGCCTCGGCGGCCAAATCCCACGCGGCGTGCTGCTCTCGGGCCAACCCGGGACGGGCAAGACACTCCTGGCACGGGCAGTTGCTGGCGAGGCGGACGTCCCCTTCTTCTCGCTCTCCGCGTCGGAGTTCGTCGAGATGATCGTCGGCGTCGGCGCCAGTCGCGTTCGCGACCTCTTCCAGGAGGCCAAAACCGCGGCACCCGCGATCATTTTCATCGACGAACTGGACGCCATCGGACGCGCCCGCGGTGGTTCGGCCGGGTTCGGTGGCAACGACGAGCGCGAGCAGACCCTCAACCAGATCCTGACGGAGATGGACGGCTTCTCCGGTTCCGAGGGCGTCATCGTCTTGGCAGCCACCAACCGCCCGGAGATCCTGGACGCAGCGCTCCTTCGCCCAGGGCGCTTCGACCGACGCGTCACCGTTAACCCGCCGGACCAGCTTGGGCGCCAGAAAATCCTTGAGGTCCACACGCGCCACGTCCCTCTGGCGCCCGATGTCGACCTTGCCGCCATCGCGAGCTCCACGCCTGGCATGGTGGGCGCGGACATCAAAAACCTCGTCAACGAAGCGGCCCTCACCGCCGCGCGGCGCAACCACGAACGGGTGCAGATCGCCGACATCACGGATTCGCTGGAGCGCATCCTGCTTGGCGCCGAGCGCCGCATCGTGCTGTCGATGGCCGAGCGCCGACGCACCGCATTCCACGAGGCCGGACACGCGGTGCTCGGGATGCTGGAACCTGGTGCCGACCCCGTGCGCAAGGTCTCGATTGTTCCCCGCGGACGGGCGCTCGGGGTCACGTTTCAGTCGCCCGACACGGACGCCTACGGCTACTCGTTCGACCAACTGCGCGGCCGCATCGTCGGCGCGCTCGGCGGGCGGGCGGCGGAACAAATCATTTATGGCGAGATCACCACCGGCGCGGAGTCGGACCTCGAACAGGTCACCCGGATCGCCCGAATGATGGTCGGACGTTGGGGCATGAGCGACAAGATCGGCCCGGTATCGGTCCTCCCCGGCCCCGCAGACGAGCCGTTGCTGTTCCCCGGCTCCCCCGGAACGGCGTCGGAGGCGACACGCCAACTCGTGGACGCCGAGGTGCGCCGAATCATCGAGGGCGCGCAGTCCGATGCCATCCGGATCCTGAACGAGAACCGCGACAAGCTGGACGCCGTCGCAGGAGCGCTTCTGGAGCGTGAGACCCTGGACGAGGC
>JAYTQG010000263.1:0-6124 GCA_043746815.1 Thermoleophilia bacterium | reverse complement strand
GCACTGATGCCCAGCTCCGCGAGATCACGACCCCGCTGGACACCGCGAAGGCCTGGGCCGGGTCACGGTGGCCGATCTGGCTTGGCGAGTTTGGGAGCTACGAGCAGGCACCGTTCGATTCGCGGGTCCGATTCACGCGGATCGCCCGCGAGGAGGCCGAAAAGCGTGGATTCACCTGGGCATACTGGGAACTCGCCTCCAGCTTCGGCATTTGGGATCCAAAAGCCCATCACTGGCGCACGGAGCTGCGAGATGCACTGATCGGAGCGAAGCCGTGATCAACCCAACAATTCGCTGCGCGTGGGTGCCGCTGAACGACCCGACGTACGTGGCCTACCACGATGTCGAGTGGGGCATCCCCGTATTCGACGATCGACACCATTTCGAGATGATCGTCCTGGAGGGTGCGCAGGCTGGCCTTTCGTGGGCAACGATCCTTCACCGGCGAGATGGCTACCGCCGCGCGTTTGCCGACTTTGATCCCAACGTCGTTGCGCGCTTTGACGGCGATGACATTGAGCGCCTCATGGGCGACACTGGGATCATCCGAAACCGCGCAAAGATTGAGGCCACGATCGGCAACGCAACGGCGGTGTTGGCGCTCGAAGCGGCAGGGACGTCCCTTTCTGACGTCATCTGGGGATTCGTCGATGGACGACAAATCGTGAATCGGTGGGCGACGATCGCGGAGGTCCCCGCAAAGACGCCAGCGTCAGATGCGATGAGCAAGGAACTCAAACGGCTCGGGTTCAAATTCCTTGGGCCAACGACGTGTTACGCGCACATGCAAGCCGCTGGGCTCGTCAACGACCACACCACCGATTGCGTTCGGTTCGACGGATGCTGCGCGAAATAGCGGCGGACACCCGATAGCCTCGCTCGCACACCTCCGGAAGACCTCTCATGGCACGCATCCTTTGCATGGTCCTCGCTGGCGGCGAGGGAAAGCGCCTCGCTCCGCTCACCGTAGATCGGGCGAAGCCCGCGGTCCCGTTTGGCGGCAACTACCGCCTGATCGACTTTGCGCTCTCGAACCTCGTAAACGCTGGGCTGCGACGGATCGTCGTATTGACCCAATACAAGAGCCATAGTCTCGACCGGCACCTCGCCCTGACATGGCGGCTGTCGCCGCTGCTCGGTGACTTTGTCGCGCCCGTCCCAGCCCAGATGCGTCGTGGGCCGAAATGGTTCGCAGGCTCCGCGGATGCGATCTACCAGAACTACAACCTCATCGGCGACGAGCGGCCCGACCATGTCGTCGTCTTTGGAGCGGACCACATCTACCGGATGGACCCTCGGCAGATGATTGAGCAGCACATCGCGTCGGGCGCTGGCGTAACGGTCGCTGGCATCCGAATGCCGATCGAACAGGCGAACCAATTCGGCGTGATCGACGTTGCCGACGACGGCCGAACGATCAGGGGTTTCCTCGAAAAACCCGAGAACGCCACCGGCCTGGTCAGCTCGCCCGGCGAGGTGCTCATCTCGATGGGCAACTATGTCTTTTCGACCCAGGCGTTGTTGGACGCGACCGCCGCCGACGCGAAGGACGAGTCCTCGGCCCACGACATCGGCGGAAACATCATTCCGGCACTCGTGTCGCGCGGCGAGGCGAACGTTTGGGACTTCTCCGAGAACGATATCCCGGGCATGACCGAGCGGGACCGCTACTACTGGCGCGACGTGGGGACCCTCGACGCCTTCTACGACGCCCATATGGATCTGATCTCGGTGGACCCGATCTTCAACCTCTACAACCAGGACTGGCCGATCCTCACGTGGAATGAACCGCTGCCGCCTGCGAAGTTCGTCTTTGAAGAGGGGCGCCGCTCCGGACGGGCGATGAACTCGCTTGTCTGCGCCGGTGTCGTGGTCTCAGGTGGCACGGTTCGCAAGTCGGTTCTGTCACCGGGAGTACGGGTTCACTCCTGGGCCGAGGTTGAGGGATCCATCCTGATGCACGGGGTCGACATCGGCCAAAACGCCCTGGTGCGGAACGCGATCCTGGACAAGAACGTGATCGTCGAACCCGGTGCCCAGATCGGCATGAACGCTGCTTCTGATCGGGAGCGGTTCACGATCTCCGAGAACGGTGTGGTGGTCGTCGGTAAGGGCCAACGGGTCACGGCGTGACCCCACGGGTCGCGCTGCTCACGAGGGAGTACCCCCCAGAGGTGTACGGCGGCGCTGGTGTTCACGTCGAGTACCTGGCGCGTGAACTCGACCGGCTCGTCGATCTCACGGTGCACTGCTGGGGCGCTCGGCGACCAGCTGGCGGCCCGCGCGTTATTGCCCACGGTGCCGGGAGTCACATCACCTCCGGTGCACCCGAGGCTGCGGCGCTCCAGGCACTCTCGGTGGACCTCGCGATGGCGGGGGCGGTCGGAGACGTTGACGTGGTTCACAGTCACACGTGGTACGCCAACATGGCGGGTCACCTCGCCAAGTTGATTCACGGGATTCCGCACGTCGCGACCGTGCACAGCCTGGAGCCGATGCGACCATGGAAAGCCGAGCAACTTGGCGGCGGCTACGCCATCTCCGGCTGGTGCGAACGGACTGGCCTTGAGGCCGCGGACGCCGTGATCGCGGTTTCGGGTGAGCATCGCAAGGACATCGTCGCCTGCTACCCCTCAGTCGACCCGGCAAAGATCAAGATGATCACGAATGGCGTCGATACCGCCGAGTACGCGCACGATCCGGCGACCGATATCCTCGAGCGCTACGGCATTGACCCCGCCCGACCGTCAGTCGTGTTTGTGGGACGCATCACCCGGCAAAAAGGTCTGACCTACCTTCTCGATGCCGCGGCCGACATGGACCCGAGTGTCCAGCTCGTCCTTTGCGCTGGGGCACCCGATACCCCCGAAATCGCTGCTGAGATTGCCGCCAAAGTAGAGGGCCTGCGCAAAACGCGCGGCAACGTGATCTGGCTGGACGCCATGCTGGCGCGGCCGGAGGTGATTCAGATACTGAGTCATGCCACGGTCTTTGCCTGCCCGTCGATATATGAGCCACTCGGGATCGTGAACCTGGAGGCGATGGCCTGCGGGACGGCCGTCGTCGCTACGAGCACGGGTGGCATCCCGGAGGTTGTCGACGACGGGGCGACTGGCCTCCTCGTCCCGTTCGAGGTCGGGGACGAAATCACGCGCGCACCCGCCGACCCTGCTCGATTCGCCGCCGACATCGCCGAGCGGGTGAACGCTGTTCTCGCCGAACCCGCCGTGGCTGAAAGGCTTGGTGCCGCGGGCCGTGCTCGAGCGGTGGAGCACTTTTCCTGGCAACGCATCGCCGAGGAGACCGCGGCCCTCTACGGGCATCTTGTGGGCGGCTAAGTGCTCCGTTCCAGAAGTGTCTTCGCGTTTCCGGGCGGCTGCGACCGTCGCGATGCGGTGTCCTCGGTCACCACCATATGGCCAGATATGCAGGCGACACTGCGTCCTTGCCTCGCTTGGTCTCGCTCGCCGGATTCCACAAAGAACTGCTGGAACGCAGCACTATGTGGTACCGAAGAGTCGATCTCCCGCATCGCCAAGGCCGGGGACAATGTAGGAATGATCGTCCAGGTAGTCGTCCAACGCCGCTGCGTAGACGGGGATCGTTGGATGGTGGTCGAAGAAGACTTCCGCCCCCTCGGGGGCTGCCACCAGTGCCATGAACCGGATGTTTTCGTCAAGAACGCCGTGGGCGTTTAGGACGTCCACCGCCGCGACAGCCGAGTAGCCGGTGGCGAGCATCGGATCGCAGAGGATGAACACCCGCCCTTCGGGCTCGGGAAGCTTCACGAAATACTCGACGGGGCGCTTCGTGACGGGATCGCGGTAGAGGCCGATGTGCCCCTGGCGGGCGGAGGGAATCAGCTCGATGAGTCCGTCGATCATGCCGAGGCCAGCACGGAGAATGGAGACGACCGCGACCTTCTTTCCTGCGATTACCGGTGCGTCCATCGTCGCGAGCGGGGTCGTCACGGGCCGCGTCGTGACCGGGAGATCGCGCGTGATCTCGTAGCCCATCAGGAGGGAGATTTCCTTCAGGAGCGCCCGGAATTGAATCGTCGGCGTCGCCGCATCGCGCATGTGCGAAAGCTTGTGCTGGATCAAAGGGTGGCTGAGGATATGGAGGTTCGGGAACTCCACCAAGTCATCGTTTCTCATACGGAATTCCAACCGCAGCTGGCGGGCGAGGGCGGCGGATCACCCCCGCAACAGCGATGAGCGTGAGGACGTAGGGAAGCGTCTCAAAAAGTGTCCCCGCCGACTGGGAATAGACCGGCAGTCGTTGTCCCAGGGCGTAGCCGAAGCCAAAGAGCAGCGATGCGAGGAATGCTCCTTTCGGGTACCAGTTGCCGACGATCAGCGCGGCGAGTGCGATGAAGCCCCGGCCGAACGTCATGTTCTCGGTGAATGAGTGAACGTAGCCCAGCGAGAGAAAGGCACCACCCATCGCCGCCAGCATGCCGGAGATGGTGACCGCCCGGTACCTGATGGCGTAGACGGATAGCCCGACGGTCTCCGCCGCCCGAGGATGTTCGCCAACGGCTCGAAGACGTAGCCCAAACGGCGTTCGAAACATGACAAACGATGCGATCCCAAGCGTGAGAAACGAGAGCCAAATCATCAGGTTGAGATGCCCGAACACTCGTCCGAAGAAGGGGACTCCGTCGATGAACCCAAGGTTTACGTCTGGAATCGTCGAGATTCCTGATGGGGTTCCGTTGTCCGGATAGACGAGCACAAACAGGAAGCCGGTGATGCCAAGGGCGAGAAAGTTAATCGCGGTTCCGCTCACAATTTGGTCCGCACGCAGATGGATAGAAAGGAACGCATGGAGCAACGCGAGGGCCCCTCCGGCAAGAATTGCGGACAGGAGTCCCAGCCACCACGTTCCAAGCTTGTCAGCGCCCAAAATCGCGAAGAACGCTCCGGTCAGCATCATCCCCTCAAGGCCAATGTTGACGACCCCGCTTCGCTCGGAAAACATGCCACCAACCGAGGCGAAGATCAGCGGTGTTGCGTAGCGCAGCATCGAAAGTGCAAGCGCTGGCCAGAGAAAGACCAGCTCCAAGTGGGCAATACTCGAATGCGTCGCAAGTACCCCGCAGCTCGCGCCGATCAGCGCGACGGCCACAGCGATGAGGCCAAGGCGCCGCTGTCCCCGAGTGGCGGCGAATAGGCCGCCAGCCACCCCAATGACCCCCAAGGCGATCGGCCAGGCGATTGACCGGGCGGCGATGGGAGGCACCGCGACCCAGGCGGCCAAGGCACCGACCACAAGCGAGCCAATCGCGATGGCCCGGACGCCGCGCGGTATCGCAGCGATGATCGTTCCTGAAACGCTGCTGAGGTCGAACGAAAATGCCGTCTGGTTGGCTGCGCGGGGGTTGCGTTTCGCCCGTGCCCGGCCGAGGCGGCTGCGACCTAACGAGGGAAGCCGAAGCTTCCGTCGCTTGAAGAGGTAGAGAACGAGTACGTCGGCACCGACGAACAGGACAACGAGGCCCTGGATCATCGTCGACAGGTTGCCAGCGAGCTCCGGTGCGAAGTCACCCAGGTCGCTCGAGTTCGATGTACCCGCGATCAGTGCACCGAACAGGAGCGCCGCAAGACCAACACCAATCGGCGTATTGCGACCAAGAAGCGCGACGGCAATGCCGATGAAGCCGATCTGCGACGCTTCGATGTCCTGAACGCCCAGATGGAAGATCCAGCCAAGAATGTCGAGTCCGCCAGCCAGTCCCGCGAACCCACCGGAGATGGCCATGGCGAGGAAGTAACTCTTCCCAACGCCGATTCCGCCGTATCGGGCCGCTTCTGGATTTCGGCCAACTGCGCGAACCCGGAACCCAAGGGTTGTCCGCGAGAGGGTTAGCCAGAACGCCACCAGTGCACCGATCGCAATGAAGAAACCAATGTGAATGCCCTGAAACTCCGGATCGCCCCAGAACACCGGCAGGTGAGCATTCGCCGAGATATCGTCGGAGATGTTCAGCGAGGGTGTCCCTGAATTCTCAAGGGGGCCACCCGGGCTGAAGACATACTTCCCGAACCAGTAGAGAATCCAGTTCAACATGATGGTCGTGATGACCTCATGCGCCCCGACCGTCGCCTTCAAGATCCCTGCG
>JAYTQG010000262.1:0-6127 GCA_043746815.1 Thermoleophilia bacterium | reverse complement strand
TCTTCATCGTCGTCGACACGAAATCCTCGTCTTCTCGTTGCGTGTTGCTTCGCTCTGAACGATCGTCAGCCGGCGGCCAACCTTGAGCGTCGCGCCCGTTGGGCGCAGATCCGGAACACGGGGCCGAGGCCCCAGCTTTCCCTTACCAGCGGTAGTGCGCGAAGGCCTTGTTGGCCTGAGCCATGCGGTAGATATCGTCCTTGCGCTTGAACGCGCCACCCTGCGAGCCGAGTGCGTCGAGCAACTCGTTCGCCAGCCGCTCGCTCATTTGCTTCTCGCGGCGGTCGCGAGAGAACTTGACGATCCACCGGATCGCGAGGGTACGACCGCGGCGCGGTGGTACCTCCATGGGCACCTGGTAGTTCGCGCCACCGACGCGGCGAGACTTAACCTCGAGTACCGGAGTCACGTTACGGAGCGCCTCTTCCATAACGACCACGGGATCACGCCCCGTGCGGTCACGGATGCGCTCGAGGGCGTCGTAGACGGTCCGCTCGGCAACTGATTTCTTACCGTCGAGCAGGACCTTGTTGATGAGCTGGGTGACCAACACATTTTGGTAAATCGGGTCCGGATCGAGCGGACGGCGTGTGATTACTTCGCGACGTGGCATGACTACTTGGGCGTCTTCGCGCCGTACTTGGACCGGGCTTGCTTGCGCCCGTTGACTCCCGCCGTATCAAGCGCCGCGCGGATTACCTTGTAACGGACGCCCGGGAGGTCCTTCACGCGGCCACCACGAACGAGCACGACTGAGTGCTCCTGCAGGTTGTGTCCCTCGCCCGGAATGTAGCTGGTTACTTCCATCCCGTTCGTCAGTCGCACGCGGCAGACCTTGCGAAGGGCCGAGTTCGGCTTCTTCGGGGTCGTGGTGTAGACCCTGGTGCAAACGCCACGCTTCTGGGGAGCACCCTTAAGGGCTGGCGTTGAAGTTTTGGCGGACTTGGCCACTCGGCCTTTTCGCACCATCTGGTTGATCGTCGGCAAGCTCGTAGAATCCCTCGTTCAGGCGTCGACAGACATCTCGCCCATAGGCGAACCGCGCAAGGCTAGCACGCTGGGCCGCATTCGACCGGGGGGGATACGGCCAACAGGCCCGGCAGTGGCCCATCCCCGGAGCAATAGTGGTCCGGCTGTCCCCCCGCACTACGTGCGTGGCTGGAGGTGAGCGAGTTCGAGATTGGAGGTGACGTCAAGGGAGACCGCGCCCCGAACCCGCCTTGTCATTGCGCTTCGGATCACAAGGGACCGGGCTGGCGACCACCAAGTCGTCTCGTGCTGGTCGCCAGGGTGAGCCCCCGCGGTCACGGTCCTCGTCTCAACAACAACGACCGGAACGGCGGTCCCGTCAAGCGGCAGGGATTCGTTGCGCAGAACCCGACTGACGGCGACAACCGGAAGGTCCCCGGTGGTGTACCGCTCCGTCCAAACCTGCCCAACGCGGGGCCGCCGCGGCATTCCGAGCGGCTGAGGTTTGGTTGGCCGCGCATCGTCCCGCGAGTAGAAGCCAAACGAGAGTTTGGTCCGCACCCACGTCGCTCGGCGACCCTCGGGGGTCACCCGGTAGCGGATGGCCTCGAGATGATCCGCAGACAGCAGGCGTTCCTCCTCGTACCCACCGGGCACTCGGCGCACAATCACCTGGGCGTCCGACGGAAGCGTCCGCGTGAGGCCAGCAGGCCCGAGCCCGGCGTGCTCAGAACCCGACTGACGGTAGGTATAAACGCCGGGCCGCGGCATTCCAACCGCTGACCCACGCGTGGGTGAGCGGCGAAAGCTCGTCAGTGCGGCGTCCTGGTCGACCGAGCCCGACTGATGCAGGCCGTTCCAGTAGCGCCAACCAAAGAAACCCCCAGCCAGTACGGCAATCAAGATGATTCGCGTCGGGCGAAGGAGGCTGAGCACGGGTGTGATGCTACTCGCGTCCCCAGTGATCTGACACGGGAATGAGGTGACGGTTCCGGCGAGCGAGACCGAGTCAGCTGGGGCCGCCGTCAGGCGTCCCCAGCGTCTGGAGTGTTGGACCACCGTCCAACACGGAAGTCAGGACGCAGCGTTTCTTGCAGATCGGGAATCTTCGAGGAACCCAGGACGCCCGTATCGCGATGCGTCGCAGCCGTCGGAACGGCATCGGTATTTCCGTGTCAGACCACTCCAGGAGCTACGGTGAGGAAATGCGGCTCGTCGCGATCACGCTTGGTGTGCTCTACGCGCTGGTCGTGACCGGCCTGTTCGTGTGGCATGTGCTCTGGGAGCGGTGGCGCGAGCGTTAGCGGTGCCGGTTGAGTTCCCACACAAGGTGCGCAAGCTCAGGAACGACCAGGCGATCCATCGCGAGGCGAACGGCGTTTGGTGACCCCGGCATGCACATCACGAGGCGGCCCCGGTGTGTTCCTGCGACCGCGCGCGACAGCATCGCCGCGGCGCCAATCTCCTCGAACGACAGCATCCGAAAGAGTTCCCCGAAGCCTGGAAGCGTTCGTTCCAAGAGACCGGAGACCGCCTCGTAGGTGCGGTCTCGTTCCGAGATCCCCGTTCCCCCGGTGAAGAAAACGGCCTGCACTCCACCGGCGAAGTCGCCCTCAAGTAGTGCCGCAACCTGGTCGGGCTCGTCCTTGACGATTGCTGAGTGCACGACCTGGTGCCCGCCGTCCCGAAGGCGCTGACGCAAAAGATCTCCACCGCTGTCAGTTTCGGGTGTCCGAGTGTCACTGACGGTTACGACCGCGCACCGGATGGCTGCCTGCCGCGCGAGACGGCGGTGTTCGTCGACGGAGCGGGACGGTGTCTCTGGGTCGGTGTCGCTCACAACTGGGCACAGTACGTCGTTTGGCCCCCACACCGTCGCGGGGGCCAAACGTGCGCGATCTACTCGCTCGGAGTTGCAGCTTCTGCATCCGGCTCCGGGCCGAATGAGAAGCTTCCGCCTGCTGCCAAATCGTCGAGCTCCAACATGCCGTCGCTCAACATCGAGAAGGGCTCGTCGAGGTCGAAGTCCAGCAATGCGGGGGCGCGTCGTACCGGCTCGATTTCCAGCTGGCGGTAGCGCTTGAGACCAGTGGCTGCCGGTATCAACTTGCCGATGATGACGTTCTCCTTGAGGCCACGAAGGTAGTCCGTGCGTCCCTCAAGTGCGGCGTCGGTCAGGACCTTCGTTGTCTCCTGGAAGGAAGCCGCTGACAGGAAGGACTCCGTCGCGAGCGACGCCTTCGTAATTCCAAGGATCAACGGCTCGTAGGTCGCTTCGGACTCCTCAAGAGCGTGCTCAAAGTCACGGTCGGAACCGGTGAACTCACCGGCGTCGCGTGCTTCGGTGAGCCGCTCATGCGCCGCCAGGCGGGCCTTTGCGTTCTCACGGTAGACCACCGGCTTGTCGACGAGCTGCCCGGGAAGGAGCGGCGTGTCGCCAGATTCGATGACCTTGACCTTACGGAGCATCTGACGGCAGATGACCTCGATGTGCTTGTCGTTGATCTCGACGCCCTGAGAGCGGTAGACCTCCTGCACCTCTTGGACGATGTACAGCTCCGTCTTCGTGGAGCGCTCAGACTGCTGGGCTTCGGCGACAACCGGCACCCCTGCCCGAACCTCCATGCCAACGACGATCTCCGGGTCGGGACGGTCGGCAGGAATCCGTAGAACGCGGTGCTCCTCGTCGCCTTCGGGGGTCGTCACCGCGACACGCATGAAGCGGCCGCCAGCTGACTTCGCGGTCTTCTTCTCGTCAGCAACCGATACGGCGCTGACGTCACCGGAAACCCCCAAGTCGACGCCGCTGCGTGGTTCAAGAACGTCGGCCGGCCAGGCTGAGCCCACCGTCAGTAGATCGCCAGCCTCAACCCAAGCACCATCGGGAACGATGACCTGGGTACGGCGCGGAACCACGTAGGTGTGCTCGTGCAGTGGCTGGCGTGAGATCCCCGACGCCTTGTCACCGATCTCGATGTGGGCGGCCTCGGTGAGACGCACCCTGACCGCACCGGGCGGAAGCTCCTCGTCCTCTTCGATCGAAATCCAGCCGTCACCCTTCGCGACGTGCGCGAGTGCCTTTGGCTTACGGGCTTCGAAGAGTTCGACGACACGCGGCAGACCGGCAGTAATGTCGGCCCCAGCCACGCCACCGGTGTGGAAGGTACGCATGGTCAGCTGGGTGCCGGGCTCGCCGATCGACTGCGCGGCAATGATGCCGACGGCGTCGCCGGGTTCGCAGAGACGTCCAGATCCGGGGTTGAGGCCGTAACACAGGGCACACAGACCAGCTGCGCTGCGGCACTTCAGCGGTGAGCGAACGCTGATGTAGGCGTCTGGGTGCTCCTCGGCGATCCCGCGAAGGACCGCCTGCTGGGCGGTCCCGATGAGCGTCTCAGCGAAGCGGACGTTCCCATCTTCGTCGTCCTCGGCGGGCGCTTCACCGCGCAGGTCAAGGATTTCGTTTCCGGTGTGGGGATCGATGGCTGGCCCGTGGATGATGCGACCGGTAAGGCTGAGGTTCAACTCGCGGTCGACGAACACCTTGATGTTGATGCCCTCGTCCGTACCGCAGTCGTGGTCGCGAACGATCACGTCTTGGGCAACGTCGACCAGACGCCGAGTGAGGTATCCCGAGTCGGCGGTCTTGAGCGCCGTGTCCGCCAAACCCTTACGCGCGCCGTGGGTCGAGATGAAGTACTCGAGGACCGAGAGGCCCTCCATGAAGTTGCTCTTGATCGGGCGCTCGATAATCTCGCCCTTCGGGTTCGCCATGCACCCACGCATCCCGGCAAGCTGACGGATCTGCTTGAAGGAGCCACGCGCACCGGAGTGAGCCATCATGTAGATGGGGTTAGTCCGGTACAGGTGGTTGATCATTGCGTCGGCGACCTCGTCGGTGGCCTTCTCCCAAAGGGAGATGACCTCTTCGTGGCGCTCGCCGGAGCTCATCAGGCCTTGATCGGCCATGTCCTGAACGCCCTGCACCTCATCCTCGTACCGGGCAATGATTTCTGCCTTGTCCGGGGGAATGATGATGTCGTTCTTGGAAATCGTGATCCCGGACTTGCTGGCATACCGGAAACCGAGTGTCTTGAACCCGTCCAAGACACTCGACACGGCCGTCGGCCCGTAGAAGTCGACGAGCGTCTCGATGAAGAGGCCAAGTTCCTTCTTCGTGAAGGTCTTGTGGGCGCTCGGGAACGGTTTCGCCTCGAGACGCTCGGCCGGGACGACCTGCTCGATGAGGGTCTTGAGTTCCGAGTTGAAGATAACCCGGCCCGGCGTCGTCACGATGCGCTCGCCGTCCATCCGGATGACGATCGGGTCGTGCAGGCCAATGGCACCGTGGTCGACTGCGCCGTTCACGCTTGCCGGGTCACGGAACGCACGGGGTGCAGCGACCTTCATTGCCGTGAACGGATTGGCGGAGAACGCCGTCCCGACTTCCCCACTGCCTTCCTTGCCCTTGGGGAGGACGAACGCGCCCGCCTCGAGGTCGTAGAAGGTCGTGATGTCGGCGCGAGTATTTCCGTCGTGCGTCTTGACGTTGCGCACATCGACGGCAGGGCAGTAGGTCAGGTAGTACAGCCCAATGACCATGTCCTGGGTTGGCACCGTGATCGGCTTGCCGTGTGCGGGCGACAGGATGTTGTTGGAGGAGAGCATCAAGATGCGCGCCTCCGCCTGGGCCTCAACCGACAGCGGCAAGTGCACCGCCATCTGGTCCCCGTCGAAGTCGGCGTTGAACGCCGCACACACGAGCGGATGAATCTGGATGGCCTTGCCCTCAACCAGGATCGGCTCGAACGCCTGAATTCCCAGTCGGTGAAGGGTTGGGGCGCGGTTCAGGAGAACCGGGTGCTCGGCGATGACCTCCTCCAGGACATCCCAGACCTCAGGAATCATGGAGTCGACAAGCTTCTTGGCGGCCTTGATGTTCTGAACTTGCTTGCGCTCGACCAGGCGGCTCATGATGAAGGGCTTGAAGAGTTCGAGCGCCATCAGTTTGGGCAGTCCGCACTGGTGCAGGCGAAGCTCGGGGCCAGCCACGATGACCGAACGGCCCGAGTAGTCCACGCGCTTGCCGAGCAGGTTCTGACGGAAGCGGCCCTGCTTACCCTTCAGCATGTCGGCGAGCGACTTCAACGGACGGTTG
>JAYTQG010000261.1:0-6135 GCA_043746815.1 Thermoleophilia bacterium | reverse complement strand
CCAAGTTCCGAACGTTCCGCAATCTGACCACGACCGCCGATGGCAGCTTTGCCTTGGTAGGCGCCTTGGCACCGAAAGCGATGGTGATGCGCGCCGTTTGGACGTCGCCAACCGGAGAACGGTTCCAGAGCGCCGCACTACCGATCCCGAAGGGACCCAAGGTGGCCAAACCGAAGAAGCGTCGCCCGCGCAAGCGGTAACGTATCCGCCCGGCGCCCTCCCTTTCAGGTCATGGGCGCCGGCTGCGATACTCCCGGCGATCCCGTGAGCGACCGAAACATCAACATCTCGATCGATCGCCTCCGCCGCAAACCCGGTGCGAAGATCGAGGGAGCAAAAAAGATCGCCGCCGATGCGCGCTCGTGCCCGAAGTGCGAGAGCCACTTCCGGGAAGAGGAAATGATCCGCAATGCCCGCGTTTGCGGCGCGTGTGGGCACCACTTCCCCATTACGGCGATCGAGCGCCTCGACCACATGGCGGGCGGCGGCACGTGGCGCGAGTTCGCAACGGAACTTCGGGCGTCGGATCCCTTGCAGTTTGTGGACCTCGCTCCCTACACCCAACGCGCCAAGCAAGCCGAAGAGCAGACCGGGATTGGCGAAGCCGTCATCGTCGCGGAACTCGAAATTCGCGGGCAGCCGTGTGTCGCGGCGGTAATGGATTTCGGCTTTATGGGTGGCAGCATGGGTGCTGTCGTGGGCGAGAAGATCGCCCGAGCCTGCGACGTCGCTGCCGAGCGTGGGGTTCCGCTGGTCGTCTCGTGTTCGTCTGGGGGCGCCAGGATGCAGGAGGGCGTCATCGCCCTCATGCAGATGGCGAAAACCGTCGCGGCGTTCGAAGTCGTCAACGATGCTGGTCAGCCGATCGTCATGCTTCTGACCCATCCCACCACCGGTGGCGTTTGGGCATCGTTTGCCGCGCTTGGGGACATCACGTTTGCTGAGCCTGGTGCGCTGATCGCGTTTTCGGGACCGCGTGTGATCGAGCAGACCACACGGGAAAAGCTTCCCCCCGACTTTGGTCGCGCCGAAACCCAGCTCCACAACGGCCAGGTTGACGCAGTGGTCGATCGTCGCGAACTTCCTGAGCGCATCGGACGCTTCCTCGCCATCCTCTCGCGTCCCCAGCCGGCGCTCGGCGCTGCTCCAGTGGTCCAATGGGCGCAAGACGGGGCGGAGCGGGCGGCAAAAGTAGCGCAGGCCCTCCCCGCGTTGTCGCGGCGATTCGTCGAGCGAGTTCGTCGCAGCGAAGGAAAAGCCTCGTGAAGGTACGCAGTGCCGGTAGCCGTTTCGTTCGCCGCGTCACGGACCGGATCGTCCATCACGGCGAGGACACGACGGGAATCTGGGAGACACTCCAGACTGCGCGGCATCCCGACCGCCCGTATCCGCTGGACTACATCGAGCGCCTCTTTTCGGATTTCGAAGAGTTTCACGGTGATCACCTTTTCGGAGACGACCCGGCCATCGTCTGCGGCGTTGCCCGCTACAACGGCGAGCCAATCGGCATCATCGGCCAGCAAAAAGGCAGAGACACACAAGAGCGCACCTTTCGCAACTTCGGAATGCCGAGCCCCGAGGGCTATCGCAAGGCGATGCGCGTCATGCGTCTTGCCGAGAAGCTCGGGATGCCGCTCGTCACCCTGATCGACACCCCTGGCGCCTTCCCGGGTGCTGGCGCTGAAACGCGAGGACAGGGCAGCGCGATTGCTCACAGCATTCAGCAAATGACCCGAATCAAGGTCCCGACCGTGGCCATTGTGATCGGCGAGGGTTCCTCCGGCGGAGCACTCGCGATCGGTGTCGCCGACCGCGTCATGATGCTCGAAAACGCGACCTACTCGGTGATCTCACCCGAAGGCGGAGCTGCCATCCTCTGGCGCGACGCTGGCAAGGCCCGCGACGCTGCCAACGCCTTCCGTCCAACAGCAGCGAACTGCTACCGGTGGGGCATTATCGACGCCGTCATTCCAGAGCCAACTGGCGGTGCACACAAGGATCTTGACGAGGCCGCACGTCTCCTGGATGGCTATCTCAGTCGTGCGCTTCGTGAGCTGCGCGCCGAGGCACCCGCGGACCGCATGCGCGCGCGCCGCGAGCGGTTCCGCCGAATCGGGAGCTACCGCGAATTGCCTAGCCCGGCGAGCGCCGTCGTCGCGGCCAGCTCCGAGCCGTCCAGTAACGCGTCATCACTCGGCGCTTAGCGCCTATCCCGCGGCGCGTTTGAGGTCGACGACCACCATCTCCCGTTCAACCCGTCGAGCGACTGGCAGATGGGCGAGGTTGCCGCCAACGACTGCGGGGCGTTCCATGCCCTGCTGGATCGCAATCAGGGCTGTGAGAAGGTCGCGATAGCTGTTCGGACGCTTCGGGATGATCCCTGCTGAGCATGAGAGCTCGGTAAACCACCGCAAGATCTGTGGTCGGGGGCGGCGCTCCGGGTCTCGGCGAGCATCGTCCAAAATGAGGGCGATGATTGCGCGGACCTCGGCCCGTGGGTCTGGGCGCTGACTACTCACGATCTGGTCTCCTTACCGTGTCGTGGTGCTGCGTGGAACAGCGAACATATTTGCGTCGTGCCCTACTAAGGTCGGCGCTCAGTCCACCGACTTGAGGGATGGGTCCAGGATCGTGATGTCCCCGCCGTGACCAATTCGCACCTCGCGGTGGCGACCGACGGCCTCGCCGTCGACTTGTACGGCGACGTCCGTGTCGCTTCGGACAACAATTGCATCGTTGGCGGTTCCAAGAAGTGCGCTCTCTCCTGGGATTGCACCCGCCGTCACCATGATCCCAGCTCCAATCCGCGCGAACTCGCGTTTGCGGGTCGCACGCATCGCCAGCCACGCCAACCCTCCATCAAAATCGACCGAGGGCAGGATGTCGACGGGGCGACGCCCCATATAGGTATACGGGTGGCCGACGGCGACCATCAGGCTGGACGCCGGGCCAACCGAAATTCCGTCGCTGGTTACCTCAAGTGCCAGCGGGTGTTGTGAGAGGGAACGCGCGGCTGCAGATGCGGCTGCGGCGTAGGCGACATGACGCAGGTGGCGCTTGATCGTCGGGTGGTCCTCAACCCATCGGACCGTCTCTGCGTCGATCCCGAGGCCAGCGTTTAGCGCGATCACGCGGTCCAGTCCGGCTGCCTGGATCCGACCAAGGCGCAGCTGTCGGGGAAGGGCAACCTCCAGGGCCTTTCCCAGGGCACTAATCGCGTGGTCAGGGGAGCGCGGCCAGCCGGTAGCGCGAGCAAAGACATTCGCATTTCCGCCAGGGATCGTGACGAGGGCGGTATCCGTGTCGATCAGGGTTTGGACGGCCTCGTTGACAATCCCGTCGCCGCCGAAGGTGACGACGAGCGTTGCCCCGGCCCTGATGGCCCGGGCGACAAGATTGGCGGCATCGCCCTGAGCTTGAGTGACGGCAACGTCCTCGAGGCCATGCGGTTCGATCGCAGCCCGCAGTCGGGCCAACCGGTCCGCATCGACCATCGTGGCAACCGGATTGACGATGAGGACCGCCCGGTGCGCTTCAGCCCCCTTGAAGGGCAATTTCGAGTCGAGCAAGAAAACCGGCGATCAGCAAATTCACCGAGCGTGCACCCTCTCGTTGAACCATGTGGCCAGCCGCGGGAATCTCAGCGGTCATGGAATTCGCAAGCTTCGCGGCAAGGGTTGCTGAAAGTGTCGGCGGGGTGATTCGGTCCTCGTGGGCGGCGACGACCAGAACGGGTTGTCCAATCTCCGAAAGGCGCTTCCCACCACGCCAGGCATCCAAGGCATCGTAGTCCGCGAGGATCGTTTCCTGGCCGGCGCTCATCATCGCGAGAACGTCGTCGTGGATGACGTCCTCGTCCGGGGTGACGTACGCGGCGCGAGCGAATCGCTCACACTGGGACGCGAAATCGTCTCGCATTGCGGCGCGTGAATGGGCGGGCACCTCGATATGTGCTCCGCTCGCCAAGACGATGACCCCACGGACGAGTTCGGGGTCATCCAGGGCCATTTGCAGTGCAATCTGCCCACCCATCGAGTGCCCGACGCAGACGATCGGTCGGTCGTCGCCCGCGATCGCCGCTGCGACGCACGCGGCGTAGGCCTCGATCGTGTCGCAGGGGTCGCCCTCGGGGTGTCCCGGCAACGCCACGACACCTGCTCCCTCAAAATGGTCGAGCTGCGCGTCCCATGCGTCGATCCCACCCCCGGCACCATGGATAAAGATCGGGCGGGGAGCGTGCTCGGACATTCGGGAATCTTAGGCCGTTCTGGTAGCGTCGCGGGTCGTGGCGGGTCTCCTCATCGCATGTGACTTCGACGGAACAATTACCGAGCGCGACACCCTCCACGTCATCATCGACGCATTTGGTGCTCCAGGGCTCTGGGACGCGCTCGAACCGCGAATGCAAGCAGGCCAAATCACCGTGCAGGAAGCGATGCAGTTGGAGTTCTCTGCGGTGCGGGCATCGCCGTCGCAGGTCGCGGATCTGGTCGCTCGTGAGGCACCCGTCAGGGCGGGTGCGTACGACTTTGCCGCTGCGGTCGCCGCGGCGGGCCACGAACTCGTGGTCATGTCCGCGGGGTTTCGCTCGGTGATTGACCCGGTATTGGCCGCGGTGGGTCTTTCACACCTCGAGGTCGTCAGCAACGAAGCCCACTTCAGTCCAGATGGCTGCCAGATTGACTGGACCCTGCCTGGGGACGACTGCGAGCGGTGTGGGCGCACCTGCAAGCGTCACGCAATCTCCCTTCGTCAGCGTGGACGCGAGGTCGTCTACATCGGTGACGGAATCTCGGATCGGTGTCCATCGCTTGATGCTGACCGCGTGTTCGCTCGGGCGGGACTTGCCGAGTACCTGGACACCCAAGGGGTCGCCTACACGCCGTTCGATGACTTCCACCAAATTGCTGAACACCTCGACGTTGTGAGCCCCGCATGAGCGACTATCGCCCCGTTGGACCCGCCACTGACTGGCTCGCGATGGAGCAGCGGGTGCTTGATTTCTGGCGTGAGAACGACATCTTCGCCCGCAGTTTGGAGGCTCGACGCGGCAACGAGCCCTACGTCTTCTACGAGGGGCCGCCCACGGCCAACGGTCGACCGGGTTCGCACCATGTGCTGTCGCGCGTCTTCAAAGACATCTTCCCGCGCTTCCAGTCAATGCAGGGAAAGTACGTCGACCGGCGGGGCGGCTGGGACTGTCACGGCCTCCCGGTCGAACTTGAGGTCGAAAAGCAGCTGGGCATCTCCGGAAAGCCGGAGATCGAGGCGTTTGGGGTTGCCGAGTTCAACGCTCGCTGCCGCGCTTCGGTGTCCGCCTACCTGGATGAGTGGGAGCGCCTGACCGAGCGGATCGGCTTCTGGATCGACACCGACCGCGCGTACCGGACGATGGACAACGACTACATCGAGAGCGTCTGGTGGAGTCTGAAGACCTTGTTCGATAAGGGACTGGTCTTCGAGTCCGACAAGGTCGTCCCGTACTGCCCGCGCTGCGGTACTGCGCTATCCAGCCACGAGGTCGCGCAAGGGTACGCGGATGTCGACGATCCCTCGGTCTATGTCAGCTTCCCGCTGACGAGTGAGCCCGGAACGGCGCTACTCGTGTGGACGACGACGCCATGGACACTTCCGGCGAACCAGGCCGTTGCGATCAACCCGGCTGTGACCTACGTCGTCGTCGAACACGACGGGGCCCGCTACATCCTGGCTGAGGCGCTTGTCGTCGCAGCCCTTGGAGAGACGGCGGCGATCATGGAGCGGCGCGCCGGGACCGATCTTTTGGGCCTCACCTACGAGCCGCCATTTGCGTTCATCCCTGGTGCACACCGCGTGGTTGCTGGAGATTTCGTCACGACCGAGGACGGCACTGGAATCGTCCATCTCGCCCCGGCCTTCGGGGCTGACGACATGCGCGTCGCCCGCGAAAACGATCTGGACGCGCCGAATCCAGTGGACCGCCAAGGTCGCTTCACCGACGCCGTCGGCGCGTTCGCGGGTCGCTTCGTCAAAGACGCCGACTTGGACCTGATCGCAGATCTCACTGCCCGTGGTCGGATGGTTCGGCAGAAGACCTACCACCATTCATATCCCCATTGTTGGCGCTGCAGCACGCCGCTTCTCTACTACGCAAAG
>JAYTQG010000260.1:0-2814 GCA_043746815.1 Thermoleophilia bacterium | reverse complement strand
CCCCGGTCGCGGTCCGCAATCGTCGCGGCGAGCGCTGTCGTTGCGATCAGTGCCGTCGCGGCGGGATGTGGGAGTGGGAGTTCGAGCACCGGGGCCGCCCCCGGCCGTGCCGCTGGGTTCATCCCGTCAACGGTTCCGATGTACGCGGAGGTCTCGACCGATCTCGCGGGTGCGCAGTGGAAACAAGCGGAGAGTCTCGGCACGAAGTTTCCGGCCTACCCGGAGCTGATGAAGAAAGTCACCGACGACCCGAAGTCAGCCCTCGCAATGAGCATTATCAAGGCCAACATCGGCAAGCACGCAGCGTTCGGCGTTCCGAACCTTTCAAACGTGAACCGTGCAGATGCCTCGGCCCTCGCAAGTGGTGACGTTAAGTCAGCAAGCTCGAACTCTCAGGTCATCGCTGCCGTCGAGCTCCTCGCGGGCAAGGGTGACGCCGTCAAGAAGCTGATTCTCGCCGACGGGAAATCGAAGGTTGTGGGTACCCACGAGAGTGTCGAGTACTTCAGTTTGAATACCACCATGTTTGGTGCCGTCACCGAGGACACGCTCGTGATCGGGAACGACGAGAAGAACCTGTTTGCCGCGCTCGATGCACACAAGGCGGGCGGCGACCGGACGATCGCGGGCTCCAAGGCCGTCACCGATCAGCTGGCCAAGCTTCCGTCGGACGTCCTGATGCAGGCCTACGTCAACGTGGGCGGCCTCGTGAAGAGCGCCGCCGATCAGAACCCAAGCACGAAAGCGCTTCTTTCAGCGATGAACGTCTCCTCAGACGCCTCCGTGGTTGTGTCGGTTTCGGCCGAGGCGAATGGCATTCGCATGAAGGGAATCAGCAATGGTGCGGGCACGGTTCCGGGCTCCGAGAACTTCCAGCCCGCACTGACAGCAAATGTTCCAAGCGACGCCGTTGCGTACGTAGGGTTCCACAACCTCGCCGGACAGGTCGAGTTTTTGAAGGACACGGTCCTGAAGTCGAGCCCCGATGCGCAGAAGCAGCTGGATGCCGTCCTGCCGCAGCTTCCGGCGCTCCTCGGAGTGTCGTTGGATGACCTCAAGGCCCTCACCACGAAGGAACACGCGTTGGTGGTAACGAAGGGGTCGGGGTCCGCGATTCCGGGCGTCGCACTGATACTGGAGCAGGCCGACGGCGCGCGGGCGGGCAAGACGCTCGATGGGTTGCGCGGAAAGATTCCGACTCTGGTCGGCCTCGCTGGCTCCGGTGCGGCCAGCAACATCAAGGACTTCCGCCAGGTGGACCTCGGGGGCGTCAGGGGGTGGGAACTCCCGATTAACGTGCCGAACCAGAAGATCAACGTTGCGCCGACCTACCTGGTCGACGGAAACCTTGCCTACCTGGGATTGACACCCGACGCGGTGAAGAGCGTCCGCAAGCCAGTCTCCACACTTGCGAACAACCCCGACTATGTGACCGCCGCCAAGCAGGTGCCAGGTTCGGTGTCGTCCGTGATGTGGGCAAATGTTCCCGACGCCATCGTGGCGATCCGCAATCTCGCGAAAGCGAATGGCTCTGACGACCCGTTCGGTACCACCGACGGCAAGAAGGCCCTCGCCAACCTTGAGCCAGTGAAGAACGTCATTGCGTGGTCCACGACCGGGGATGACTCCGTCAGCGAGGCGTTCATCACCATCAAGTAGGCGGATGCGCGGGTTCCTGGAGGTTTGGCGGTGGTCCAGCCAGACCTCCGGGGAGGTGCCCCGCCGGGGGTGCGTTGGTATCCTCGCGGCCGTCGATCGGAAGGCACGCCGCGAATGCGCGAATACCTCTTCACCTCTGAATCCGTTACCGAAGGCCACCCCGACAAGATCGCTGATCAGATCTCTGACGGCGTTCTTGACGCCGTGTTGGCGGGCCACCCTACTGGCCGTGTCGCATGCGAAACCCTCATCACGACCGGACTGATCGTGGTGGCGGGTGAGATCTCGACCACCGAGTATGTGGACATCGCGAAGGTCGCGCGTGACACGGTCCGCCGCATCGGCTACACCAGTTCCAGCCACGGCTTCGACGCTGATACCTGTGGTGTGAGCGTGACGTTGGACGAGCAGAGCCCCGACATTGCCCAGGGCGTCAACGAGGCAATTGAGCGCCGCGAAACGGGTGCTGAGAACCCATACGATCTGCAGGGCGCGGGTGACCAGGGACTCATGTTCGGCTACGCCTCAGACGAGACCGACGCGCTCATGCCAATGCCGATCACCATCGCGCATCGGCTCTGCCAGCGCCTCTCGGCAGTGCGTCGCGACGGGATGGAGTATCTCCGGCCGGACGGCAAGTCGCAGGTAACGGTTCGCTATCAGGACGGCCGTCCGGTTGACGTCACCTCGGTGGTCATCTCCAGCCAGCACGCCGCTGAGGTCCAGAACGACCTGCTTCGTCACGAGATCGCGACACGGGTCATCAAGCCCATTCTGGAGCAGGCTGGAATGTGGCGCGAGGGGATTGCCACTTTCATCAACCCGACCGGCAAGTTTGTCGTTGGAGGCCCCATGGGCGACTGCGGCTTGACGGGCCGGAAGATCATCGTCGACACCTACGGCGGGATGGCCCGCCACGGTGGCGGTGCCTTCTCGGGGAAGGATCCCTCGAAGGTGGACCGCTCGGCGGCGTACGCCACGCGCTGGGTTGCCAAGAACGTGGTTGCCGCTGGCTTCGCGAAGCGCTGCGAGGTCCAGGTTGCCTACGCGATCGGCGTAGCGCGACCCATGTCCGTCATGGTGGAATGCTTTGGTACCGAGACACGCCCGACTGACGAGATCGAGAAATGGGTGAACGAGACATTCGACCTTCGC
>JAYTQG010000259.1:0-2815 GCA_043746815.1 Thermoleophilia bacterium | reverse complement strand
GCGAGGAAGTGCCCGGGGGGGCCGCTCCCATCGTCGCGTCGCGAAGTCGGGAGTCGGCGGAAAGTCAATCGCCGCGGCCAATGCGTACAACTCGGCTTCCAGGGTCATTCGTTGTCCTCTCCAAGTTGTTCCCGAAGCGCGGCAAGCGCACGGGCGGTACGGGACTTCACGGTGCCGATCGGCACCTTCAAAACGCTTGCGGTCTCCCCCTCCGAGAGTTCCAGGAGGTACCGACACGTCACGACCTCGCGTGCACCGGACCCGAGCGCGTTAATCGCCGTCAGCAGTTCGTCGCGACGCTCCCGACCAACAAGACGCTCACCGGCTGACGGCTCGCTGACCCTCCAGCGATCGGCGGCAAATCGAAGTGTTGCCGCCTCCCGGCGCGCCGCACTGCGCCGGTGGCTGCGCGCTTCGTTGGCGACGATCGTGAGCAGCCACGGTCGAACTGGCTCGCCCTCGCGCAAGCGGCCAAGCGCGCGGTGCGCTTTTTGGAAGGCGCGACTCGCGACGTCCTCCGCGTCGGTTGCGTTTCGCGTGATGACCCAGGCCGCACGAAAGACCCTGGCCTGATGGAGACGGATGATCTCGGCAAACGCCCCGTCATCACCGCCCTTCGCCCGACGGACGAGCGCGCGTTCCTCGGGATCTACGTCGGTCTCCACCATCCCTGTACGCCGCCCGTGGCCGAAGGGTTCCCCAGTGGTCTGGCGCCGAAATACCGATGCAGTTCCGACGGCTGCGACACATCGCGATACGGCGTCCTCGGTTCCCAGAAGATTCCCGATCTGCAAGAAACACTGCGTCCTTGTCTCACTCGGTCTCGCTCGCCGGAACCACCACCTCATTTCAGAGCCAGACCACTAGAGCTCCAGCCGTTGAACATCTCCAAGTGGCATCTGCAAAAACCGGCCGCCAACGGAACGGAAATCGTCAGGGTCGCCACTGCACGCAAACCGGTAGACGCCTTCATCGCCGGTCTCGTCGAGCATGCCTTTCCGGGCCAGCGAGCCGTGAACCTCGCGCACCAGCTCTTCCCCGCTCATCACGATCTCAACCTCCGGCAGGCAGCGTCGGATCAGACGCTCCACCAGCGGATAGTGGGTACAACCAAGGATGCACGTGTCGACGCCCGCCGCGAGCAAGGGCGCCGTGTAGTCGCGCACCATCTGGACGAACACGTCGTCGATGGCATCGCCACGCTGGATGGCTGGCGCGAGATCCGGGCATGCGACGCTTGTCACCTGCACGCCCGCGTCGTGCGCATGAATCATCCGCTCGTACGAACCGGAGGTCACCGTCGCCGCCGTCGCGAGGAGCCCAACCCGGCGGTTTCGGGTCGCCTGGACAGCCGCGTGGGCCTCGGGGCCCATCACGCCGAGCACAGGGACCGCGAGGCTGCGCTGCAGGCTATCCAGCGCCGCCGCGGCGGCGGTGTTGCACGCGACCACGACGAGTTTGACCCCTTGGCCGGTGAGCCAAGCCGCGATCGCGCCCGCCCGTTCACGGAGCGCATCCGGTGAGCGCTCTCCGTACGGAAACCACGCGGTGTCGCCAAAGTAGATGAAGTCCTCGCGCGGCATTGCCGCCAGACACTCATCGAGAACCGTTAGCCCACCAACGCCGGAATCAAAGACGCCGATCGGCATTAGTCGGTCGGCGCCAACCTGCGATACCCACCAGTCCAGTAGAGCAGCGGACGCCCCTGTGCCGTCTCCACCTCCATCACCCGCCCGATCAAGATCGTGTGATCGCCCGCCTCGATAAGCGTCTCTCGCTGACAAACGATTCGAGCGAGTCCGAGCGGTAAGAGCGGGACGCTGAACCGCCCCGTCCGCCAATCCGTGCCATCGAACTTGTCCACGGCGCCGCGGGCAAAGTGGTTCGAGAGCTGCTCTTGTGAGTCATCAAGGATATGGACTGCGAACCCATCGGCCTTCGTCAGTGGTTCGTGCGAGCCCGCGCGCAGGTCGATGCAGATCAGTACGAGCGGTGGATCCAGGGAGAGCGATGAGAACGAGGACGCCGTGATCCCGACCGGTCCATCAGTCGTCGCCGCGGTGACGATGGTGACGCCGCTCGCCCACTGGGCGAGGGCCCCCTTGAACGCGCTTGCGTCGACTTGATTTGTCGTATCCACGCGGGAAGATTAGTGACGACTCCCGGTGCCCGCGAAGATGTCCGGTTAAGGGAGAACCGGACATTGGAGTGTCGCGACCTGTGAACGGCATGTCTCACAGTGCAAACGCGGACCTCGTAGCTATTGACACGATCGCAGGGGTCTCAAGTAGCGTTCGACCCAGGGACGCGGGCGTTATCACCACAGCCGACCACGCGAACCAATCAACGACACAGGGGGAAGGATGATCACGTCACGACGCACGCGGTTGGCCCTTACGGCAACAGCGCTCGCAACGGGCATCGGTGCCTCGCTTGCGCTTGGTGGTGTTCAGCATCAAAACGCTGATATCACCCTAAAGTTCGGCTACGTCACCGGCGCCGCCCACCCGTATGGGCAGGCCATGAAGCAGTTCGAGGCGAACGTTGAAGCGGCATCCGGCGGCAGGGTCGACATCGCTCTGCAGGCCGTCTATGCGGGTGGAGACGACATCCAACTCTTCAACGACATCCGTGGTGGTGGCGTTCAGGGTGGAGCCGTTTCCTCCGCCGTGTGGCCGAACTTCGGCGTCAAAGCCTTCGAGCCGCTCCAGTTCCCGTTCGTTCTGGACAGTTACAAGTTTGAAGAGCGGATCATCAATGGCTCGAGCGGCGTCGCGAAGCGGATGTTGGCGTCCGCCACGGCAAAGTCAAACCT
>JAYTQG010000258.1:0-14637 GCA_043746815.1 Thermoleophilia bacterium | reverse complement strand
GGGCTCATTCAGCAGCGCGACCGTCGCCTGCGTCTTAATTCCCAGCTTCTTCGCCAGTGGGGTGCCCGAATAGCCCGTCGTCATTGCGCGAAGTGTAGGTCGATCGGGACTAATAGGCACCGTCGGCACGGAGCACGTCAAGCAGCGCGGCAAGATCGCGCCCTCGCCCGTACCCGCGGCGCATGATGAGGCGAACCGCTTCTCCCGCTGCGACCCAATCCTCTTCGGTTGCGACCGAACGCAAGGCGCCGAGGTCATCGGCATCCATCGGGCGTCGCCGGTCATCGCGTGCCAGCAGCTTCATCGCAATCAGGTACCCGGCGGTCGCGACGGGCAAGACGATGCCGGGGAGGACCTCCAGGTGCTCCGCCGTTGCCACGATCTCCGATTCAATACCCGACGACGCGAAGAGGAGGTCGACGACAATTCCCGCCGCCGGACCTTTCGACAACCTCGCGGTCGCCAGTCGGCCAGCAGCCTGCTGCTCAACTGCGGCGACAAGACGGTAGCCGCGGCGCTGCAAACGTTCGACGATTGCCTCCGCCTGCCGATCACTGACAACCGCGACCGCAAGGTCGGCATCTCGCGTGAGTCGCGGCTCCGCGCGGGCCGAAAGCGCCAAGCCTCCGACAACAGCGAACGGGTACTGGGCGTCCTCCATCTCTGCTGCGATGTCTCGGAGGGCTCCGGCAAGGGTGGTCATCGAACGCGAGGCAGGGTCACCGGGATTCCTTCCGCGTCGCCGAACTCGGCGCCCGGACGCTCGCTGATCCAGGCATTTACGACCGCCTCGACCTCTGAATCCGTCGCTTCCGGATGCTCGCGACGGTGCCGCTGGGCGCGCATCTGGCAGCCCGCCTCGAAGAGTTCAAAGGCGATCGCCATTGGATAGAACGGCTCGTCATCCACGAGGGGCATCGTAGCGCCGACCCGTAGACGTGAGTCGGTTGCCCAGCCAACAAATAGGAGTCGGCCGCCTCTCCCGGAAGCGGCCGGCTCATAGTGCTGGCGCCCACCCCCTGCGCCGACCTCCCCGGACACAGATGGCGATTGGCGCCGGCCGCCTCGGATGGTCGCGGCCAAGTCCCCCTGGCGACGGCATCCTCGGTTGCACAGTAGTGATCGGCCATCCGGGCCGACAGGCAGAGAGACCCCACGCATCGCGCGTGAGATGCGGTCAGTCGCGGGTCAGGCGGTACACGGCTCCGGCGGCCAAGAGGTTGGGTCTTCGCTGAGCGCCGGTCCGCGCGAGTTGTCCGTTTCCTCCCAGCCAAATCCGTTGTGCGACCCGCATCCCTTCGCGTTCGACAAGCCCTTCAAAATCGCGAATCGTGCAGAGATGGATGTTCGGGGTTTCATCCCAGGCATAGGGAAGCGCGCGGCTCTTCGGCATGCGACCGTGGACTGCGAGCCCGGCCCGGACCGCCCAATGACCAAAATTGGGAAACGAGACGATCGCTGCGCCCGCCACCCGCATCATCTCTTGAAGGACCAGCCCAGGCCGTCGTGTGGCTTGAAGCGTCTGGGACAAGATGACGAGATCAAAGGCGCCGTCGTCAAAATCCGGCAATCCATCGTCGATGTCCGCCTCAATCACGGGCACGCCGCGACGCACACATGCGTGAAATCCCTCACGGGAAATTTCGACGCCGCGACCGTCGCAGTCGCGCGAGCGGATGAGGTGCTCCAGCAAGCCACCATCCCCGCAACCGAGGTCAAGCACCCGCGATCCCATCGGCACCATCGCCGCCACAAGCGCGAGGTCAGGCCGCACCGAGGGCCTCCAACTCCATGCGGCGCATGAAGTCCCGCACCAAGGCGTGGTACTCCGGAACGACAAGCAAGAACGAGTCGTGCCCCCACGGGGAGGCGATCTCACGGGCCGTCACGGGGACGTGGTGGCGGTTCAGGGTCCGGACGATCTCCCGGGAATGCGCGGTGTCAAAGCGCCAGTCGGTGTCGAATGAGATCACCAGAAAGCGAGTCGTCATCCCGCTCAGGCGCTCGACGGCGTCGGGCTGACCGAACGGATCGAAGTAGTCCATGACGCGCGTCAAGTAGAGATACGAAAGGGCGTCGAAGCGTTTCAGGAAGCTCTCGCCCTGGTGTTTGAGGTAGCTCTCCACCTGGAAGTCGGTGTCGAACCCAAAGCGGGGCTGATCACGGTCCTGAATCGCCCGACCGAACTTCGCGCGCATCGCCTCCTCCGAGAGGTAGGTGATGTGAGCGATCATCCGGGCAAGGGCGAGGCCACTATCCGGTGATACGCCCGCGGCGGCGTAGTCACCCCCATGAAAGTTCGGGTCGCGGAGGATCGCCTCGCGGGCGACGGCGGAGAGGGCGATGTTCTGGGCGGTCAGGCGACTGGTGGAGCAGATCATGAGCGCGCTGTGGATCTCGTCCGGGTACCCAAGTGCCCACTCCAGGACCTGCATTCCTCCCACTGAGCCGCCGATCGCGGCGACCAGTCGCCCGACCCCGAGGTGTTTGAGGAGTGCCCGGTGAACCGTGACGAGATCGGCGATGGTGAACAGCGGAAAGCGCAGGCCATACGCCTGACCGGTGCGGGGGTCGATCGATGCTGGACCGGTCGTCCCCTGACAACCGCCAAGCAGGTTTGAACAGATCACGAAGCAGCCGTCGGTGTCAACGGGCTTGCCGGGGCCAATGATGTTGTCCCACCAGCCTGGGTGCTCCGGGTCGCCGTGGTGGCCAGCGACGTGGGCGTCGCCGGTCAGGGCGTGACAGATGTAGACGGCGTTTGTTCCGTCAGCGTTCAGCTCGCCGTATGTCTCGTAGGCGACCTCAACCGGTCCGATCGTGTCGCCCGATTGGAGGACCAGCGGGTCGCCCTCGGTAAAGAGGACGACCCGGTTCGTCTCAACCTGTCCGACTGAGCCGCTGGTTGCTACGGCTTCGCTCCCGCGATTGCCTGGTCCAAGTCCGCGATGAGATCGTCGATGTGCTCGATTCCGACGGACAGGCGAACCATGTCCTGGGTGACACCGGCGGACGCCAATTCCTCGTCGTTCAGCTGCGAGTGCGTGGTGGACGCGTTGTGAATCGCGAGGGACTTCGCGTCACCAATGTTGGCGAGGTGGCTGAAGAGGCCAAGTCCCTCGATGAAGCGCTGGCCAGCCTCCCGTCCACCCTTGATACCGAAGGCCACAAGCGCACCGTACCCGCCCTTGAGGACCTTGTTCGCGTTCGCGTGCTGAGGGTCCGTGGGGAGCCCGGGGTAGGAGACCCAGGCAACGTCCGGGTGCGCGGCGAGGTGCTTCGCGACGGCCATTGCGTTTTCACAGTGACGCTCCATCCGCAGCGGCAGCGTCTCGATCCCTTGGAGGATGAGGAAGGCGTTGAACGGCGAGAGTGCGGCGCCCATATTGCGCAACAGCACCGTCCGGATGCGTCCAATGTAGGCCGCCGGGCCAAGCGCGTCCGACCAGTTGACACCGTGGTAGCTCGGGTCGGGCGTCGTGAGGCCGGGGAAGCGCGCGGCGTTCTTGACCCAATCGAACTTGCCGGAGTCGACGATGATTCCGCCGATTGAGGTTCCGTGGCCGCCGATGAACTTGGTCAGCGAGTGGACCGAAATGTCGGCGCCGAGCTCGAAGATCTTGGTGAGCATCGGCGTCGCGACGGTGTTGTCGACGATCAGCGGAAGGCCCGCGGCGTGCGCTGCGTCGGCCCAGGCGCGGATGTCGACGACGTTCAGGCGCGGGTTGCCGATCGTCTCGGCAAAGACCGCGCGCGTCTTGTCATCCGACAGTCGGGCAACGGCACCCGGGTCGTCCGGGTCGGCGAAACGCACCTCAATGCCGATCTGCGGGAACGTATGGGCGAAGAGGTTGTACGTGCCGCCGTAGAGCGTTGACACGGAGACGATGTTGTCGCCCGCGCGGCAGACGTTCATGATCGCGTCGCTCACCGCGGCCTGGCCGGATGCCAACACGCAGGAGGCAATCCCGCCTTCGAGAGCCGCCACCCGCTGCTCAAGGACGTCCCACGTCGGATTCATGATCCGCGTGTAGATGTTGCCCGGCACCGCAAGCGCGAAGAGGTCCGCGGCGTGCTTGGTGTCGTCGAAGACGTAGGAGGTCGTCTGGTAGATCGGCACCGCGCGAGACTTCGTCGTCGGATCCGGCACCTGGCCCCCGTGGAGGGCAATCGTCTCGTCGCGCTGGCTGCTCATTCCCGGCTCCTCATTACGTTTCGATTTCGCGAGACCGAGATTCTATGCCGAATGGCGTGGCTGGCGGACTTGGCACGATCTCGACACTCCCGGGTGCTGCGACGAAGGACGTTTGAGCACTACCCTGAAACGTGGGAGGTGGTCCGGGGTGGCCCCTCGGGATGCGCAAATCTCGACGCGAGTTCTTTTCGCGCCGTGTCCAATCGTTTGCTCGACTTCTGTGGCCAGTGTTCCAGGCGAAAGGACTGGCTTTCCCAAACCGTGAGTACGGGGACAACGTCGCGAATCCCTCGTCCAAACCCGCGATCGTCGGCGCAAGCGTCGAAGGACGCAGGGAAGTCGTCTCTGGGTCGGCGTCATCTGACCTGGGCGTCAACCAAACTTGGGGGCAGACCCATATCTCAGCCTATGACCTTGAGTTGCTCAGCACAGGCCGGTCCTACGAGTTCCCGCAATTGGGAAGCGGGTTCGCCGTGGCGCGGAAGGTGCTCCAGGAACGACGCGGACACCACTTCGCCGACTTCGTCGTCTTCATGAGAGACGAAGGCAGACTCGATGTAGTCCAGAAGGCGTCGAAGTTGCGTGCTACCGGGCCCAACAGAGCGTACTTCGGTTTCCGCCCATCGTTCAACGTCCGCCATGTACAGGTGCGGAAGCAACTCCCCCTCCTGATCGACGAGATGTTCTTGCAGGACTGGCACGAGCCAGGGACAGGAATACGTCATCGCACCAACGAATGCCACCGTAAGCGCGCTCACGGCTCCTTCGATCCTGACGCGCTCGTAAGGTCATCCAACTGATTCTGGGCCACCAGGCTGCCAAAAGTGGACGCTCCGGGATTGCTCCGGAGCCGCCCTTCGAGCCCGTCTGCACTCTCCTTCGCCTTGATCGAGTGAAGACTTTCTCCCGTCGGCCCCCAGCACCACGCATCCGAACCCGCACTCCCCACTGAAACCGGAAGGGCCACTAAGCGAGGACGTTCGACGGAGACCGTGATCTTCCCCAGACTCATCGGAGGTCTGCCCGTATCATCGCGGCTAGCGCTTCAGCGGCCTTCTCGACAACCAGTCGCCACCTTGGGTCAGCGAGGTACTCGTCGTCAGGTGCCTCGCCAAGTTCATCGATGAGGGGGCCAAGAACAGCGTCGAGACCTCGAAGTCGATCTTGCTCGTCGCCAGCGACTAACACGGAGCCGATTCGTGCAGCAGGGTCTGGAACGACGACACAGTCGTCGTAGAGGATGTTGACGTTCGCCGTCAGGTTGTCGAAGTAGTTCGGCGGAGCGTCGCGATTCACCCACACCCGGTGTTGATACTCACGGTCCGCGAGACAAGCCAAGGCAAACATCACGTCGTCGCGCATCCGCGGAAACTCGACCTTCGTCATGGCTTGAACCAAGTGGACCACTTCAGCCACTCGCCGAGCGGAATGTGCGCCTGCACCGCGTTGTCGGCGATTTTCCCCGCGATTGGTCGTCCGTCGCGCCCGATCACCCGCCCAATATACCGAATAGCTACTTGGTCGACCTGCTGGGTCACTTGCGAGTTAGCAGGGTTGCCAGCATCGATCCGGACAACGCTCTTGGAGTCAGGGTTTGCGTTTCGTCTACAGCGTAAGTATTCCCAGTCACCGTCTCCGCAACCCCAGATGGAGGTGGACGTGAGGCTTCTGCGAAGTCCACTCCACGCTGATCCTGCGAGCCGCCTTACACCGTAGGTCGAACGCAAAAGGGGTCTGCACCGAGTTTGGTTGACTGCGCTTGTGTGAGGATGTGTCCTCACAGAGAGGATGTTGATCATGCCGAAGGCTTTTCCGTTGGAGTTCCGTCGTGATGTTGTCGCGGTCGCTCGTAGGGGTGAGGCGCCGGTCTCGCAAATCGCCCGGGATTTCGGTGTCTCGAAAGACGTGTCTGCATAACTGGTTGAGAAGGGCTGATGTTGAGGACGGCATCCGCCCGGGGGTGAGCGTCGCGGAGTCGGTGGAGGTCAGGGAGCTCCGCAAACGCAACCGGCTCCTTGAGCAGGAAAACGAGATTCTGCGGAGGGCGGCTGCGTTCTTCGCGCGGGAATCGCTCCCAAAATGATGTACCCGCTGGTCCGTGACCTTGCCGGCGACGGGATCCCTGTCGCGGTGACCTGCCGGGTGCTCGGCTTCTCAAAACAGGCGTTTTATAAGTGGCAGAAAAGCCCGGTGTCGGATCGGGACTGGTCGGATGCCCATTTGATTGACCGGGCCATTCATATTCACAGGGATGACCCGGAGTTTGGGTACCGGTTCATCGCGGATGAGCTGAACCGGACCGGTACGCGGTGTGGGGAGAACCGGGTCGCGCGGTTGTGCTCATTGCAGGGTATTTGGTCGGTTCATGCCCGTCGTCGCGGCCGCGGTCGTCGCCCGGGGCCACCGGTCCACGGTGATCTCGTCCGACGGGACTTCTGGGCTGGTTCCCTCAATGAGCTTTGGTACGCGGATCTGACTGAGCATCCCACCAGTGAAGGGAAGCTGTACCTGTGCGCGATCAAAGACGCGTGCTCGAACCGGATCGTCGGGTACTCGATGGACGAGCGGATGACCAGTGCCCTCGCGGTCCGCGCGCTCCGCAACGCGATCGCACTCCGATCACCCGCCGCGACGATTGTTCACACCGATCGTGGCAGCCAATTTCGGTCCGGGGCCTTCCTCACGGTCCTCACCCGAAACGGATTGGCGGGGTCGATGGGACGCGTCGCCGCGTGCGCCGATAACGCCGCGATGGAATCGTTCTTCTCACTCCTTCAAAGAACGTCCTTGACCGCAAGCGGTGGGCAACCCGCCAACAACGCCGCCTCGCGATCACGTGGTGGACCTGGCGGACCTACCACCGCCGCCGTCGTCAACGAGCCCTCGGCCGGCTCACACCAATCGAATATGAAACACTCGCCAGAGACCACCAACACGGCCACCTAAGCCACTAAACCCAGCAGTCAACCAAACTCGGTGCAGACCCGAACGTGGCGACCGCCGCTGTGACGCAAGCGGCAGAAACCAAGCGAAGCGAGTACCTGACGAGCCGAGCCCTCAAGGGTCTGTTGTCCCCTCCGATGCCGCATGGCGCACCGCATCGAGCCAGTCACTCCACGCGGCCGGATCCATCGGTTCGCCATCTTCGTCGATCGCCATCCCGCCGAGGAGTGCACCGACGTCGTCAGCGTGTGTTCGGTCGTAGTAGCTCTCGAGGAAACGGAACATCGCCATGTACGCCTGCTGGATGCTGAGCGGGTCCGTCATCATCGCCTCCTCGGTGGCTGCTGGCGCGAGAGCCCGGTCTGCGGGTTGAACGGTCGTGGCGTCTGGTTCAGCCCACCATTGATGATGTTTCCGTTGCGCTTCTGCGTCCAGGCTTGCGTGCCGTTGTCGAGCGTTCGCGCCGACCATGTGTTCCCATACTTGTCAGTTCCCAGCGTGGTCGCAGGATCGTCTGCGACACCCTGCAGAAGCTTCCGATTGGCAGGTGTGTCCGGAAGATGGCCGGGGGTATCCCTGAAGATGTGTGGCAGCTGATCCTCAGGAATCGCATGGGTAACGCCCTTTGCGGCGAATGGGGCTGGGTGGGAGGACATCGACGGGCCTGCGGTGCCAGCTGATCCATGACCACGGATCCAGCTGCTGATGTCCGCCTCCGCTTGCCAGGTCGTACTCGCAGTCGCCGAGTCGTACGCATGCGCGATCGACGGCGCAGAGGGCAGAGAAACGTCCCACCCACGCGCAGAATCCCCTCCGCCTACCCCCGCGACCAACAGCGCGAGAGACACAACGATCGCACGCCACCACCGAGGCCAGGGCTTGCGACACACGGGAACGGCGGACCGGATCACTCGACGACGATCGCTTCCCCCCACGCGCTCTCGCTCACGTGTCGCGGGCGGTAAGCACGTGCGACCTCAGGATCGAACACGACCACGATCTCGTCCGGCATGTACTCGAGGTCTTGCTGAAGCGCGCCGAGGGCGACAACGGCGGAACCCGACGTAAACCCAAGACGCAGCGCCCACAACGACTCTGAACAGTCTTCGCAAGAGACGTGCCACGCCACACCGACCGTCGTGATCGTCGCGCCGACATGCCTGCGCCAACCGTCGCGGCTGTGTGCCTCGATCGTCTTGTCAGCCAGTCCGGCGTAGCCGGCATCGCCCCCGAGAACAGCGATGCCTTCAAGCTCACCCTCCATCGCCCAAGTGATCGTTCTCCGTCCGCGCCCGCCCAACTCCAGAATGACAGCGGTCAGGTCAGCGTCGACGCGATCACTACCACCGTGATACTCGGCCCCTTCGGCGGACGGGAGGTACCGGTATGACACCGCAGTCAACTCGCTGTCAAGAATCTGTCTGAGCGCGAGCATCCCGTCGGCATCGCGGATCAGCGGCTTGATCTCCATCACTTGTACACCCCGAAATACGCGAGCGAGCCGTCGGGATTGAACGTGACACCCTGCCCGTCCGGCCTGATGACTCGTACACCGCCCGCGGCATTGCCAGCCTTCACCGTACGAGTTACCGATCCGGGGGCCCTCAGGATGTCATCGAGTAACTGCTGACCTGCGTCGTTGAGCGACTTACCCGGCACCACAGGCAGCTCGCCGCGATCCATGTGCTTCTGGTACGACCGGCCAGCGGCGGTACGCCCGCCCTGGACCGGCACCGTTCCCGCAGCCGACAACGCATCAACATCGATCTTCGCTCCGGCCTTTGCGGCGCCTCTGGGTGCTCTGGCGCCTGGGCGCCATCTGCGGCCGATGGTCTTATCGACGATCCATTTGCTGACGCGTTGTCCACCCGCGGCGATCTTCTCGCCCGCGTAGCGGGTGAGTTTGACGCAGACGTTCTTGACTCGGCACAACCGTACCCCGATTTTCGCTGCGGCTCCGCCAACAGCGATGTACACCAGATTCGCAGGGTTCCGGACGGTTGACAGCGATTCCTCTCCAACGAGGGAGAGCCCATTGATGACGTACGCGCGAGGTCCATCTGCGCCAACGTCGGTGTTGTATGAGTAGTCCTGGAAGAAGCCCCAGATCGTGACGTGTCCGCTGCATCCGTCCTGGAAGAAGATGATGCAGTAGTCCTTGTCGGGGTCCTGACCTGACGGGTCGACGAGCCGGGTGGGTTGTCCAGCGGCGTACTGGTAGGCACCGAGGTAGGGCTCGTCGGTCTCGGGGGGGAGCGGATCGGTTGCGGTGAACCGTCCGGTGGCCGGTTCGTACTGGCGGGCACGTAGGTGGTAGGCCCCGGTTTCCGCGTCGAGGGATTCACCCGCGAACCGTTGCGCGGGCTCCACCGCACCCGTGAGAAGGACACTCCGGGTGCGCTCCTCACCGAAGGGGTGGTACTGGTATGCGTACGTCGCGGTTCCCGTGGCGTTCGTCGCGTCCACCGTTGACCCGATGAGGTCATGGTGCAGGAATGTCGTCCCGGCCGCAGTGGTCTCGGTGAGTCCCCCGACTGGCCCTTGGAGGTAGCTCCGGACGACGATGCCGGCCGTGTTTTTCTCGAGGGCGAGTTCTGGGAGGGTGTTGATGGTGTCCCATGCCCACGTCGCTTTCACGGTGTTCGCGAGTTTGCGTTGGTACCGTTTTCCGTCGGCGTCGTAGGTGTATCGGTTGATCGTGGCGCCGCGGGTCGCGGTGATCAGCCGGTTCTCATAGTCGTATGCGTTTGTGTCGGCGCCGGAGGTTGTCTGGTTGCCGTCCGGGTCGTAGGTGTAGGTGGTGGTGACGGGCCCGCCAGTCGAGGCGGTCACGGTCTGGGTGAGTTGGTCTGCTTCGTTGTAGGTGTAGCTAAGGGTCGGTGGGGTTGTGGATGGGCCGGTGTGGGTTTGGGTGAGTCGGTTGCCGACGGGGTCGTAGGTCCAGTCGGTGGTGTCGGTGGCGCCGGTGCAAGTGATGGTGTTCAGGCAGTACTTGGCGAGCCGGTTCGCGGGGGTGTAGGTGTAGGCGTCTGTTGTTGTTGTCGCGCCGCGTTGCGTGTCGATTCGGGTTGGGTTGCCCGCTGGGTCGAGGGTCTGGGTGAACCGGGACAGGACGGTGGTGGCGTTCTCGTTCGAGACGACTGTGAGTCGTCCGGCGGGGTCGTAGGTGCGTTTCTCGGTGTAACCGTTTGTCGCGGGGAGGGTGGTTTGGGTGAGGTTCCCGGCGAGGTCGTAGGTGAGGTTGAACTCACCGGTTGGCCCGGTGATTTGTGTTGGGCGTGACTCGCCGTCGTAGACGGTTGTGACGACGGATCCGTCCGGGCGGGTCCGGGTGAGGGCGTTGCCTTCGTTGTCGTAGGTGTATGTGAACGCCCCCCCGGCGGCCCCTTGATCGATGACCGTCGGGTAGCCGACGATGTTGTACGTGTAGGCCGTTGTCCCTGTCCCATCTGTGATGCTGGTGCGCCGCCCGAGGGGGTCGTAGTTGTAGGTGACATCGGGTGTCGTTGTACCGGGGTAGTTCGTCTTGGTGACACGGTCGGAGGTGTCGTAGGTGTAGGCGATCCGTCCCGTTGCTGGGTTGGTCGCGGCGTTTCCGCGGGCGGTGGTCTTGGTGACCTGGTTTCCGTCTTTGTCGTAGGTGTACGACCACCTCTGGCCAAGCGGTGAGGTCACAAGGAGCGGTCGGTTGTCCAGGTCAAAGCCGGTTGTCGTGACGTGAGCGTTCGGATCGACGCGACTGGTGAGGTTCCCGGCGGGGTCGAGGGTGTACACCGTTGAGCGTTTGTTGTTAACGCATTCAGGGCCGGTGGAGCACGGTGGGGCGTCGGGTCCTGTGACGCTGGTGAGGCGCCCCGCGAGGTCGTATCCGTACGTTGTAGCGTGGCCGTTCGCGTCGGTTTGGGTGACGCGACGGTTCGCGTTGTCGTACGTCGAGGTCGTCGTATGTCCGAGCGGGTCGGTGACCGACAAAACGTTGTTGTTCTCGTCGTACGTGTACTGGGTGAGTTTTCCGCGCGGGTCAGTGACGTCGACAAGGCGTTGGGTGCCGTCGTAGTGCAGGGTGGTGCGTCCCCCGGCCCGGTCGGTCTGCTCGGTTGGCAGGCCACGAGAGTCGTAGCGGGACGTCGCGACGTACCCGCGCCGGTCACGCCGTTGGGTGACTCGACCGACCGCGTCGTAGACGGTTTGGGAGATATTTCCGGCCTGATCAGTTTGACTGGTCGGGCGTCCCTCGGCGTCGTAGGCGACCTGCGTGGTGTGCCCGGCCGGGTCTGTGACACTCGTCGCCCGGTTCAACAGGTCATACGTCGTGGTAGTCGTCCCGGTCCCAGGGAACGAGCGGGTGAGTTGATTGCCAGCTTTGTCATAGGTGTACGTCCACGTGAAGTCGGCCGCGAGCGCCCCCGTTACGTTCCCCTTCGGCTTCGTCATCGAAAGGACATGCCCGGCGAGGTCATAGGTGTAGGTGGTTTTCGATCCGGTCGCGGTTGTCGTTGACGTGACCCGGCCAGCTGGGTCATACGCGGTCCGAGTGATCCCACCACGTGGATCGGTCACCGAGACGACGCGACCCTCCGCGTCATACACCCAGGCCGTGACGCCCCCGACAGGGTCAGTTTGGCTGGTCGTTCGTCCCGCCGCGTCGAAGACGAACGTGGTGATCGCCCCGACCGGGTCGGTGATCTTCGTGATTTGATCCCGGGCGTTGTACTCGTAGCTGGAGGTCTTCCCGCGCGGGTCGGTCTCGGTGACGCGTCGACCGGCGCTGTCATACGTGTACGTCGTGAGTCCTGTCAATCCACCAAACGTGATGACGTGCCCGTTGGCGTCGTATTCGTACGAAACAACGTTGCCATCTTCGTACGTGACCGACTCCACCTGACCGGTTGGGGTGTAGGTGAACGACCGTCTCCCACGCTCAGGATTCACGGTACTAGCGAGCCTGCCCGCACTGTCATACGTGTTCGTCGTCGTGTTCCCGAGGCGGTCAACGACACTCGCCGGATTGTTCCTCGCGTCAAACGTCGTGAACGACTCATGCCCGAGCGCGTCACGAACGACTTCCGGGTTGCGATTGCCATCCACAAACGTCCGCGATACCCGACCGCCCGGCGTCGCCGTTGTCCAAGGAGACAACGTGTCGTCGCGCTGGTAGCTGGTCGTGTAGTCCGCCTCACTCGCCCCGGTGACGGTGCCGCGAGGGTCAATCTGCCTGACAAGGATGTTCCCCTCGTACACGTCTTTGGAGACACCCAAATCAGGGTCGGTGATCGACGCGGTTTGGGTTCCTGCGTCCCACGCGACGAGGGTGTGTTTCGCGACAGCGTCGGTCTCGTCAATCGCGCGACCCGCGGCGTTGTACACGAGCCTGCGCACAACCTTCCCGAGGGGGTCCCTTACGGTGAGCAGGCGACCACCCGCAGCGACCGTCGCATACGTATACGCAGTCACTGCCCCGGTCGCGTCTTTCGCTTGAGTGAGGCGCCCCGCGGCGTACGTGAAGTCAGCGTGCCGGCCATCCGGCAGGATCACGGACGACAAAAGGGCACCCGTGTACGTGAAGCTCACAACCCGGCCACCCGCGTCGCTCACCCCGGAAAGACGTCCACCCGTGTACGTGAACGAAAGGCCCTCACCGCTCTGGTCCTTCTCAGACGCGAGTCGACCGGACGCGTCAAACGTTGAAACCTGAAGATCAGGACTCCTCAGCACCCAACCGCCGCCACTCACCGCCTCAAGCGTCGAACGCAGACCCGCAGGCACATCAAACAACCCGGAAGTGTTCTTTACGAACCGGACCCTCGCGCCATCCCCATCCACGACCGACACATCACCGTTCGTTTCAACGATGGCCTTCCCGGCAAAGTTATGTGTCCACCCAGCTCCCAGCGGCCCGACAGTCGAATCATCCGAGTTGTACGTCCGTTCAAACGAGAAATCGAGACCACGACCCGCGAGCACCAGATCAACCGATCCCTCGACCACCGCACCAGTCAACGTGTTGATCCCCTGACCAGCGAAATCAACAAGCGAGTCCGTCGCCGACAGGGCACCAGCGCCGCCCGACCCACCCCGCGTCTGGGCAGGCGGCACCACAATCGGCGTCGGCGCCGTGTACGGCAACGACGCGATCCCGCTCACCGTCTGGAACACGACCTTCCCCGGGGAGGCACGGACCACCGCCATCGCCGAGACGCCCTCCCCATCAGTATTCGTCGACGCCGAGCCGACCAGGGTGTAACCAGACGCGGTGCCAGCGTAGACCAACACACTCGGACTCCCGGTCGACACGAGGAGATCCTGGCGACCGTCCACATCGAAATCAGCGCTCGCGACCTGGAACGACGCGCCCGACGGCAACCCGCTCAACTCGCTCAAATCCCCAGCCGGGCGATGGATCTGAACTCGTCCCACTTGACCCACCGACGGATCGTCACTCGTCGTCAAGATCAGGTCACGACCCCCGCTGGGCTGCAACCCGCCAACAAATAGCCCATCAACCGGTCCACCGTCACCGATGACCTGAGACGCCCCGAACGTCGCGCCGTTTCCAACCGCCAAGACAGCTGTGATCGGGCACACCGGACACGGCTGATCAAGACCCGCGAGATCCGGCTTCCCATCCCCAGTGAAATCCGCGACCAGCGGAGTGTTGAACCCAACCTGAGATCCTCCCGAGTACGTCAAATCAAAACCGCCGCCGGGGAGAGACAACGAGACCCACACCCCCGTGAGGGGCGGCGTAATCTGAGATCCGGTCGTCACCAGATCCGTCCGGCCATCACCGTTGACATCCGCAGCCACCAAATGAGCCGTGTTGTCCGGGATCAAAAACGGAACCTTCGACGTGATCCGCCCCAACGCATCGGCATACATCACCGACCCATCGGTAATCCCGTCATGACCGTTCGCCACGTCAAAGGTCGCTAGATCCAGCTTCCCGTCACCGTTAAAATCACCTGACACCAACTTGACACCAGCCCGCGCGTCCGAACCCGGCGCCAACGTCACACCAATCAGACTCCCCGACGGGGACGACCGCACGAACGTCGCCTGACCACTCCCATCAACACCCCACGCGACACCCAACGACCCCGCGCGCACCGGACCCGCAGGCCCAAGGTCAACAACACCAAACGCAGTCCCCGGAACCAAGACACCGACAAGGAATGCCGCTCGCCTCACCCGCAACGACAACACTCGACGAATTGACGTCAAACGAGATGACGACACAAGGCTCCGGTCCGAACGATGAACCCGGACCCCGACAAACGGACCCGGCAGGCAACACAAGTACGCGGTGGTCTACCCGGCGAACGAACCCGCAATAGCAAGCAAGGTTCCCACAGAACCAAACACCGGGTACTCCTTCAACAAAAGAGCTGAAGCCATGAAGGGGGCCTGTCAGAAATTTCGTGTGAGCGGGTGTGTTGGTCATCAGAGTGTGGCGGCCGTGATCCGGTCGCCGTAGTGCATCATCAACGTGTTCAGGATCT
>JAYTQG010000257.1:0-2821 GCA_043746815.1 Thermoleophilia bacterium | reverse complement strand
CGCGGATGCGCTGGCTGAACGTGCCGTAGTAGTCCTCCGGCAGATCATACGTGACCATCTCGCGTAGCGCCGCCGCGATCGCACCGCCGGTCTCCCAGCGTCCGGCGAAGGTGCGCGTCTGCCGGTCCTTAGCCTCCCCCAGTTCAGCGGCGCTGATCGGTCGGCTTCCAGTCACCTCACGAAGCTCCTTCACCATCTCCTGCAGCGATTCCTTTGTCTTGTCCGTCTGGACGGGGGCAAGGGCAATCCATAGGCGCGGCCCGCGGGCGTCGAGCGGCACTGTCTGCGCACCGTACGACCAATGCTTGTCTTCGCGCAGGTTCATGTTCATGCGCGAACCGAAGGCCCCGCCGAAGGCATCGTTGAAGGCGGCCAGTGCCATGTCGTCGGCGAATCGTTTGGGCGGGATGATCTGCCCCGAGAGGATCACGCTCTGCTCGGCCCCGGGGCGATCGATCAGGAAGATCTCGGTCCCGCTGCGCGGAGGGACGTCGGCGATCACCTTGACCGGCACGTCGCCGGCCTTCCACTTCGAGAACGCCTGCTCCAAGCGCGGCCGCAGCTCCGCCATGCTGATGTCACCGACCACGATCATCGTCGCGTGGTTCGGCTTGAACCAGGTCGAGTGAAAGCGCTGCAGGTCGTCGCGCGTCATCATCGCCACCGACTCCTCGGTCCCTGAGCCGGTCAGCGGCATCCCATACGCATGGTCGGGACCATACACGAGCCCGGGGAGGACACGGAGCGCAATGCCGAACGGCTGAACCTTCTCCTGCTGAATGTTGGCCAGCGTATTCTGCCGCAGGCGGTCGAGATCGCTCCGCGGGAACGATGGGTTGAGCACCACGTCGGCGAAGATCGCCAACGCTGGGTCCAGCTTGTCCTTCAGGACGTCGAGCGAGACGGACGAGACATCCACGTCAGAGTTAGTGCCGAGCTGCGCTCCCAAGCCGGCCAGTGCACTGCTGATCTGCTCGGAGGTGCGCGTCGTCGTCCCTTCGTCGAGCATGTTGAGCGCCAACTGCGCTGTCCCCGGCTTGGCCGATTTGTCGGCGGCGTAGCCGGCATCGAGCAGGAGCGACATCGATACCGTCGGCACAGCGCGACGCGTGACGAGTTGCACCTTGAGCCCGTTCGCCAACGTCATGCGCTCGGCCACCGGGAATGCGACGTCCGGTGGCGAGCCCGGCTCGGGCAGCTTCGTGCGGTCCACCGTCGACGCTACCGTCTGGAAGTCGGGAAATGGGCGCACTTCGAGCACATACTGCCCATCGGCGAGCCATCGCTTCGCGGTCGCAAGCACGGCGCCGGTTGTCGCTTCTTGCGCGCGACGCATCATTGCCGGCACGAGCCCTGGGTCACCGCCGTAGACCATCCCCTGCGCCAGCAGGTCCGACTTGCCACCAAAGCCGCCGATGCGTTCAATCCCGCCCACATAGCCGGAGCGCATGCGCACCTTCAGCTCCTCCAGCTCGGCAGTCGTCGGGCCGGTGGCCAGGAAGCGTTGCAGCTCCTCGTCGATCGCGCGCTCGACCTTGGCCAGGTCACCGCCCGGCTGCGCGTCGGCCCACAGCATGAGCTGTCCGCCGATCTCCTTCGTGTTGAGGAAGCTGACCACGTTCGACGCCACGCGATCGCGATAGACCAGACGCTTGTACAGCCGCGACGTCTTCCCGCCGGCGAGCAGCGTCGATGCCATCTCGAGGTAGGTCGCGTCGGGGGTCCCATAGCCGGGGACATTCCAGACCTGTATGACGCGCGCCTGCGGAACGCGGTCCTGCATCACCTGGCGCTGCGTCCCGGTACGACGGGCGATCCACTCCGCGTGCTTCACGATCGGCGGCCCCGACGGAATGTCGCCGAAGAAGCGCTCGACGCGCGTCTTCACGTCGCTCGGTGTCACGTCGCCAGCAACAACCAGGACGGCGTTCGCTGCGCCGTAATAGGTACGAAACCAGTCCTTCACGTCGTCCAGCGACGCGGCGTTCAGGTCGTCCATCGAACCGATCACGCTCCACGAATACGGATGCCCCTTGGGATAGGTGTTCTCGCTGATCGTGATCCACTGCTTGCCGTAGGGTTGGTTCTCGCCCTGGCGCTTCTCGTTCTGCACCACCCCGCGCTGTTCGTCGAGCACCTTCTGGTCGATCGCGCCGAGCAGATGCCCCATGCGGTCCGACTCGAGCCAGAGAATGCGGTCGAGCGCCGAGATGGGGACGTTCTGGAAGTAGTTGGTGCGATCCTCGTTGGTCGTGCCGTTGAGGTCCGTCGCTCCCACCGGCTCGACCGCCTTGAAGTAGTCGTCCTTGTAGTTCTCCGAGCCGTTGAACATCAGGTGCTCGAAAAGGTGGGCGAAGCCGGTCTTCCCTTGCTTTTCATTCTTGGAGCCAACGTGGTACCACACGTTTACGGCAACGATCGGGGCCTTGTGGTCCTCATGGACCAACAAGGTGAGGCCGTTCTGCAGGGTGTACTTCGTGTACGGGATGTCGGGGATCCGAGCCGCCGGTGCGGTCGCCGCGCGCGCGGCCGGCGGCTGGGAGGCGGCGCCCATCGGCGTGATGGCAAGCGCAACGAGGAACGCGGTGGCTGCAGCCAGGTGGCGGAGGAGTAACGTGGGACGCATGCGTCGGCGCATCGTAAGCATGATGGGTGCTGGGAATCGTCGGTGGAGATCGACGGGGACGAAAGGCACAGCCCCGGTCGTGGTTGGCTGCTTTACGCGGGCGTGGGTCCACAAGTTCCGCCCGCGGCTCTCGTGCGCTTCTTCTCCGGCACGACGTGCAATGCCGCGCGGCACCTGTACCCCGGTTGCGGGCAG
>JAYTQG010000256.1:0-2825 GCA_043746815.1 Thermoleophilia bacterium | reverse complement strand
GCTCGCACGGCGTGATGGACGACGGCCGTAAGGTGGATGTGGAGCTCTTCCGCACGTTCCTTGGCGAGGAGGTCGCCAAGATCAAGACGCAACTCGGCACCGGGTACGGCCCGACCCACGACGAGGCCGCAGCATTGTTCGACAAGATCACGACCGGTGAGGACTACGCCGAGTTCTTGACGCTCCCGGCGTATGAGGCCTTGAAGGACTGAATATGAGTATCCGGCCGGCCGCTGACAGTTCGGCGCGCCGGCCGGTTGTTGGGATCACGTCGTACGCGACGCAGGCGACATGGGGCCCCTGGGACCTTCCTGCGGCGCTTATCCCGCTGTCGTACTGCAACGCGATCGAGGAGGCGGGCGGGCGGCCTGTCGTTCTCCCCCCCACGCTTGGCGGCGTTCAGGAAACACTTGATTCGCTCGATGCCATCATCTTCACGGGCGGCAACGACATTGATCCAGCCGTCTACGGTGCGGTGACGGATACTGAGACGACGGGCACGCAGCGCCTTCGCGACGACGCCGAGCTAGCGCTCCTGGCCGGTGCCCTGGAACGCGACATTCCTGTCCTCGGGATCTGCCGGGGCATGCAGCTCATCAACGTGGCCTACGGCGGGACGTTGGAGCAACACCTTCCGTCGCGGCTTGGGAGCGAACGTCACCGCGAACGGTGGGGGACCTTCTCCGAGCATGCCGTAAACATCACCGACGACTCACTGCTCAGCGCGATTCTTGGGGCCTCGACAACCGTCAAGAGTTCGCATCACCAAGCGCCTGAGCGCATCGGTGCCGGTCTTCGCGTCGTGGCGACCGCCGCGCCCGATGGGACACGTGAGGGCCTCGAGGACCAGACGAAGGCCTTCGTACTCGGCGTGTTGTGGCACCCCGAGGAGGCGGACGACCCACGTCTGATCGCGGCGCTCGTCGAGGCGACGCGCCCCTAAAAGTCGCCGCCGCCACCGCCTCCCCCAAAGTCGCCACCACCACCGAAGTCGCCACCGCCACCGAAATCGCCACCTCCACCACCGCCGCCACCAAAGTCGCCGCCGCTGTCGCCGCCCCAGGAACCGCCTCCCTGGTCGCCGCCTCCCCAGCTGCCGCCACCGCCGCCGTAGCCGTAGCCCTGGTTCGGAAAGAGCAGGTCGCTAATGAGCATCCCGCCAACCATCGGCATGAGCCAACCGCCGCCGCGACCGTACCCGCCGTAGCCGGGCATGTTCCAGTAGGGGACATCTCGGCCACGGCCATCGGGAACGGTCCGAACGTCCGGCCGAGTTCCCTGCGCGATCTGAGTGGCACAGTTTTGACACACAGGGACGTCGACACGACCACCATTCGGCCCATCAATCGGCGCCTCGGTGACCGACTTTCCGTGCTTCGGATCGAAGCTACACAGCCCTTCGAGCAGCGGTGAATCCTCGGCCGGAACCGGCTTGCCGTCCAGCGTCGCGCGCGTGGCCTGGGCGGCCCGAAGGCCGCGCTCCAGTCCCGTTCCGACGTGCTCGATCTCGGCGGCCGTGTTCGCTTTGGGCAGCGCCTCCCGGGCGGTGCCGTACTCAGCGAGCGCCTGGTCGTAGTACGTCTGAGCGGCGGGCGCCTTGTCACCCGCCAACTGGACGTCCGTGTCAAGGTCACTGATCTGACTGGCAAGACCATCGATAAGCGGATCGAGTCCCGCTTTGCGTGCAGCCAGATCGCGCGCTGCTTGGGCGCGCTTCGACTTCCGACTGAGCAGCCCGCCGAGCCCAATTGCCCCCAAAATCGCCGCGAACAGGCCGAACAGCACGCCGCCGCTGACACCACCGCCGGTGCTCTTGGTGTCCTTCGGGGATGACGGCGGCGCCGTTCCGCCGCTGGCCGCGGGTACGGCATCGGCGATCTGAATCATTCCGTTGATCGGATCGGCTTGAAGCGCTGATTTATTGGCGTTGAACGCGGCGCCGCCGACCGAACTCGCGTACGGGCCCGCGACGCGGAAGCTGCGGGGTGTTTGTGAGAGCGCAAGGACGCTGCCTCGAAAGCCGAGACTGCGACGAACCCCAGCGGCATAGCCGTCAAAGTTGCCGGGTTTCGGGCCGATCACGACGAACTTCGTCGGCTTCCCGGCTTCCCTCAGCCGGATCGCGGCCGCCACGAGCTTCGCGTTGTCCCCATCCGAGACCCTGGCTGACTTGGCGATCGCAACGTCTTTGCCAGCCAGCGCAGACACAACGCCCTCACCGTAGGCAGCTCCGGGGAGGAGACAACCGACGACAAGAAGTACACCAAGGGAGCGCGTTCGCATCGATCAAGCCTCTCGTGTGAGTTTAGGACTCGGGTTTCGCGTCGGCGGCGTCGTCATCCAGATCGCCGTGCGCGACATCCGCAAGGGCGCGGACGAGCTGGACGGAGTGACCGTCGCTGATTGCGGCCTGCACCTGGCTGCCGTCGGCGTCTTGGAACGAGAGCAGCCAATGATTCACAAGGCCCTGCTCACCCTCGTGCGGCGGCGTCACGGAGACACCGACAACCTCGGGGTTCAGTGCCATGAACATCCCCGCCGGAAGCACGGTCGGCTCGGGCTGGAAGGCCTGGCCATCCGGCACCGTGGCGCGCATCGGCTCCGACTGCGTGATCGCATTCATGATGCCCTCGGCGTCATTGCGGCTCACGAAGACTTGGAGCAGTACGCTGGGGCCCCCACGGAACTCCAGAACGGCCACGGGGATCGTCTGTTCGTCCGGCGCGTCTCCGCCCTCGGGAACCTCGACGTCCACCTCAACGGGGGACCAGGCGAAGTCGGTGGCCTGAAAGACGATCATCTGTCGCATGAAGGGAATCTCCCGG
>JAYTQG010000255.1:0-2849 GCA_043746815.1 Thermoleophilia bacterium | reverse complement strand
CGGCTACTAAACCCATAGTTTCCGCCGATGGCCCCCACTTCTCACGGGTAGGCCAAAACCCCGGAGCGGAGGCACGGTTTTAGGGTCACGGGCGGGCGCCCAGCGCCGTCAGCATTCCCATCGCGGCGCGGATGCCGAGGTCCAGCTGTGACACGCGCAGCCGTTCGTTCGGGGCGTGGATCGCGTCGTCGTTCTCGGCGAAACCGGTCAGCAGTGGGACGATTCCGCGGGCGGCCAGGGCGGCCATGATCGGGATGCTGCCACCACTTCGGATGACCGCGACGCGCATCCCAGTGGCGGTCTCCGTGCCCGCGACGGCTTTGGCGAGCCACGGGTCGTCAGCGCTGACCAACGCCGGGTCCGCCTCGCCCAGACGCTCGATGGTGACCTCAGCCCCCGCAGGTGCCGCAGCGAGGATCATCTCGTCGAGGATCGGAGCGATCTCACTGGAACGTTGCCCAGGAGCGAGGCGAAGCGACAGGGTCGCCGTCGCGGTCGCCGGAATCACCGTCTTGACCGCCGAGGGCTCGCCGCTTGCGATGCCGTGAACGTCGATGGTGGGCTCGAAGCCGGTGCGCAGGTGAAACTCAGCTGCGGCGGCGGCATCCGCTGGTCGCAGGCCCGCCTGCTTGAGCATAGAGGCACCACCCGGGATTGCCTCCCATGAGGCCAGCTCCAAGGGACTCGGCGCGGCGGCCCCCGCCCGAAGCGGTTCGGCCAAGCGTCCGTCCGTCGGGGTGAGCGACCCGAAGATCGTCATCAGCGCATGGTTTGCATTCATGGCCGCACCGCCGTAGAGGCCCGAGTGGCCGTCGCGCTGGGCGCTACGCACGGTGATACGCCGGTAGACAAGCCCGCGCACGCCAGCGCAAAAGGCGGGACGGTCGGGCGCGGCCATGGACGAGTCGTAGATCAGGCAGCAGTCGGCACCTTCGGTGTCGCCGTCCAGCCAACGGTGCGCAGACTCGCCGCCGCACTCCTCTTCCCCCTCGATCAGGAAGCGGACATGGACGGGAAGCTCGCCAGCAGCCCGCAGGCGCTGCACTGCGACCAGCAGCATGAACAGGTTGCCCTTGTCGTCACTCGCTCCCCGGGCATAAACATGATCGCCGCGAACGGTCGGCTCAAAAGGCGGTGACACCCACTCAGCGAGGTCGCCGGTCGGCTGAACGTCGTAGTGCCCGTAGATCAGGACCGTCGGTGCATCCTCGCGATCAACCGACGCTGCGACACGCCCGACTACGAGCGGATGACCGCCGTTGTTGACGATCTCGGCGGCGCCGCCCGCGACCAGAATCTCATGCGCGATGAGGGAGGCGGCGCGGTCCATATCGGCGGCATACTCGGGCAGCGCGGAGATGCTCGGCACGCGAAGAAGTTCCTGGAGACGTTCCCATTCGTGTGATTCCATGTGGCGAGAATACGGCACCCCAAAACGAAACGGCAGCAATGAAGCCCCTCATCTCCATGGCCCTCGCGACGCTCTGCACGGCGAGTGCAAGCGCGACATCAGCCCTCAACAACGAGTCGCGGCGCTACGTCCTGGAACCCCTCCCTTCGGTGGCTGGGGAGGCCGCCCGGATGGACCGGATGGAGCTGAGCGCGGAGCAGCCCGCTGGCCTCTTCCTTCGCAAGGGCCAACGGCTTACCGTCTCCACGACGGGGCTGACCTCCGGCCATTTGCTTGCCGTTCGGGTCGGATTTCCAGTCATGTTCTCGGACAACAATCGCCCTCAAGTCACCACGCTGACGAGTCGCGCGCGGACGATCGTCGCGAACCAGGACGGTCCCGTTTCGTTCTCGTACACCGGCCCGAACGACTCCATCGCGCAAGTTTCGGTCGCCGTGACCGGTGGTTCCCCGCTTCCCCTCTACATTCGCGGCCAGATGACAACCCAGGGCTGGAAACAAGAGTTGAAGCGCAATCGGGCCGCGCCGTTCGTGACCCTGGTGTCGGACCGTTCCATGATCACCCTCCGGATGCGTACCTACCGCCAACATCCAATCCCAAACCCCGATGCCACGTTCGCAACCGTGAACCAGGTGATCGGCTGGGAGGAGCAGCTCGCCGGGTTCGATGGCAGTTCAGCAGCAAACACTCCGACGCGCCTTCGCGTCAACTACGTCGAGGACATCTACTCAACGAAGGCCGACCAGCAGAAGTTCTACATGTACGCGACCAGCGGCATGATCGGGATGCTCGCGAGTAACACCCAGGACCTCACAAACCCAAAACTGCTCTCGAATCTGTGGGGCATTTGGCACGAAACTGGCCACACCGAGCAGCAGAACTCCTGGACCTGGGGAAGCCTGACCGAAATCAACGTCAACATGTTCTCCCTCTACGTGCAGGAGCAGTTCCAACGGCCGTCGCGCCTCGGGACCAGCGAGGAAGCTGGGGGACCGACGACCCTGCAACTGGCGAAGGAGTATCTGGCGCGCGGGCCGAGCGACTACACGAAGGACGACCCCGACTATAACAGCTTCTTCGTCAAACTCGTGATGTTCCACCAGCTAAAGGAGGCGTACGGCTGGGAGAGTTTCACCCGGCTTCATCAGGCAGTTCGGGCGAACCCGCGGCCGACCGACGCGACCGACCAGGACAAGGTCGACACCTTCGTTGTTGGCATGTGTCAGGCCACGGGCGACGACCTTCGTGCCTTCTTCCTCAAATGGGGTCTCCGCCCGAGTGCCTTGGCCAACGCAAGCATCCAGGCGGCCGGGCTATCGGCGCCGAAGCGGGACCCAGCGACTATTTTTTAGCCCGCTAGGCGTTTGTGCAGGAGTCGACTCCGCCCGTGAAACCGCTTCGAAGGTAGTCAACCCGGTCGAACAATAGGTCCGGGGTA
>JAYTQG010000254.1:0-32643 GCA_043746815.1 Thermoleophilia bacterium | reverse complement strand
CTGGACTACACTAAGCGCGGGTGGTGGTTCGGGGTGGCCCCTGGAATGATCGCCGTGAACGCGCTGGCGACGAGCCCGTCGGATCGCGCGCGACGAGGAGCTGAGACGGTTGTGAAGCGTGTTCTCCTTCACCCAGATGGTTCGCTGAGGACCCGGCGGGTCGTTGCGACAGGACTGGTGCTCGGTGTCTTTGCATTCTTCGGAACATTCCTTCTGTTCGCGACATCCCGGGTCAGCTCGAACGGCACCATCCGGATGCTCTGGGTCATCGGGGCCGTCTTCATCATCAAACTGCCGCTGGCCTCGCTCCTGTGGTGGCTGATTGCCAGAAACCGCGAATGGCCTGGACAGAAGGTGCGTTGGAGCCCGGACGAGACCCAAGAGATTCTGGCGTACATCAGCGCACAGGCCGACCGGGCCGCGACCCTTCCCGATGCGGCACCGCGGCTCGCACATCTGTCGAAAGAAGCGTGGAACGCGGCTGACAACCTTGACGGCGAAGCACGGGTGGACGCGCTGACAGTGGCACTCCACATCGACGAATTGGCAGCCCGCGAACGAACCCACCGCGGCGGATGAGCATGACTGAGGACGCCACCGCAGCGGCAACGCACCTGGACGACGCAATCGCACACGAGCGCACCGGTCACCTCTGCCTGATGGCTGGCAACGGGACCGGTGGCCGGGAGGCAATGGCACGTGCCGCTGAATCGTACTGGGCGTCGTGGCAGACTGCCCCACCAGCCGCGATTGGACGCCTTGTCGGAATGCTGAAGGCAAGCGTGATCGCCGGAGATGCAACGCTGGCGGCCCGGAAAACGTTGCGGGAGCTTCCGCGGGCAGCATCACCCTCGGGGGCATACGCACGGGCCCTGGCGCACCTCGTGCTCGGCGACGATGCGCAGGCCAAGACCGACGTCGCTGCGCTTTCCGATGCCGGACCGGCATTCGCACGAACCGGCGGTGCCATCGATGCCCTCGCGGCACGCGACGGCACCCGGTATGCCGACGCGCTGAGAGCGATCATCACAGACTTCGAATTGCGCGAGGCTCACCTGACCGGTGTCGCGATCGCAGACACTGCGGTGATGCTGGAAATCCTGGCCGAGTCTCGCGGCCTGGCGCTCCACCCACAGTCACCCTGCCTGCCAGCATAGGTGGGCTCCCCAGGCCCGAGCCGGATGCCGCTCATGGCCGGCGGGACGATCGCGCTCGCACGCGCAGAGGTCATCGGAACAGCGATTCTCTTCTCGACGGGGGGCGCGGCGATCAAGGCCGTGAACATGGCCGGACTTCAGGTGGCGTGCTTTCGCTCGTCCATTGCCGCGGCTGTCCTAGCGGTGACAATCCCAGCGGCCCGACGCGGATGGTCGTGGCGGACGCTGCTCGTCGGGCTCGCGTTTGCGGCCACCCTCATCACCTTTGTCACGGCCAACAAAGAAACGACGGCCGCGAACGCCATCTTTCTGCAGTCCACGTCACTGCTCTACCTTCTGCTAATCGGTCCGCTGGCGCTCCGAGAGCCACTCCGCCGTCTCGACGTCGTCACGGTCACCCTGCTGCTTGGCGGCGTCAGCCTGTTCTTCCTGGACACGACATCCGCATCTGACACTGCGCCACATCCCACTCTGGGCAACATCCTGGCGCTCCTCAGCGGCGTCGGTTGGGCGCTCACCGTCGGGGGACTCAGGTGGCTCGGGCGAGAGAACGGTGCCGGAGCCGCGGGGGCCGCAACGCTCGCAGGGAACCTCCTCGCGGCGGCAGTCTGCGCAACCGTGGCCTTTCCGGTGGTCGGTGCCGACTCCGGCGACTGGCTGACGCTTGCCTACCTCGGCGTTTTCCAGATTGGCCTCGCGTACATCCTGCTTACCCGGGCGGTCTCCACGATCGGCGCCCTTGAGGCCTCACTGCTGCTGTTCATTGAGCCCGCCCTCAGCCCCGTTTGGGCCTGGCTGGTCCACGGTGAGCGCCCCGGCCCGTGGTCCCTCGCCGGTGGCATCCTGATTCTCGCGGCCACCGCCGTCTGGTCCGTTCTGGACGCACGCCGTGTTCGGGCGCCGCGAAGCCCCGCGTCACGCTGATGGGACGTCACCCAACGGGCGTCGGCAAAAAAGGAAAGACCCCCGCAAACGCGGGGGTCTTTGTAGTGGGCGCTACTGGGCTCGAACCAGTGACCCCTAGCTTGTCGAGCTAGTGCTCTCCCAACTGAGCTAAGCGCCCGCGTCGGCGGGACCGTGAGTTTAGCAAGCCTCGGCTGCGCGCCAACGGATGGTTGGTAGCGTGCAGTCCGTGAGCGCACCGGACACGAAACGCTTTGACGTCGGAATCGCCGGAGCAGGGCAACTCGCGCGGATGACGGCACTCGCCGCATGGCCACTTGGGATCACGGTCGCCGTCCTCGGTGGCCCCGGCGATCCGGCGGCTGGGGTCGCTCACGGCCTCGTCGAGGGGGACTGGCGGGATGCCGATGCGGTCGCCGCGCTTGGCCGCGCGTGCCGGGTCGTTACCCTGGAAAACGAGTTCGTGGATGCCCTGGCGCTCGCGCACGTTGCCGCGGCGGGCACTCCGGTCCGCCCTGATCCGGCGTCCATCGCCATCGTTCAGGACAAGGCCCGGCAGAAGGATCTCCTCGCATCAGCCGGGCTCCCGCTGCCCCACTATCTGCTGGTCGAAGAGGCCGCGAGTCTCGATGCGGCGGGACGGGACCTCGGGTGGCCGTTGATGCTGAAGCGCCGACGCCTTGGCTACGACGGATACGGAAACGTCACCTGCGTCAACATCGACGCGGCCCGGGATGCGTTCTCAAAGTTGGACGACGGCGACGGGGTCCTTGTCGAGCGGTGGGTGCCCTTCGAACGCGAGCTTGCGGTGATGGTGGCCCGCCGCCCGGGAGGCCAGGCGCTGGCGTATCCGGTTGTCGAGACAATCCAGCGTGATCATGTGTGTCGGCGCGTCGATGTGCCCGCGTCGGGGTCGCAGAACCAGCTGACCCAAGCGAACGAGATCGCGCTCGCCGCGACGCATGCCGCGCTCGGGATCGGTGTGACTGGCGTCGAGCTGTTCGCGCTCGCAAGTGGCGAGGTCCTGATCAACGAGATCGCACCGCGCCCGCACAACTCCGGACACTTCACGATTGAGGCCTGTGAGACATCCCAGTTCGAGAACCACCTTCGGGGGGTACTTGACCTGCCCCTCGGACCGGTGAACCTCCGGGCACCAGCCGCGGTGATGGTCAACATCCTTGGATCACGCAACGGCCCTGCCGAACCCAACCGACAGGCGCTGACCGTTCCGGGGGCCCACCTTCATCTCTATGACAAACGGGAGGTCCGTGTGCGGCGAAAGATGGGGCATGTGACGGCGCTCGGCGCAACCGTTGAGGAGGCTCGCGAGCGGGCCGAGCAGGCAGCCGCGGCGGTGGACCTGTGAGCGCGCTCGTCGGAATCACCATGGGTTCCGACTCCGACTTGGCCGTCATGGAGCAGGCCGCGGCAGTCCTAAACGAGCTCGGCGTCACCCACGAGATCCGGGTGCTCTCCGCGCATCGGACGCCGCTGGAGATGATCGAGTATGGCCAGACCGCCGCCGCGCGCGGCGTCAAGGTGGTGATCGCCGGCGCCGGAGGGGCAGCGCACCTCCCAGGAATGCTCGCCTCCGTTTGCCGCCTTCCCGTGATTGGGGTTCCCGTGAGGACGACGGCCCTTGATGGGATGGACTCCCTGCTTTCCATCGTCCAAATGCCCAAGGGGGTGCCTGTCGCAACGGTCGCGATCGACGGTGCCCGCAACGCTGGCATCCTCGCCGCTCGAATCCTTGCGCTCGGTGACGAGGCTCTTGCGGAGCGGGTCGAAGCACTTGCCCAGGCCGGAGCGGACGCCGCTCGCCTCGCTGACGCGCGACTACGTCAGGGGTCGAAATAGTGTCCGCATCGGCCGCCACCCAGCATCCCGTCTTGGTGAGTCACCAGCTCTGTCCGTACGTCCAACGGGTCGCGATTACGTTGAACGAGAAGAACGTCCCGTTCGAGCGCGCGTACGTCGATCTGTCGGATAAACCCGACTGGTTTCTCAAGATCTCCCCCCTTGGCAAGGTACCGTTGCTGCGGGTGGGCGAGACGGTCCTGTTCGAGTCGGCGGTCATCTGCAACTACCTCGACGAGGTGTACTCGCCTCCGCTGTTCTCCACCGATCCGTTGGAACGCGCACAACAGCGGGCCTGGGCTGAACACGCCTCAGCAACGCTTTCGAACATCGCTGGGCTCTACAACGCTGGCGACCAGGACGTGCTCCTTGCACAGCGCACGGCACTGGCAAGCAAGTTTGAAGGGGTCGACGGAGCGCTGACGGGCCCATGGTTCTCGGGCGATTCGTTCGGAATCGTGGATGCCGCCTATGCACCGGTGTTTCGGTACCTCGATGCGTTCGAGACGTTCAGTGATCTGAAACTGCTCGAGCACGCACCCGCGGTCCAAGGGTGGCGCCAGCGGCTGGCGAATCGCCCATCGGTTCGCGCTGCCGTCCTGGACGACTTTCACGAGCGTCTGCTCCATTTCATGCACGGGCGTACATCGGCGTTTGGGCAGTTGGCTCGCGGTGAGCTCGTTCTCGCGGCGTAGCGGGCCGTTAGGCTGTCGGTATGACCATTACTGAACGCCTTGAATCTGAGATGAAGGACGCGATGCGGGCGGGCGAGAAGCTTCGCTTGGGCGTCATCCGCCGTGCCCGTGCCGCGATCAAGAACGCCGAGATCGAGGCGGGAGGGCCGCTGGACGACCCCGGCGTTGAGCGGGTCCTCAAAGGGCTGGCAAAGCAGCACCGCGAGTCCATCGAGCAGTTTCGCCCCGCGGGCCGTGAAGACCTGGCCGCCCAGGAAGAGGCAGAACTCGCCGTGCTGAGCGACTACCTGCCCGAGCAACTCGACGCGGCAACCGTCGAGGCGGCCGTGCGTGAGGTGATCGTCGAAGAGGGCGCGACCAGCCCGAAAGACATGGGGCGGGTCATCAAGGCCACCGTCGCGCGTCTGGGTACGGCGGCTGACGGACGGATGGTCAGCGAGACCGCGAAACGTTTGCTCGCAGAGTAGAAACCCTAGGAAAAAACGATCTCGTCGCCGGTCTCACCGGCGATGAGACGGCGCTGAATCGTGGCCGTGATGGCGTCGTGGATGATCGGAAGGGTGCGCTCCATCGGGCCGTCAACAGCTCCGGGATCTTTCGTGAAGATGGTGACACGCCCCACGAAGCAGGTCTTCACGCCCAGTAACTCACCATCCCTTAATACGTGCACCTGAAGGCCCCAAAGCGCTGGGGGCCCTTCCGACAGGGCAATACGTACCGGCTGGGGCGCCAGGTGGTACACCACGCCGTCGGCATCTACGGGAATGATTGTCGTCGGGGCATCCATGCCTGGAAGGCTACTTCCCGAAGGACCGGTTAGTACGGAGACTCTCCGCGACGAATGCCCTCGTCCGATCGCATCGCCGATAGATCTGGCGCCTCGGGAACCTCATCGAGGGACGGTGCTGGCTCCAAACCGGCTGCTGCAACGGTGGAGCTGGATCGCCGCTCTGGCAATGCTTCGACCTTGCGCTCGCCCTTGCGCTCGGGCGCGGGCCCAGAGCGAACCCCACTGAAGTTCGCGGCCACGACGGTCACCCAGACATTGCCTTCAACGCCAGGGTCAATGGTGGCACCAAAGATGATGTTGGCCTCGGGGTCCGCTGCCTCGCTGACGACCCGTGCGGCCTCGGTGACCTCCATCAGCGACAGGTCTGGCCCGCCGGTGATTCCCAGCAGGATCCCCCGCGCGCCATCAATCGGCGTCTCAAGCAGCGGCGATTCGGTAGCCGCCTGCGCTGCGAGACGAGCGCGATCGGGGCCAGAGGCCACGCCAATCCCAAGGAGTGCACTTCCGGCGCCCTTGATGATCGTCCGCACGTCGGCGAAGTCCAGGTTGATCAACCCGGGAAGGGTGATGAGATCACAGATGCCCTGCACACCTTGGCGCAGGAGGTCGTCGCAGACCTGGAAGGCATCGACCATCGAGGTCTTCTTGTCGAGCACCCGCATCAGGCGGTCGTTTGGGATCACCACGACGGTATCGGCCAGCCCATGGAGCATTTCGATGCCCTCGTCGGCGACACTCGCGCGGCGGTTACCCTCGAAACCAAAGGGACGTGTGACGACGGCGATCGTCAGCGCGCCAAGCTCGCGAGCAATCTTCGCTACGACCGGCGCGCCACCGGTTCCGGTGCCACCGCCCTCGCCTGTTGTGATGAAGACCAAGTCGCTGCCACGAAGGGACCGGCGGATTTGCTCCTCGGCGGCGCGCATCGCGAGCTCGCCGGTCGCAGGGTCGCCACCGGTGCCACGACCAGTGGTGAGGTCCAGCCCGATCGGAATCTGGACGTCTGCCTCAGAACGCTCCAGCGACTGACGATCCGTATTGATCGCGACGAACTCAACGCCTCCAAGCCCAGCGGCGATCATGCGGTTGATGGCGTTGCAGCCAGCACCGCCGATGCCCACGACCCGAATGACGGCGACGTACGCGGAGTTACCGGATGGATCCGACGGATGATCATCCGCCCAGAGTTCCTGGCTCCCGGCGGGTTCTGAGTCTTCGGTCCGGCGGAACAGGTCGGCCAACGGACCGTCGCGCATGCTGGAGCGGTTGGTGCCCATCAAGCGGCGATCCGAACAGGGTTGGACTCGCGTGCCATGACCTCAAGCGCGAGGCGCCGATACCAGCGTGCACCCTGACCCGACGGATCGTAGGCCAGAACGCTCTTGCCGCTGACCGGAGCCTCCGCGAAGCGCACCGTCTTGCCGATCCGCGTGTTGAACACCACCGGCCCGAAACTATCGCGCAACAGGTCGAGGGCCTCTCGGCCGTGAACGGTTCTGGAGTCGAACATGGTCGGAAGAATGCCAAGAATGTCGACGTTCGGATTAAGGTGCTCGCGAACCTGGGCCAGCGTGTTCTGCAACTGGGCAAGCCCACGCAGCGAGAGGTACTCGCACTGCACCGGGACGATCACTCCATCCGACGCCACCATGGCGTTAATCGACAGCAACCCGAGTGAGGGCGGAGTGTCGATCAGGATGTCGTCGTAGGCGCCCTTGATGGGCGCAAGCGCGCGTTGAAGTGCCCGCTCGCGTCCCATCATCGATGACAGCGCAAGCTCGGCCCCGGCCAGTTCGATCCCGGCCGCGGCAACGTCCACCTCGCGGACGTGAACGACGTCGGCGATTGAACGACCGTGCACGAGCACATCGAACATCGTCACGTCGAGGGACTCGACATCGATGCCTTGGCTCATGGACAGGTTGCTCTGAGGGTCGAGGTCGACCACCAACACGCGCCGTCCTTGCTCGCGCAGGGCGACGGCAAGGTTGACGGTGGTCGTGGTTTTCGCGACCCCACCCTTCTGGTTTGCGAGCGCGATAACGCGCGCGGACCGTGACATCGGATCTCCTTGGGAAACGGCGCTTTGCAGCGTCCCGGCCACTTCTTCGCTGGCGATCCGATTCCTGCCGACGTCGTTACTCCGTTGGGAGTTCAAGGCGACGCTGACCGGCCCAGGCGGCGGCCTGCGAGCGGCGTTGGAACCCAAGTTTGCGGAGCAGCTGGCTGACGTGATTGCGCACCGTCTTCTCCGACAGGTGCAACACATCGCCGATCGCACGGTTGGTGTAGCCCTCGGCGATGAGGGCCAGCATCTTGCGCTCGCGGTCGGTGAGACCAGACAATTCGGACTCCGCCTGTTTGGCGGAGAGTTCACGGAACTGGGCAAGCAGCGTCCCGGCGGCACTCGGGTCCAACGCGACACCAGATGCTGCCTCACGAATTGCGGTCGTCAGGCGTTCCCCGTCAGCCTGCTTAAGGAGGTAGCCGTTCGCGCCCGCCATCACCGCTCCCACAATGGCCTCCTCGTCGGAGTAGGAGGTCAACATCACCACGCGCACGTCGGGATGGCGCTCCTTGATACGACGGCAGGCGTCAACACCGCTGCCATCGGGCAGCCGAACATCCATCAGCACGACATCCGGCGCTGACCGTTCGGTCTGGGTGAGGGCGTCGGCGACAGAGCCCGCCTCCCCCACAACCCGAAAGCCCGTGGAGTGTTCAAGCAGTGTCTTGAGTCCGATCCGCACGACCGCGTGGTCGTCGACAATCAGAACCCGAATTGGATCAGCAGCGCGTTGAGTCGTGGTCATGGTGTTGCCTCCGCAGTGGGAGAGAAGGGTGCCCGGTCGGCATGGGCCGCCCCCTCTATTGTGACTGGGATCTGTTCGGAGTCCAGCGGAACCGCAAGCGAGACCCGCGTTCCTCCTGCTGAACGAGTGGAAACTGCGACGCGACCCCCGAGGCGTCGCGCCCGATCCCGCATGTTCGCCAAGCCATGTCCGAGGCCTCCATCGGCCAGCGGGGGCAACCCCACGCCATCGTCGTCGACGACGAGGTCGAATTCGTCCGGCGCAAATGTCAGTTGGATGTCAACAACACGCGACTTCCCGTGCCGCGCGGCATTGGAGAGCGCCTCCCGAAGTATCTGTTCGGTCTGGTGGCCAATGTCATCGGGCAGCAATCCGGAGGCGTCCATGCCGGCGGCATCAAACCGAATAGCCATCCCGGTCTCGGCGGAGAACTTCCGGGCCAGGGCCTCCAGCGCACCGGCAACGGCCTGGGGATGAGCGGGTGACGTGTGAAGCGCGTCGATGTAATCCCGAATACCAACGATCGTTTCGTTGAGATCGCCAACGACCCGGCGCACGTCACTGCGCACGGCGGGGTCACCAGCTCGAAGTGCCACCGACTCAAGTTGAAGTCCGGAGGCGTAGATCGACTGAATCGTCCCGTCATGCAGGTCCTGACCAAACCGAGCACGCTCCTCGGCGATCAAGCGTGCCCGTTCCAGCGCCGCGATCCGCTGCGACTGTTCCAGCTCGAAGATGTCCAGCAGCTTGATCGCGAAGGTTGCCAGGGCGAGACCGGTTAGGCCACGGAGCGCCCCAATGGGGATTCCGGTTGCGGAGAACCAGCCGTCGTCCGTGGCAATGCCGGGCGGCGACCACGGCCCCGGGTCCACGATCAACCCGCTAATGACCCCAAACACCACAAGCATCCAACCAGCGGCATCGGCGTAGCCCTTGATGCCATGCATTCCGACAGCCACCAGCTCCGATCCTTGTCGCCACACACCGACGGCCGAGAGGAGCGCCCCCGGCAGGAGCAGGCCGTATCTCCCGGCTGCAACGATTGACCCCTCCCATTGGTAGAGCGACCAACCACGGGCAGTCGCCAGAATCGTGTTGACGGTCACCAATGCGAGTGCAATCAGGACGACCGTGGTCGTCAGTGCACGACGGACGGATGTCGCGAGCGGCGCGAGACGGAGGCCGAACTCGACCAAGAAGACGAACGCAATGATCTGAATGACACAGCGGATGCCGACGAGTACCTGAACAAAGCTCGGGTCTAGCCCCGAGCGGGCCTGAATCGGAATGAAGGCCTTGCCCCATGTCGCGATGGACTCCACGAATGCGAAGGTGGCCAGCCAGATCAGCGACGAACTGAGCGTAAGGCGCGTTGCGCGGCGGCGCTGCAGCCAGACAGAGAAGCCCAGGGCGAAAAAGACGACGCCCTGGGCGAAAATGATGACCGTTGCGTTGACCGTGAAGAAGTGCCGCACGCCCTCCTCCCTCGGTTCGCGGACGTAGCTGGAAGGTTACCCCGTTGTGTCCGGGGTACTCACGTGAAGCGCTTCAAGCTGGGCGCGCAAGTCGGCCAGCACATCGTCACTGGCAGCCTTCACGACCTCGGGCTCGTCGAGCAGCGCGCGCCGCTCTATTGGGTTGGAGCGGTTCGTCACGTACGGATCTTCCAGGACCTCCGACAGGTTTCGGCCGCCACCCAACTGACGTACTACGTACTCGATCAAGCGCTTATGTCCAGCATCCGAGTCGTTCAGCATCCGGTCAAGCTCTTCGCGAATTCCCATGGTTCTCCAACGGTCGTCGACGGATCGGGAGCGAATCTACCGGTAGGCGGGGAGGCCGGTGCCGCGGAGCTCGCTGGACATTGCGTGGAGGCGGGCGATGCGCTCCTCCATCGGCGGATGCGTCGAGAAGAGGTTGGTGAAGTTGCGCCCCCGGAAGGCGGCGAGTGGATTGACGATGTAGAGGGGCGCTGCCGCCGGATTGACCTGCATCGGGATCAGTTCCGCACCACGGTGGAGGGTCTGTAGGGCATCCGCGAGCGGAACGGCGTCTCCGATCAGCTGCGCCCCTGTCGCGTCCGCCACATACTCGCGCTGACGCGAGATCGCCATCTGCATGATCCCCGCAGCCAACGGCGCGAACATCATCGTTGCGATCATCCCGACGATCCCGAGCGGCCCGTCGTCGTCGCTTGAGCCTCCGCCGAAGAACATCGAGAACTGAAGGAAGTTCGCGACCGCAGAAATCGCACCGGCGACCATTGCTGCGATGCTTGCGATCAGAATGTCGCGGTTCTTGATGTGGGCCATCTCGTGTGCGAGGACACCCTCCAGTTCGCGCGGCGGGAGCACACGCTGGATCCCGCGCGTCACGGCAATGGCGGCGTGCTTCGGGTTGCGGCCGGTCGCGAAGGCGTTCGGCTGCTCGTCGGGGGTCACGTAGACGCGAGGTTTTGGCACCCCTGCCCGTCGGGCAAGTTCGGCGATCATCTGATGCAGTGCTGGCTCCTGGGACTCGCTTACTTCAACCGCATGCGACATCCGAAGCGCCATCGGCCCGCTGAACCAGTACATCCCGATGTTCATCGCAACGGCAAGAACGGCGAACAGGACCAGTCCGTTGTTACCCCCGACGACCTTCCCGATGACGAGCAGGAGGCCCGTCAACCCGGCCACGAGGACGAAGGTCATCACATTGTTGCGACTCTTCTGAGCGGTAATCGACATCTCGGGTCCTCGTGCTCCTGTTTCGATAGACGGGAAACGTTCCTGGATTAAAGCGCTGTCCTGACCGCGACGGACCAAGCCTCGATTAACCTTGTTTGCGGCTGGCGCGCGGTACGCTCGTCCGGTGCGTTGGCGAACATGCGTCGGAATCCTTTCCTTGGCCCTCACAGTGTCGGCCTGTGGAACGGGACCAGATGATCGACCGTTGGCATCGATTGTCGACCCCCTGACGACCGTCGGGCAACTGCCGGTGCCCGAAGGGTTTACCGAGACCGCTGGACCCGCGACGGCCGATGCCACCGCACTTGAACGGGTCCTGTTTGCCGATAGCGACGTCGCGCTCGCGGCGGACCTCAAGCGTCGGGGACTCCTCCGAGCCGCGACCCGCCACTTCGCCGCAAACGCCGGGGGAGCACTTGACGTCGCCGTCGCGGTTTGGGGGGATCACGCGACAGCGCTGGCAAGCGGCAACCTGACCGCGGAACGCGCCATTGATCGTTCTGGCGCAAATGCCTGGAACCCGTCAGAGCTTCGCGGTGCGCAGGGCTCAGAGCCGCCAAACGGCGGTTCAGGGACACGCACGCTGGCCCGTGCCATCGCCCAAAACGCCCTGTTTGTGCGAACGAGCGGAGCCGTTCCTGCCGCTGCTGCCATCAGGGCCATGCAACGCTTAACCCGACTGACTGAGAACCCCCAACCAGGACGCTGATGGCGAACTCAAAGCGACAACGTGGCCGAGAAGCCGCCGAAAACGAATTGCAGCGGACCTACCGCGGCGACGCCGAGCCGGATGAAAGCGAACGCGTTGACGGCCATTTTTCGACCGAGAAGCGCGAAATCGGGATGGTCATCGCGTCGCTCCCATCCGGTGATGAGGAGGAGGCCGACCGCCTCGCCGAGCTTCGGGAACTTCTCAAAACGGCGGGGGTAGAGGTGGCCCACGTCATGGTCCAGCACCGTGAACGACCCGACCCAAAGACGTACTTCGGGAAGGGCAAACTGGACGAACTGATCGAGGAAAAGCGCGGCATTCATCCCGACGTGATCGTGGCCGAGGGGGAGTTGACACCCAGCCAGCAGCGTCACTTGGAAGATCGCCTGAAACTCCGGGTCGTCGACCGGACCGCGGTCATCCTGGACATCTTCGCCCAACATGCCACGAGCGCCGAAGGCAAGCTCCAGGTAGAGCTCGCGCAGCTGGACTACTCATATGCGCGCCAGGAAGGTCTTTGGCAGCACCTGGAGCGCCTGGGTGGTGGAGTTGGTACGCGCGGCCCTGGTGAGAGCCAACTGGAATCCGATCGACGCCTCATTCGCTCGCGGATGGGAGCCCTGAAGACGCGCCTCAAGGAATTGGAACGCACCCGGGGCGTGATGCGGCGGCGGCGCTTGGATGCCGGTGTACCCCGCGTTGCCCTTGCTGGCTACACCAACGCCGGAAAGTCCACGTTGATGAACGCGCTAACCGGAGCCGGAGTTTCGGTGAACGACGCGCTCTTTGAAACGCTGGACCCCACCGTTCGCACGTTCGAGCACGAGGGGATGCAGGTCCTCCTCTCGGACACCGTTGGGTTCATCCGGCATCTTCCCCACGAGCTCGTCGCGGCGTTTCGGTCGACGCTGGACGAGGCGATCGACGCCCACCTGATCCTGCACGTCGCGGATGCAAGCGCATCCGACCGGCGCCGATTCGAGCAGTCCGGTGCCGTCGACGAGGTGCTCGCGGATATCGGTGCCGCCGAAACCCCGCGCACGTTGGTGCTCAACAAGGTGGATCTCCTGTCGCCGGACCAGCGCGACGAACTTCGAGACCAGCTACCGGACGCGATTCAGGTGTCGGCCGCGAGTGGCGAGGGGATGGAGGAACTTCGCCAGCTCCTCGTTCAGATTGCGCGGGAGCAGCTGACGGAGATTGAGCTATTCATTCCGTACAGCCGCGGAGACCTTGTGTCTGCCATTTACGCGGTGGGTCGGGATATCGTCCAGGAAAGCGAGGAGAAGGGCTCGCGCATTCGGGCCCGCCTCCCGCCAGCAGACGCCCACCGCCTCCAGCAGGACCTAGCCTCAGGCGGGGGAAGAGCCTAACCGTTTGGGGGAGCGAGTCCCCCGACGAGTTGAGGGAACGCACCAAAACCGTCAAGATCCAAGGGTCGTGGTCCGAAGGTCATCAATATCCGTGCTCGTCCCCCTCGCGCTCGTCGCCTTGCCCGCTGTTGTCATGGCGACAGCGACGTCCGACGATTCGGCGAACGTCGAACACACGCTGACCCGAACCATCACGACCACGGAAGGCGATCGACCGTCCGTCCCCTCGACGCCACTGCCTCCGATCGTCGGTCAGCCAGTTGAGGTGACCGTTGGTCCGCCAGCGAGCCTCACCGGGCTTCTGGAAATCCATACGCCGCACGGCCCGTCCGTCGACCAGCCAGGCCTTCGCACGATTACGCTCGAAGGCGACGCGGACGGTGATGGCCAACCCGGGCTGACGATAGCCCCTGGGGGCAGCGTTGCCCTTGGTCCGGTTCGCGCCAACACGCGCACGGATGGCGGGCTTCAGACACTCGCGGACGACCCATCACTCGGGACAGGGACACTGAACAGCGTAGCGTGGCTGCTATCGCAGTCACGCGCGCTCGTCGCCAAGGCGTCGGATGCATCGGCCGAAGCCGCTGCGATCCAGGTTGCAAGCTGGTCGCTGACCGGGGAAGTCCGGGCCGACCAGCCGACCGCTAGCCCAGAGATCAATGCACGGGTCAGGGTCCTCACGGCGCAGGCTGAGGGACAATTCCTGCCGACGACCTTGGTCGCCGTCTCTGCCGGACACGCGTGTATCGACCAGGTGACGGCCATCACGATTGTCGGGCCGCCCGGCGAAAGGGTCGCGGCGGGGATCTCCGGCCCTGCGACTCTCATCCAGCCGACAGCGCTTGTGGATCGCAGCGGCCGAGCCGCCCTTGCCTTCCGGAGCAACCGGCCCGGAACAATCTCCATCGCCGTCCGAACGCCGGGGCAGCAGCTCGCCAGACTGACAACTTCGCTCCCATCAGGCGCCGCGTCTGGGGCAGATCGTGGGTTGAGTCTGTTTACCCTGCGTCCCGCGGAACTCGCCGGGGCGAGCGTGATTGGCTCTCGCGACTGCACCAGCGAGATGCCGACCGATGACACCGTCCCGCCAACCGCGGGTTCTCGGCCCGATGTGCTCGTTCCGACGAGCTACAACGGGAGTGGGCTGTTGATTTCAGCGGCCAGCACCGCAGCGCTGGACAACGGCCGTCGCCGGGTCCGGGTTGAGCTGGCAAATGTCTCGTCGAAGCCAATCGGCGACGTTCTCGTCAGCGCGGGCATTCCGGCCGGAACCGAGGTGCTCTCCGGAGGTCGAGACCTTTCCCCGGGAACCGTCGGTTGGCGCCTCCCGCGCATCAATCCCGGACAGTCTGAGACGGTCGAGGCCGTCATCCGGAAGACTCCCGGTGCCGTGATATCTGCGCTACCTGATGAAGACGGGCGTTCCAACCTCAACCCGTGAGTAGAGGGCCTCCGCGTCGCGGACGGCCATCCTGATACACCCGTGTGATGCGCGAGACCCGAGACTCCATGCGGCTGGCGTCCCGTGAATTCCGATGCCCGACGCAGATGTTCCCATCCAACGGGTGCCCAGCGGATTGCCCGCTCCCGGAGGAATCGGTCCCAAGCCCTTCGCCCAGGGTGAGTTCGGCGGGAACCAGGTGGGGTTGGTCTGACGCTCCACGATACGAAAGGCCCCGGTTGGTGTCGGATAGGCGCGCTGACCGACCGCAACGAGGAACTGGCGAATCTTCCGCTCCCCGCCATAGAGGGTGAGGTGAAATGTTGCCCGGTCGACGACAATGACGGCACCGAAACGGGTGACGGCCGGTGTCACACGAGTCTGCGGAAGTGGGTAGCGACGCAGGCGTCTCAGGAGCATCCCCTGACTGAGTCTTTCAATCGCAGCCTTCTGGTCCACCTCGTAGCCAAAGATGAAGGGCACCGCGTGCGGATGCCCATTCCCTGCGAGGGTGACCTTCGCGTCGACCGGTGCGATGCGGAGCGCCGCAGCTCGACTCGCGATGCTCGCAGCGAGCTTCGTCCGATCGACCATCTCGAAGAGGCGAACGCGCGTGGGAACGAATGGCTTCTTGCGTCCGACGGCGAGCGCGTCTGCGATCGCCCGGTCGAGATCGACCAGGTAGCCAGCGGCGCGCGGGTCGATCGACAGATTCTTACCGCGAAAACTCAGCTGGAGACGCCGCATCCGCGGACCGATGTGCTCGTCGATCAGTTTTCGACGCGCGGCGGCGGACGTCAGCCCCGATACGTCGATTCCACCAATCGTGACACTCGGAGCGATGACGTTCTTGGGCGCGGAGTCGTACGCCCCAACGCCCAAGGCGAGGGGCGCGGTAGCGAGCGAGGCACAACCAATGAGAATCCAGTGGGGAGCGGGCATTCGACGATTCTATCGCAGGGTGCGGCAGCGCCCCTTCAATACCTACGGCGGTGCGCTCCTCACCCTTCGGACGGGGCCTAGCGAGGTGCTGAGGAATACGGTCTTATCAGGCGGGATTGGCCGTCGCACCGAGGGACAAGACGCAGGCAGGGGCCGATGAGTGAACGTGACATGGACGAGCAAGCGTTGATGACAGGCCTCGCGCGAGCACTTCGAACTGAACTCATTGCCGTTGGGGCAGACCACCGTCCAATCGTCATCGCCTGTATCGGTACCGACCGATCCACCGGCGACGCGCTCGGGCCACTTGTCGGCGAATCACTTCTCCGCCTGGGCGCCGCTTCCAGCATGGTTCTCGGCACGCTTCGCGATCCGGTGCATGCACTGAACCTGGACCGGGTGGCCCGGCGCAGCGGGGAGTCCGACCGACCCGCCATCGTGGCCGTTGACGCCGCGTTGGGACCGGCGAACGAGATTGGTTCAATTCGCGTTCGCCGGGGCGGGTTGCGGCCTGGTGCGGCTGTGGGGAAAGAACTCCCGACGGTCGGTGAAATTGCCGTTACCGCAATCGTCAACGTGAGTGGAGAAGGCTCCGAAGCCCAGGTTCTCCAGAGCACCCGCCTCTACGTTGTCCAAGAACTCGCTGGGCTGATCGCTGCGGCACTCTGGTGGGCGATCGGCGACGTCAACGTCGTTCCGGTGGCGGCGCCACGGCGAAGCCGCTTTATTCGACGCTCCGCCGAGCAGCTCCCCGCTCCAGCCCTCACCCGGTAGTCGACTCCACCGGGGCCGCCTCAAACCCGAGCGCCCGGACGACGTCGCGCATCGAGAGCACCCCAATCAGTTCGCCATTGTCGAAGACGAGCACGTGGCGCACGCCCCGTTTCACCATGAGCACGCCCGCTTCCCGAACCGACCAGTCGGGCGCGGCTACAACGAGATCGGCGCGCATGTGATCCTCGACGCGTTCGATGTCCACGTCCAGCCCCTGCGCGATGGCCCGGGTGATGTGGCGCTCGGCGATGATGGCGGGTCCCTGCAGTGACGGGTCAAGGACGACCGCGGCGCCAGCGTTGTGCTGCATCATTCGCGTGGCGGCTTGTCGCAGGGTATGGGTCGCGCCAACGATCGCGGTCGGCTCGTTCATCAACTCCTTGACTGTCATGCTCATCCCCGCCTTGCTTGTGATGATCGTTGCGAACTATTGGCACGATCGCACAGGGGAAGCTCAGGTGCAAGAAGGGGGTCCTAGGCCGCGACTCCGGAAGGGCCAACAGCACCGTACAGCTGGGCAACGCAGTCAAGGTCCGAGGCGAGGTGGGCGGCCGTGGCGCGGTCGACGTCGTCAGCGGCAAGGCGAGTCACGAGACAGTGGGCAATCGCCGCGAGGTGGCGTTCCAGGGGCGGCTGCTCGCCCATGGAGGCGACGACGTCAGTTGCGCTGCGTTCAAGCTGGGACACCGCGGAGCGCAGCCAACGGCGCAGGACACGCGAATCGCCGCTTGGACCCGCGAGCTCACGCGCCAACGAACTCGCCGAGCGCACAATGCGCACAACGGGCGGGGGATCGGGTCGGTAGTCGAGAAGTTCTGAGGACATTGCTGAGAGGACAGCGGCGTCAACCGCGTCAGCAACATCATCGGCCGCGTTGTCGCGAACTTGACTGTCTACACCTCGGGCGCGTGCTCCTCGACGAGGCGCAGCGATCCGGACTCAGCCTGAATTTCGACGAACACTTCTTTGCGAAAAACCGGGACGTCTCGCGGCGCCTCGATTCCCAGACGAACCTTCTCACCGACCACTGAGAGGATCGACACCTCGATGTGATCGCCGATCATGATGCTCTGGTTTGCCTTCCGAGTCAGAACCAGCATCGGGTGGTCTCCTTACTTCTTTCGGGATCGCCGCCGGCAGGGGTCGACGGGCGTAGTATCCTCTAGTGCGCCAAAAGACTCCATATACCTCTGAGGAGGTTTGATGCTATACGGACGCCGACTCGACCAGGCGCTTGAACATGTAGAAGGTTCTCGATACGCGCTGGTTCACGCGGTGTCTAAGCGGGCCCGCCAGATCACTCTCTGGCTGACCGCCGATCCGACCGAACTCCGTGCGGAGGCCGCCCCGCCGCCGTCGGCCAGCGACATCGTTTCCCGTGACCCAATTGCGCTTGCCGAAAACGAAATCATCAGCGGCGAGGTCCAGGTCCGTTGGGACCCCCAAGGACGCGCCGACGAGTTGGAACTCCCCGACAGCATCCTGGTACCCGCGGACCCGTTGCTCCTCGACACGCTGGGCGACGATGATGACGACTTCGATCTCGATCTCGACATGGATGACACCGACTCCGCCCCGGTTACCCCTGCCCTCGCCCAGGCGCTCGACACCGACTCGGTTGACGCAGATGTCGACGAGGACGATGACGACGAGGTTGAGGACGAAACTGCGGACCCCGCAGAGATCGACGACTTGGCCGACGACGCCGGTGTCGACGATGACGATTCCGGGATCGAAGAGGTTTCTCTGCAGCAGGTCCAGGAAGACGAACTCGAAGAGGTTCACGACGAAGAGGAGTAGTCCGCCGCGCTAACGTGGTGGGATGGCATCGTCTGCGATCAATTTTTCGGATCTTGCCCGCCCGCTCGTTGACGTCGCGGGAGCGCTGCCGGAGTGGCAGCGGGGTGATCATGCGGACGCTGCGGCCGTAACGCTCACCGCGGCGTCTCGGACGCTGCACGAGCGGAGTCCCACGCTGTGGGTGTGGACCGCATACGACGACGTCGACGAAGGGGCGTGGATCCTTCCGGTGCGGGCGAGCCAGGCTGCCGAATTCGCCCCGGCAGGACCAGCGCGCTCACTCGCCCGGGCGATCTGGGCAGCAGCGGACGTCGGCGCCAATCTCGACGAGCTTTCCCTTGGTGATTGGCGGGGCCATGTGGTCCTCATGGCCCCGGGACTTGACCCAGACCTCTGCGTTGACGCCCTCGCTGGTCGCGAGCCGGACGCCCGCGTCTCAGTGGGCGCACTCGTATCTCCTCTGACCGGGGTACGACCGCTTGACCTTCCCACAGATACTCGGCGGGGAGGGAACTCACTGGGCGTCGTTGCGCTCGCCAGGGCCACCCATGTGCATCCGGTCCAGGTCGTTGTCACACTGGCATCCCATGGCCAAGAGGTCGACCGTCGGAGCTACGACCCCGCCCTTGAGGTATCGCTTCGCCTGTGGGGCTGCGACGGCGACCCTCCCCCGGCGCTCCTGCATCTCCGCGACGTGGACAACGACCCCTGTCCGCACCGGCGTCACGCCAGGCGGTCCATGCAACGCCTCTATGGAATGAAAAAGATCGGTGCGCTCTACCACACTGATATCAGCCACTTTCCGCACGGGGCCCCACCGGATCAACGTGGGAAGGCGATGGAGATCGCCGAGGCCCTTGTGCGAGCCGAACTCCTCGGCGCCAAGCGGAGCGTGGGCCAGCGCCACATCTACCTTCGCCGGGACCGTCTGCCCCAGATTCATGCGTTCATTGAGCGGGGGGCGACGGAGGACCAGAGACTCGCGGCGTTCTGGACCGCGCCGCTCTAAGGGCATCCAACCCTCGCCTGGGCCGGAAGGGCCCGAAGCGTGGGGCGACCGGGCGCGCCAGTGCAACAGCGATCGTTGTGAGGTCGCCGCGGACCGTGACCCGCCACGACCCGTCGCGGGCGCGACCAGCACACCGCGTCGGGCGCATTCGCCGTTAAAGGGGGTACAGTCGGGCGAATGATGCACGGAGCGCGAACCTCTGGGCGGGTCGGGCGGGCCTTGATCATTGTCGGCGCGTGCGCGTTCGCGACCACATCGAGCGCTGCCGTTCCTCGTGTCCTTGCGGGATGGCCGGTCCCCGCACCGAGCGGTGCGGTGCTTCCGGGGCCAGACGGTGGCGGCGTTCTTGTCACCGAGAAGAGCTACCGCGACTACCACCCAGTTGAGTTCTGGGCGGCTGCACTGCACCCCGGCGGGCGGGTGCTCTGGAACGCGGGACGGTTCGGGCCGCTCTGCGGGAACTGCGAGGCGGGTTCGATCCCAACCCGCGCACATCCCGACGGCACGTTCGGGCCGATCGCCGACTTTGGGGGGGACGGAGCGTTTCTCGACCGGCGAGGCCGCAAGGTCGGGGGCTGCCATGAGGGCGTGGTCGGAGTCGACGGGACGTGCATCGACTTCGAGTACAAGCCTGCGAACGGGCACGGGAGCACGAACCCGCTGGTGTTGCGGGCCCGTCGCGGACCCACGACGCTCTGGACATTCAAGGACGACGTCGCCTACACGGCGAGCTTCTACGAGGCGACCGGAGCCGCGTCGAGCCTGCCGGTAGTCGGCGACACCGATGGGCGAGTTTTTGTCGCGTTTGGCACCGACGATGGCGGCGGCTGGGTCCTCGGCGTCGACGCTGCCAGCGGCGCGCCCGGCTGGCGCGCCAAGGCTCCGATGGACTCCCGCGCGGTCGCCGCGACGGCCTCCGGGGTGCTGGTCGCGACCCACTCGACGATCTCTCTGTACACCGGCGGCGCCACACCGGCGTGGACGGCGCCCGTGCCCCCGCGCTGGGGGACCCCCGTCGAGGTCGACCGGGAACACAACCTGATCTATGTCGAGAGTGGAAAATCCGTCGTCGCCCTCGACGCGGTGACGGGCAGCGAGCGGTGGAGGTCCGCGCCTGAGGATCTCGCTCGGCTGCTGTCGCTCTCGGGCGCCGGGACGGCGTACCTCGACATCAACCGCGGCGGGGCCCGCGGCCTACGCGCAATCGGGCCCGACTTCCAGACTCGCTTTGACTATCCCACGCTCGATGCCGTCATCGGCGCGCGCGAGCTCGCCGACGGGACGGTGATCGTTTCGCTCGACGGCAACCTCGCGGTCAGGATCGACCCGGCCCGCGCCGCCTCCCCGCCGCCGTCACGGCCTTCGGTGCACGCCCTGCACCGGTCGTTCATCGGGACCATCATCAATCACGGGAATCGCAACCCAGCCTGCTCGGCCACGAAGTTGTCCTGCGAAACGAATCGGCGGGTCGGCGTCATCCTGAGGTTCGACCTCCCGACACCGGCGACGATCATGGTCGACCTTCCCGGCGCGCGCCTGCTGAAGGGTGATCCGGTACCCGCCCCCTCCGATGCCCCCGTCGCTGGGTCGTATCGCTTCTTGGCGCCCGCCGGGACAAGCTTCGCGCGATTCGGACCGACGGGAGGCGACTCCGGCTCACTGGGCGTTCAGCGGCGCGCCGGAGGAGGGATCAACGGGGCGCCCACCGTTGGCGCAACACGAATCGTCGTCCGGATCAAAGGTCACGGTCGCATCGTCGTGCCAGTTCGCGCGCTGCGTGTGCGGGTCTAGCCCGGATCTTGCAGAGCCTTGCGGGTTTGGGGCCGCGTTTCGTGGAGCCAGACGCTTCTCCTGGACGGCGGCCACGCACGCGCCGAGCCCAAGCGGCTGCGCTACCGACTCCTTCGCGTGGCAGGGCGGATCACCCGCTCGGGCCGCCGGAGTCAGACCACTATGGGGCCTTTCGCTCACCAGGTGAGATCGTCACGACAGAGAGCGTCTGTTGAAACGTGCGAGCCTCGGCCGGGTTTCCGTCACCGCGGGCCAGATATCCGAGAAACAGTCCCGCGACCAGCGCACCCAGGGCGGCTGCGATCGCCGCGGCCCGCGTAACGCGGGGCCGCGGTGGGGGACGATGGCGATTGGGAGTTGGTGGACCGTCGGTCACGTGCTTGCCACCCAGTCACTTGCCTGGCGCCGGTAACGGCCGAAGACACCGTCAAGAACGAGGGAGGGATCCCAGGCATCAGGATGGTTTGGCGCGAGCCGCGAGGCAAGTGCAAGAAAGCCGCGTTCTGTCTCGCTGTAGACATCAGCCAACTGAGCGAGGGTAAAGGTCGGGCCAATGCGTCGACGGAGCTCCACCAAAACCGCCTCCGCGACCCGCTCGACTGCGCCGGTCATCCGTCCCGGTTCTCCGAGGCGCCGCTCTCCGGCTTCCCACTCCAACTCGGCAAGGCGGATGCTCATCGCGGGTCCTTGCAGCAGCCTGCCGGCCACACCGCGCCCGACTGCTCCCAGATCCAATCCGTGACCGGCCCGCCACCGGTGGCAAGGCCGAAGGCAAGCTGCGCGTGGAGGCATTTTGTGTGCAGCGGATCGCCCACCCCGCCGATACGGTAGCCGTCGTGCAGGGCGCGATGCCGCTCGTGGGCAGCATTGAGTGGCTCCACGAGGTCCTCGGCAGCGTCAAGCGCGCTGACGCCGCCTGCGGCCTCCAACCGGCTGACTGAGGTTCCAAGTGCTCGGCAGACCAACCAGAAGCGCGTGGGAAACGGATGCCCTTCGTCATCCACGGAATCATTCTCAATGACCGCAGGCGTCCCATGGGGGCAGCGGGCAGCGACGCGAAACCCGGTCAGCGGCTCGCGGCCAATCAGCTGACGAACTGCCTCGGCATCCGTTGCCGACGGCACGTCATCCACCGTTTGAGACCAGTTCTAGCGGGGTAGTCCTCGCAGCACATAGACCTTCTCGCCAGGAAAGATCAGGCCAAGACCCCGGGCTCTGGCCTGGAGCACTTCCGGCTGACGCAGCGAACGTAGGAGTTCGGCGACCCGGTCGCGTTCGACGCGCTGTTTGGCGAGCGCAATCTCTTGACGACGAAGTTCCGAGCGCTGGGACAAGTACCCGCGTACGGGCACCACGAAGGCAATCGCGGCACCGACGATGAGCCCGAGGGCCAACAATCGTGTCTGACGCCGCTTCCCGGCGTGTTTGCGTCCCATGCGCGAGCCCTTCGTGTGTGATCACCCTCGGGTTAACGTACGTTGGCCACTCACCGCTTCCTGCCCAGCACGGCGCAGTCACCGCCGGGCGAACGCCGAGCGGCCGGGGTACGACGCCGCCGGGCCGAGCCGGTCCTCGATCCGAAGGAGCCGGTTGTACTTCGCCACACGCTCACTGCGGGCGGGCGCCCCCGTCTTGATCTGTCCGGCCCCTGTCGCAACGGCCAGATCGGCAATGAACGTGTCCTCCGTCTCGCCGGAGCGGTGAGAGATGATCGTCGAGTATCCGGCGCGCCACGCCATGTTGATCGCGGCGAGGGTCTCAGACAGCGTCCCGATCTGGTTCAACTTGACCAGAATGCTGTTGGCGATCCCGGCCTGGATACCGCGTGAGAGGCGCTCGGTGTTCGTCACGAAGAGGTCATCCCCGACCAGTTGTACTCGATCGCCGAGGCGCTCCGTGAGGAGTTTCCATCCATCCCAGTCGTCCTCGGACATACCGTCCTCAATCGAGACGATCGGGTATCGGTCGGCCAGCTCAGCCAGGTAGTCGACCATTTCCGCGGGAGTCAAGGACCGGTTCTCACCATCGAGGTGGTACGCACCGTCGCGGAAAAACTCCGTGGAGGCAACGTCCAGTGCCAGGGCGACGTCCTCGCCAGGACGGTATCCCGCGGAGGTGATTGCCGCCATGATCAGATCAAGCGCGGCCTGGTTGCTCTCCAAGTTGGGTGCGAACCCGCCCTCATCACCAACACCGGTTGCCAGGCCACGATCGCGAAGCTCCGTCTTGAGCTTGGCGTAGATCTCGGCGCCAATACGAAGCCCCTCAGCGAAGTTTCGGGCACCGATCGGCGCGATCATGAACTCCTGGAGGTCCACGGAGTTATCCGCGTGCGCGCCCCCGTTCATGATGTTCATCAGCGGAACTGGCAACAGGTTTGCCCGGGCGCCCCCAACGTAGCGGTAGAGCGGCAACCCCGCCTCCGACGCCGCTGCAGAGGCGACAGCGAGGGAACAGCCGAGGATTGCGTTCGCGCCAAGGCGCTCCTTATTTGCCGTTCCATCCAGGTCGATCATCAAGCGATCCACCGTGGACTGATCGCTACCCTCGCGGCCAACCAGGAGCCCGGCGAGTTCATCCTCGACGTTTGCCACGGCGCGCATCACACCGCGACCCCCGTAGGCCGTTGGGTCGCCGTCCCGAAGCTCCAAGGCCTCGTGAATCCCAGTGCTGGCGCCAGACGGGACGCCCGAGATTCCGACCGCCCCTGACGCCAATTCGATCTCAACTTCGAGGGTCGGCTGCCCGCGCGAGTCCAGGATCTGACGGGCGTGAACGCGGGCGATCTTTGACATCTGGGAGACCCTTCGTTGGGGTTCTGAGTGTGCAGCGCGGGCCGCGATTCTACGCGGCCCGCAGCACGAACGCCCGACCTACGGTGTTGCTGGCGCTGTCTCCGTCCGGGAACTCGCTGTCGCGGCACCAGGTGTCGCGACCGACTTCGTGGTCACCGTCGTCAGCTGGTCGGCCGGGACGTAGTCGCGGTTGGCGTAGGTCGAACGCCGCCGGGTGGTGGCGATCAAACCCGTTTGCCAGGTCTGGAGGGCTGTTTGTTGCTTTGCCGCCAGTTGCTCTTGAATGATTCCGGCCTTGACGGCATCGAACGGCTTCTGTGAGGCCTTCTGGTCGACGACTCGGATGACGTGCCAACCGAATTGCGTCTTGACTGGTCCAGAAATCTGGCCGTCCTTCAGCTTCTTGGCAGCGGTATCGAACTCGGGAACGAACTGCCCCTTGCCGACGACGAGCGGCGATAGGTCGCCGCCGCGTTGCGCGGTCGAGTCGGTGCCGTACTTCTTCGCCAGCGCCGCGAAATTGGCTGCGGTGGCCTGGCTGCTGATCGTCTGGGCGAGGGCCTTCGTCTTGACGAGGATGTGGAAGGCGTGTCGACCTGCAGGGATGGCGTAGGTCGCCTTATTCGCGGCGTAGTACGTCTGCGCGTCAGCCTCGGTAAAGCGAACCTTCCGCGTCACCTGCGTTGAGAGCTTGGCCTGCTGAGCCTGGATCAGGAGGATGTCCCGTGCTTGGGGACGGTCCAGCTTAATCGAGGTGAGGAATTTGTTGAACTTGGCTTCACTGCCGCCGTAGTTCTGGGTCACCAACTCCTTGATGCGCTTGTCAATGTCGCTGTCAGGCACGTCGCAGTCCTTGCCACATTTCTTGGCCTCATCCTTGATGACCTGGTTCAGAACAAGGTTCTCAACCGCGCGGCGCTGAACATCCTGGAACTGGGGCGTGCCATCTTTGGGGAAGGTCTGCCTGCCAGCGACGGCCTGCGCACGGCTGCGACTCAGGAGCTGGTCGAGTTCAGTTTTCTTGATCTCGTGGTCGCCTACCTTGACGATGACGCCGTCCGAAAGGCTCGCAATCTTCACCTTCGCCGGTCCGGTTTCGGTCGTGGTGTCCGACCCGCCGCCACAACCGGCAGCAACGACGCCCAGCGACGAAACAATGAAAATCCCCGCAATTACCCGTCTCATTCCCATCCCTCTGGTTGACCGCGGGCGATCGTAGCACGCACCCGCGCGACCACTCTCGCCTGTGGGTACGCCGTAACCATCCCCTCACACAGCCGCAACCTTCGCTTGGCCAAGTGCCGTCGATAAGGCCGCCGCGACGTCCAAACGCTCTTCCGGATCCGCACTCACGGGCACCGTCAGGGTGACCTCCGCCGGGTTGTAGGCAAGACGGGGGAAGTCCTCTCGCAATGCGCCGATCTGCGCAGAGTTCAGCGTCAACGGGGCGAGCGCGAGGCGGCCACCGCGAACGGCCAAGTGCCGCACGCCAACGGCACCGAACGACAACTTGAGGCCTTGAATGCGAAGCAGTGCCTCCACCGGGGGCGGGGGTTCCCCGAAGCGGTCCCGAACTTCGCCACGTAGGCGCTCCAGCGCGTCCGGGTCACCAGCTTGAGAGATCCGACGATGAAGATCGATCTTCGCGGCCTCAAATGGCACGTATTCCGAGGGAATGTGGGCCGACACGGGCAGCTCAATCCGAACGTCCGGCGGTGGCGTGTCGCCGTAGCGAATCGCAATGGCCTCTTGGAGCATCTCGACGTAGAGCTCGAATCCGACGGCAGCGACATGACCACTTTGCTCGTCGCCCAAGAGGTTGCCAGCGCCTCGGATTTCGAGGTCGCGCATTGCGATCCTCAAGCCGCTCCCGAGCTCGGTGTAGTCGGCAAGTGCCCGCAGGCGGGCCGCTGCGTCATGAGTGAGGGCGCTCTCGTCGGGGTACAGGAGATACGCATGCGCCGTCAAATCGGAGCGGCCAACCCGCCCACGGATTTGGTAGAGCTGCGACAGACCAAGGCGGTCGGCTCGGTCCACGATCAGCGTATTGGCCTGGGGAATGTCGAGTCCTGACTCGATGATGCTCGTCGCAACGAGCACGTCGGCGTCACCCTTCACGAAGGCCCGCATCACCTCCTCAAGCTGATGCTCCGGCATGCGTCCGTGGGCAACAAGCACTCGCAGACCGGGCACGAGTCCGCGTACAAGATCTGCGGCCTCGTCGATCGTCTCAACCCGGTTATGAAGGTAGAACGACTGTCCTTTCCGGGCCGCTTCACGTTCCAACGCCTCTTTGATGAGCCCCTCGTCGAACTGACCGATGTGGGTGGCGACCGGCATCCGTCCGCGCGGCGGAGTCTCGATGACGCTGATGTCGCGCAACCCCGAAAGGGACATCTGGAGGGTCCGGGGAATCGGCGTCGCACTCATCGCCAGCACATCAACGCTCGTACGCAGGCGCCGCAGCGCCTCTTTTTGCGCGACGCCGAAGCGCTGCTCTTCGTCCAGGACGACGAGGCCGAGGTCCTTCGGCTGGACGTCCATTGCCAGCACGCGGTGAGTGCCAATGAGGATGTCCAGTTTTCCCTCGCGAAAGCGCGTCAGGACCTCCTTGATCTCAGCAGGCGACCGATAGCGGTTCACCATGTCAACGCTCAACGGAAATTCGGACATCCGCTCGCGGAACGTGCTGAGGTGCTGCTGCGCGAGAATCGTTGTCGGAGCAAGGACGAGAACCTGCTTGCCGGACGCGGCGGCCTTAAAGGCGGCGCGCATGGCGACCTCGGTCTTACCGAAGCCGACATCTCCGCAGATCAAACGGTCCATGGGCCGTGGCGACTCCATGTCGGACGCGACTTCGTCGATCGCGCGCTCCTGATCCACGGTTTCCTCGTGGGGAAAGCTCCGCTCGAAGGCGGCGACGAGTTCATCGTCCGGGGGAAACGCGTGTCCCTCGATACGACTTCGGGCCTCGTAGAGGGCAATCAGCTCCCCAGCCATCTCGCGAACCGCCGCGCGAGCGCGCGTTTTGAGGCGATCCCAGGCCTTCCCGCCAAGGCGTGAAAGCGTCGGCTCCGTGCCGTCGGAGCCAACGTAGCGTGTGACCTTGCCAAGCTGGTCGTGCGGAACGAACAGCTGGTCAGATCCGGCGAATGCAAGCGCCAAATAGTCCCGCGTGACGTTCGCGACGGTGCGGGTCTCGAATCCAACCAGGCGCCCCACCCCGTGATCGCCATGAACGACGTGATCGCCAACGCGAAGGTCCAGGAAGCTATGAATGCGCCGCCCGACGGTGAGACGACCCTCGGCGACAGGACGATGGCGACGCAGCAGCGCCTGAGCGGGTGCCACGACAAGCGCCAAATCGTGGGAGACCAGTCCAACCGGGGTCGCGAGGTGTGCCAGCGAGACGCGCCCCGGTGAGGGAGCGTTCTCCGACAGGTCCACCTGATGGGGCGCGAGCGCATGCAGTTGACGCTCAGCGCGCTCGAGATCGCCGCGTCGATCGAAGGTGACCACCACACGACGCCCGGCGCCTGCTTGGCGGCGAAGCTCGGCCTGCGCCTCGGTTAACCCCCGTGTCGGAAATCGGGCTTCGGCGGCATCGAACGCGGGCCGACGGCCACCGAGCGGGAGTGCGAGGTCAAGCTCCCCAACCGCGGCGAGGCGAGCGGAAACATCATGCGGGTCCACAAGGGCCCCCGCGGCGCGCTCATCCTCAAGACGTTCCGCCGCTCCCGCGAGGGCAATCCCGTAGTCGTGCGGTGCGAGACGGATGACGAGTGCGCCCCCAATCGCAGGGTCGTCCAAGGGGGCAATTCGGTCCGCACCATCGGGCTCGTTCGCCGGCCAGATCAGCACGCGATCCAACGCGCGGATTGCGCGTTGAGTGAAGGGCGAAAAGGCGCGAATCGCCTCCACCTCGTCGCCGAAGAGCTCAATACGAACGGGAGTGTCGGCTGTGGATGGAAAACAGTCGACGATGCCGCCGCGGGCAGCGATGTCGCCGCGCTCCTCGACTTGGGCGACCCGCTCGTATCCCATCGAGAAGAGGTGCTCGGCCAGGTCGTCAACGAGGATTGTCTCGCCCGTTGCGAGCGACAGGGGTTCGGCCCGCGCGTGAGGAGCGGGCGCTCGCTCGGCCAAGGCCGCGACGCTCGCGACGACGAGGCGCCCAGGGGTTTCCAGCGCGGCAAGCGCTCGGGCGCGCAGTCCAACCAGATGCGGAGCCGCCCCAACGCCCGATCCGGGAACGGTCCCAATCGTCGGCCAAAGGGCAACCGCTCCGCGACCAACAAGCGCCGCCAGCGCTCCCGCGAGGTCGCGGGCCTCTTCATCTGCGGGCACAACGGCAAGGATGGGCCGATCAACGCTCCTTGACAAAGCGGCAAGCAGCCAGGGAAACCCTGGGCGGGCGAGGACGATCTCACCGGCCGGGTGTCCCGCCCGGAGAGATTCCAGCGCCGTGGCCACCGGTGGCAGCGCAAGGAGGATCGGGTCAAGACCTGCGGAGCTCATGCGGTTTCCGGCGCTTCGGGCGTTGCGTGCCGAGCACCCGGCTCGCGAGCATGGTAGCGGGAAATCGCCGCGTCGATTCCGTGTTCAAGCGCCTCGTTCAGCATCGCAAGGCCGCTCCCAAGCAGGCGGTCAACCTCGTCTGACGGCTCGTTGAAGTTCGCGAGCACCCAACTGGCCTCGTCCATTCGCTGTTCGGGTATTGGGCGTCCGACTCCCAGTCGAATGCGTGGAAAGGCGCCACCGCCCAGGGACGCCTGAATGGACCGAAGGCCGTTGTGCCCACCGTGTCCACCCCCGACTTTGCCGCGGAAGGCTCCAAACGGGAGGTCAATCTCGTCGTGGACGACGAGCACCTGGCTCGGATCGAGCTGCAAACTCCCCATCGCCGGACTGACCGCCTGCCCGGAGAGGTTCATGTACGTCGTCGGGATCAGCAGGGAAACGGGCCCACCCGGTCCGCGACCGGCCGCGTACCGTCCGGCGTACTTTGCCGCGAAACGCAGGCCCAATTGAGCGGCCAGTGCTTCGACGACAAGTTGCCCGGCGTTGTGTCGGGTGCGGCGGTAGCGGGGCTCGGGATTGCCGAGCCCCACGACCAGGCGGATCGGACTCGGCTGCGCCAGCCCGTCGGGGTGCGGTGTTACTCCGCACCCTCCGGCGCGTCCGCGTCTTCGCTGGGAGCTGCGCCAGCTTCGCCGCTCGAGGTCACGAGGTCAGCCTCAGAAACGATGTTCGCAGCAGCAGCAGCATCCTGCTCTTCGCGCTCGGCGGCCTTGCGCTCTTCTTCGGCGTGCTGCTCAGCGTTGATCCGGTCGATGTCGCCACGGGCGATCTGCGCGAAGTCAACGTGGCGTACGTCATCACGCACCGGGTCCAGCTGCCATTCCTTGAAGATGGCGGCGATCGGCGCGCCACCGTCGATGACGATCTCGACGACCTCGCGACGGCCGTGGCCGCGCTTGAGGAGCATGAATAGCTCGTGACTATCTGCGGAGAAGGGAATCGACGGGCCACCGGGCTGGTACACCACCCCGGGCACGAGCCCCTTTGCGCGCAGTCGACGGTTTGGCCCCTTGCCAAACTCGGTGCGCGAATGTGCCGTGATCGTTGATTCCGCCGCCATGCTGTCCTCTCCCGTTTGTCCGACGTGCCACTCTAGCGAACCGCGCCGCTCAACAACATCTCCGTCGGGCCGATAGGCGAAGAACTGGCGCCCTCCCGACCGTGGGCGACCTAAATCGTCCTGGAGGCCGCCCATGTCCCGCCGCTCCGCTGTTGTGATGTCTGTGTCTGCACTACTTGCTTCGTCCCTCGTCGCCGGTTCAGCACTTGCTGCCAGCACGCATCCCAAGGGCGAAAAGGTTGTACTCAAGAAGACCGTCAAACCTGCAGGAAAGCGCGGGCCCGCCGGCACGGCTGGACCAGCAGGCAAAGCTGGCGCGAACGGCGTTGCTGGTGCGCAAGGCGCGGCTGGCGCCACTGGAGCGACCGGACCTGCAGGCGCCATTGGACCGATCGGTCCGATTGGCCCGAGCAATCTCTACTTCCGCACGCGCGCCGACATCCTCGCCCTCGCAGCCAGCGGCACCCTGTCCGACGCCGCGTTCACGATCGTTACGCTCAACGTGCCGGCCGGGAAGTACCTCATCTCCGCAAAGCTCACCGCCTGGGACCAACTTGGCGGCACCGAAACCGACTGCCGCCTCATCGCGGGCGCGGACGACGACACCTCCTCCGCCTGGGCGGATGCGACCTTGAGTCTCATCCCAATGAGCATGATGGTGGCGCATGACTTCACCGCCGCGGGACAGGTCAAGCTGAACTGCAACCGGAGCGCCGGGGGAGGCAGCCTCCTCAGGCAGATCAAGGTCAGCGCGCTGAAGGTCGGCGACATCACCGCTACCGTCGAGCCGTAGCGTTCCCCAAGTGCCCGGCGCGCTCGCGTCGGGCACACGCTCCTCCAAAGCGCTACATTAGTCTCATGAGGTGTACATTCGTCAAGGGGGCTACGTGCGCGTTGGAATCCGAGAGCTTCGAGCGGACCTGAGTTCATGGGTGCGGCGAGCGAACAGCGGGGAAGAAGTTATCGTCACGGACCGTGGTGCGAGCGTCGCCCGTCTCGTGGCGCCCGGGGCATCGGGGGTGCTGGATCGATTGATCGCCGAAGGCGTTGTGCTTCCTGGGCCGGGCCGGAGCGAAACGCCGTGGAGACCAGCTTCCCGGATCGTCGTTGATGGCGGGATCAGCGATCTGGTTGCAGAGCAGCGCAGCTGATCGCCTATTTCGACACGTGGGCCCTCGTCAAGCTCTTGGTGGAAGAGAGCGGTTCCGCCGAGACTGCCTTCCTCTGGGATACGGCCACCTTCCGTGCGTCGTCCCTCCTTCTCTACCCGGAGGCGAGAGCCGCGCTCGGCGCCGCGAAGCGTGCGGGCCGCATCTCAACGGCCGACTGCGTCGAGGTTCGAGGCGCCCTCGAACGCCTCTGGCGGCTGATGGACCGGGTCCAGGTGGGAAACGAGCTCGCGCGACGCGCCGGTGACCTCGCGGAGGAGTACAGCCTCCGAGGCTACGACGCGATCCATCTGGCCTGCGCCGAGACCATCGCGGCAGAGGACCTCGTAGTCGTGAGCGCAGACCGCGCGCTCACGTCAGCCGCCCAACGACTCGGACTGTCGACCGCCTCGATCGGGTGAGCGCACCCGCAGGATGTTTGGCGCGTTCTCCAGCCACTCACGGGCTACACCAGGTCGCCTCTCTAGGCTACGAATAGTCGCCTTTCTGGGCTACGCCTGGGCAGACCGCCGCACTCCGCCGCTGCGAGTCCGGAGACAAGAACAAGGACCGACCCACGTAAGGGTTTGTGAAACAACTGATCAGAAGAGTTGGTTCTCACCCTTGAAGATCTCACTCACCGATTCGTCGCAGAAGACGTTGTGGACCGTGTCGGCCAGGGTCGCCGCCACCGAGAGGACGCGGATTGAATCTGGCGCGGTGCTTGGCAACGCGATCGTGTCGGTGATGATGACCTCCTCGATCGGCGAGGCAGCGATCCGCGCGAAGGCCTGACCGGAGAAAATCCCGTGAGTCGCGGCGGCGAGCACGCGGGTCGCGCCCGAGGCCTTCACCCGTTCGGCGCCAGCAACCAGTGTTCCGGCCGTGTCGATCATGTCGTCGATCAGGATGGCAGTCTTGCCACGCACATCACCAATCAGCTCGACAATCTCGGCCTCACCGTGCGCGGGACGCTGTTTGGCGAGAATCGCGAGCGAGGCATCGATGCGGTCTTTGAAGTGGTTCGCGAGCTTCACGCGACCGGAGTCCGGCGCGACGACGACAAGGTCTTCGTCCTTCAAATCTCCCAGCATTTTGCGCTCGTTGAAATGATCAGCGATCAACGGCACTGCGGTCATGTGGTCCACAGGGATGTGGAAGAACCCTTGAATCTGGCCAGCGTGCAGATCCATCGTCAGGACCCGATCGACTCCCGAGGCCTCCAGGAGCGTGGCGACCAGCTTGGCCGAGATCGGTTCGCGGGGCGCGGACTTCTTGTCCTGACGTGAATAGCCAAACCAGGGCATCACGGCGGTGATGCGGTGCGCGGACGCCAGGCGGGCAGCGTCGACCATGAGCATCAGCTCCATGAGGCTGTCGTTCACCGGGGCGGCGGTGGACTGGACGATGAAGACGTCGGCCCCGCGGACACTGTCAACGAACCTGGCATAGAGCTCACCATTGGCGAAGGTCTTAAGGTCGGCCTCGCCAAGTTCGATGCCGAGGCGGTCGGTAATGCGCTTGCCGAGCGCTTCCGTCCAGCGGCCCGCAAACACCATCAGCCGCTTGGAGTCGTCCCGATCGATGCTCTTCCCCACGTCGCGCTATCCCTTCGCTGCGTTGGCGGCCGCACGGGCCTTTGATTCGGCCTTATCGGTAAAGCCCTCGATGACGCTCTGCCGTGCCCGGGCAATTCCGAGCGCACCATCGGGGACATCGGCGACGATGATTGATCCGGCTCCGGTCATCGCGCGATCACCAATCGATACGGGTGCCACGAACACGCAGTCGGACCCGGTTTTGACGCCGATACCGATGGTCGTCCGATGTTTGCGGAAGCCGTCGTAGTTGGCGGTAATGTTTCCCGCGCCAATGTTCGTCCCGGCGCCGATGTCCGCGTCGCCGATGTACGACAGGTGCGGCACCTTCGCGCCCCGACCGAGATTCGCGTTTTTCACCTCGACAAACGTGCCTACCTTCGCGCCATCATCCATCCGAACACCCGGGCGCAGATAGGCAAAGGGCCCGATCTCGCAGCCCGCGCCGATTGAGGAGTCGCTGATGTTTGCCGAGACGATCTTGGTCCCATCGCCCACAACCGTGGACGCGAGAACGACATCGGGACCGATCTGACAGCCTGAGCCGATGTGCGTGCGGCCTCGAAGGTGTGTTCCCGGCCAGAGCACGGTATCGGGGCCGACCACCACGTCCGCGTCCAGGTAGACGGCGCCGGGGTCGGGCATCGTGACACCGGCGAGCATCATGCGCTC
>JAYTQG010000253.1:0-6259 GCA_043746815.1 Thermoleophilia bacterium | reverse complement strand
GCGTGGGAGAGCACGTGAACCGTGGCATCGGGCCAGTCCACCAGCTCACCATTCATCCAAATCTTCTCGGCTTCTTGCATGGTCCCTCATCGACGGCGAATCAGTACGCCGATCAGGATACCGTGCCGGGCCCGGGGGCCCGCATGTCACCGCGCCGAGGCGCGTTCCAAGCAGATCCCGTAGGCCGCATCGCCGCCCTGTCGGGCCGGTGCGAACACGGTCAGGGTGCCCGTGAAGTCGGCGGGAACCCGAACACGAAGTGACCGACGCGCTGGCAGTCGGATGTCGTGGCCGGTCCCGCCGGTCGGCGTGAGGGTGACAAACACGGCTTTTGGGACGAACCCCAGCACAACGCGAACGGTCGCCGCCCGCGCCGACGGCAACGAGAGTCGATCGGTTCGCTTCCCAGCGCAGGACGGCGCGACGCCATCCGCGCACACCATCAGCCGCCCGCCTCCGGCTGATGCCCCGCTCCAACACGATGTGATCGGTGCCGAGACGGCGGTCTGCCCTGCCCCCGTCCACCCCGCGGTTGGAGGCGTGGGAGTCTCGGGCGCGACAGCCGCCAGGGCCAAGCCGCAGATACTGAGAAACGCCACCGCAATCGATCGCGGCCGAGCCTTGAAGCCGCTGCCACGGCGGCCGAGAGTTGGTGGATGGCTCATGGCGTCAACCTAACGATTTGAGGACAATTACGTTACTCCCCGAGAGTAGGCGTCGTGGGCGCAGCCAGACGGTGCCGGTGCGCCCACGAGCCTTCGATCTACCCGCCGTAGTCCTGATGCTTCACGGGGCCAACGCGCTTCACCGTAACGGTCACGCTCCCAGCGACGGTGCATGACGTGATAACGGCGCTGGCGGGCTTGTTGCCACGCTCGATTTTAACGTCAAGGTCGGCGGTCCCCCCTCCTTCAGGGGCGGGGGCTGCGCAGGCGCCGCCGATCGCGAGCCGCTGCGAGACTACCGGTCGAGCAGCGGCCCCACCCTTTGCGAGTTTCTTGAGGGCGGCGCCCGGAATCTGGACGGCGAACCCGCCCGTGGAAAACACGTTCCCCGGTGCGTTGGAAACCCCAGATGGTGGGAAGAAGCGGGTACAGGCCGCGGTCTCGAATGTCCCCGGCGTCGTCGCCTCCACGCTAACCCCAAACGTCGAGCCCTTCGTTCCGGTGCGTGGAGAGACGAACCCTGTTGTCGCCGGGTACGAGTAGGCGCCACAAACGGGGGGTGCTGATGGAACGCGCGAGCTGAGGTCCTGAAAGACTTTTGTGTCGGGGCAGCCAGCGTCGCGGGTGGAGTAAAACTGGTAGGCGTTGACGTTGACGCTTGTCACGATCGGGCTCTTCGAGCGGCCCACGGGGTTGAAGACAACCGTGGAACCGTTGCTGTAGTTGGTGACGAAGAACTTTCCGCGGGCGGCCTTTGGGCTCTTGACCGGTGGCAGTCCGAACCGCGTGCTGTAGACGACGTCGCCGGACTCACTGGAAAAGTTTGAGCATTGCTCATGCCCATCCGCCTTCATGGCCAAATCCAAGTTGTAGGTCACGGAGTACGCGACGGGATATTCGTCGCCGCTGTTGTTGGCACCGAGCGCGGTTGGGGTGATGGACAGGACGGTGAGGGCGGTGCCCGCTACAACGAAACCACGGGCACGGCGTGATGGTGTTGGTGTCATAGCGGTATCCAATCCTGGGCGAGCCTGCGCCACCACTGACCGTCGGCGGGGGTTTGGCTCCCCGAAAGCCGTGGATAGCCTTGGTTGGTAGCGTGCGTGACCGAGACCGGACTACTGACCCGAGGACACCACCTTGACCGATGCACCACCCCAGCGGACCGCCCTTGTCGTCGGCGTCGCCAACAAGCGCAGCATCGCCTGGGCCATTGCTGCGGAACTGGCCAGCGCGGGCGTCAAGGTTGCACTGACGTTCCAAAACGAGCGTGTCGAGCGGGACGTCCGCAAGCTCGCCGAGTCGATCGGGGCTCCGTGCATCGAGCTTGACGTCCAGGACGACACCATGTTGACCGCCGCCGTTGGCGAGGCTGCGGCGACGCTCGGCGGGATCGACACCCTCGTCCACGCCGTTGCCTTCGCTCCCGCGGATGAGCTTGGCGGACGCTACGTCGACACCTCCCGTGAGGGCTTCCGCCTGGCGCTTGAGATCTCCGCCTACTCCCTGACCGCGCTCGCGAAGGCGGTGGAGCCGCACATGACGGGGCGCCCCGGTGGGGGCTCGATCATGACCCTCACCTACATCGCCAGCGACCGCGCGATGCCGGGCTACAACGTGATGGGCGTGGCGAAGGCGGCGCTCGAGTCGATGGTGCGCTACCTGGCCTGGGACCTCGGCGCCGCCGGGATTCGTGTCAACGCAATCTCCGCAGGGCCGATTCGGACCCTCGCCGCCCGCGGCATTCCCGGCTTCTCAACGATGGCCGACAGCGCCGCCGAGCGGACCCCCTTGCGTCGTGAGGTCACCGCCCAGGATGTCGCGGGCGTCGCCGCCTTCCTTGCCTCCCCGGCCTCCGCGGGTGTCACCGGCGAGGTCATCTTCGCGGACGCCGGCTTCCACGCCGTCGGCTTGTAGCGCCAGCCGCGTCACCCGCCGCTCGCGGGGACCGGGGACGTTCCGTTCATTGAGTGGCGCAATATGAAAACTTTGGCGCCATCCTTTCATATGCGCCTGGCGCGCGAAAGCTTGTGAGGGTGTTCGAGGCCTGGTTTGGCGTACCGCTGACTCGCGGTCGGCATCTAGGGATCGGGTGCTACACCCAGTACACGGGAACGTCGAATGCGTCGTAGTCGCCGTCCTGGGTGACGACCACCAGTTCGTGAACGGCCGCGGTGGCTGCAATCCATGCATCGTTGACCGGTGCCCGACGGTCCCGTTCGCGCGCATTGACCACGATGCGACCCCACTCGCGGGCAACGTTGTGATCAACAGGAATCGCCTCGTAGTTGGCCTCGGCGTACGAGAGCGTCCGCAAGCGTTGCGCCCGGTCGCCGACGTCGGCCGCCGCGAGCACGCCAGCGTGGAGTTCTCCGAGGGTGATGACGGACACCGCTGCGTCGCCGGAGATCTCGCCAAGTCGGCGGCCGGACTCCAGGGCAACGAACACGCTCGTGTCCAGCAGGAGCCGCTGACTCAACCGCGGCCGAACGTGAGGTCGTCAGTCGTACCGGGCATGAGGTCGCGCAGGTCCGCCAGCAACCCGGTATCGGCTGCCTGGCGCTGAAGCGCCCCCGCCACCTCCGCCATTGGGATGAACATCCGCTTACGCGAAAGTGGAGTCAACGTCGCGACCGGCCGCCGGTCGACGGTGACGATGAGCGTCTCGCCCGCCTCAACACGCCGGACGACAGCGCTCGCGTCATTGCGGAGATCTCTGATGCTGACGTTCTGCGACACCCCCGGACTGTAGCACATATGGCTACGTGTGTTTGCTTGAGCCTGCCGTTCGCCGGCCGGCGACGACGAAAGGAACTCCGACGGGCCGCTCGCACTGACCGAAGCCAGGCCGCGGCAGCCCAAGGCATCGAACAACTTGTCGACGCACGGGGTGCTCACACCATTTGCCAACGTCAGCGCAATCGCGCCTGGGAGGCCGAGCGACTGATGGAACTTCTTGAGGCGTTCCAGCCTGGTTTGGCGCACGGGTGACACATTCATCGCGCAATGGGTCGGTATTTCCGGATTACCATGAAACTGGGTGGTGGTTCGGGGTGGCCCCTCCGGCGCCAAGACGTTATCGATCGGAGGCCCCTCGGATTTCGCGCTGGGAACCGACGAAACTGAGTCCGCGTCGATGATCAGTCGTCCGGCCACCTGGGCGTCTCGAGCGTCATGGCATCGCGGCTCAGACTCGCATCTGCGGCGAAGCCATCGTCACATCTGGATCCCACCAGCAGCGCAATGACCTCGGCAGCGTTGACAGCATTGATCGGTTCGATGACGGCAACACGGCGACCTTCGCGGGTGATCGCGACGGTCTCGCCACGTTCGACGTCGTCGAGCAACGCACTGAACGAACGAGATGCCTCTGTTGCGTCCACCCTTCTCATATCGAGAGCCTATTGCCAAGTCGCGCTCAGAGATCCCTTCGCCGCAAACCGAGTCCGCCGTGCGACGTGTTTTCGACAGAGGCCGAGGGCCGCCCCTTAGGCGGGGTTAGTCTTCCGCGATAGCGCGGTCCGCTGACCGCGGACGATATCTGTCCATCGAGTGAGCCTAGCCATTTGGCGCTATGTCGACTAGGCGTTTCGCGGCCCCGCGGCTCGTCTTTTCGCCACACAAGGGCGACCCACCGGACCGCTTCCTCCAACGCGCTGATGGACACCGCGAAGGAAGCGCTGGAGTCGATGGTGGGCTACTTGGCCTCGGGCATCACCCACCACTGGCTCGCAGAAGGTGACCGCTGGCACAGAGCGGCGCGACCGTCTGAGGGCGGCGCGTCTGTTGGGTTGACCACCCGAACCTGGGAACGCTGGACTTCGAGTTCGGGGCCGACTGAACGCTCTTGAGTCGCCCAAACGTTTCTAGCTCACGAGCCGGACCTGGGTTCGCCAGATCGCCAGGCGCCACATGATGAGGCCGAAGACCAGGAGGGCGCCCAGGTGGATGAGGTCCGCCTGGGGGTACCACCCGAAGGCCGCGTGACGCACGAGTTGCACGCAGTGAAAGAGGGGGTTGAAGTGGCCCGCAATCTCGGCCCAGCGGGGCAAGCCTGACAGCGGGAAGTACGTTCCCGCCACCAACATCACCGGTGTAACAATTGTTGAGGTCACGTACGAAAAGTGGTCGATGGACTTCAACACCGCCGAGACCAGGACGCCAAACGATGCCCAGCCAAAGCCGGTCACGAAGGCGATCCCGGGGACCGTCAACATTCCCCAACTGGGACTCAGGCCAAAGAGCATCGCCACGAGCAGCGGCGCGCAACCGAACACCGAGGCGCGCAGCGCAATCCACAGGACCTCACCGGTGACGAGCTCTTCGCTGTCCACGGGCGCGGCCAGCATTGCGTCGTACGTTCGTTGGAACTCACGCTTGATGAACGTCCCAAACATCGCCGCGAAGACGGACGCGAACATGATCGCGGTGGCCACGGTGCCGGTGCCGACGTACTGGACATAGCTGAAGCCCTGGACGTCCTTAACCAGCGCACCGATTCCGAAGCCGAAGGCCAAGAGGTAGATCGTCGGCTCGACCGTTGACGAGAAGACCGTCGAGCGCCAGTGCGAGGTGAAGTTGATGATCTCGCGCACCAGCACCCCCGACAGTGCCGAGCGCTCCAGGCGGCCGATGCGCTTCTCGGTGCTCATCCGATCTCCTCGCCGGTCAAGAGGACGAAGGTGTCCTCAAGATTTGTGGGGCGGCGCTCGCCCTCGGGCACCGGGCCGGTCGCCCGTTCCAAACCCAGCAGTGCGACTGATGTGCCGGTTCGTCGGGTTCGAAGACCTGAGGCGAGGGCGGCGGCCTCCACCTCGGCGAGCTTTGTTGGCGATCCATACACCTCGATCGCCTCGCGTCCGGCGTGCTCGGCCACCAGCTCGGCCGGCGGTCCGCTGGCCACCACACGCCCGTGGGACATGATCGTGACCGTGTCGGCAAGGCGCTCGGCCTCTTCGATGTAGTGGGTCGACATCAGGATTGAGATGCCCTCCGCGCGCAGGTTGTCGATCAGCGACCAGAGCTCCTGGCGCACCTGCGGGTCCAGCCCCACGGTGGGCTCGTCCATCAGAATCAGACGCGGCTGGTGCACCAGGGCGCGTGCGATCAGCAGGCGCCGCCGCATACCCCCGGACAACTTGTCGACACGTGTATCGCCGCGATCGGACAGCTTCGCGATGTCGAGCGCCCGCGCGATGGCGTCCTTACGTTCCGCGCGGGGGATCCGGTAGAGGTGCGTGAAGACCACCAGGTTCTGGCGGACGGTGAGGGTCGTGTCCAAGTTGTCCAGCTGAGGGACGACACCCATCTCCGCACGCGCCGCTTTCGACTGTCCGGGCAGCGTGTAGCCAAGGACATTGATCTCGCCGCGATCGGCGATGGCCTGCGCGGTCAGCATCTTCATGGTGGTGCTCTTCCCCGCCCCGTTTGGGCCGAGGAGGCCCACGCAGGTGCCGACGGGAACGTCCAGATCAAGTCCGTCAACGGCCTGAATCTGGCCGTAGGCCTTCGCAACGTCCCGGAGGCGAATCGCGAGACCGCGGGAGCTCGCGTCCATGTCGGCGCTTCCCAGTGGCACCTGGTTAGCTGACACC
>JAYTQG010000252.1:0-6262 GCA_043746815.1 Thermoleophilia bacterium | reverse complement strand
GACGAGGGGATCGATGTCCGTAAACGCTAGCGATATCCATGACGCTTCCGTCCTCCAAGCGATCGGCAACCGCCGGAGCATCCGGTACTTCGATCCGGAGAAGAAGGTCGAGGACTGGAAGATCCAGACCATCCTTCAGGCCGCTCGACTTGCCTCTTGCCAGGGCAACATCAACTGCACCGAGGCGATCGTTGTCACCAAGGACAACACTGACCTCTGGGACGAGATCGAAGAGTGCGTCTCCGGCTTCAACGTTCAGATCATCAACCAGGCGTCGCACATCGTCTTCTGGCTGACCAACCTGCACGCCTGGTACGGCCGCGCCAACGATGGTCTTTCGACCCTCGCCCTGTCCGGCGCCCTGACCAAGTACCACGGTTGGAACTACGAGTTCACGATGACGCAGACGGTTCCGCGCCTCATGAGCTTCCCGATGGAGCGCACCGACATGCTGCTTCGCTTCGAGAGTGGCCAGGCTGTCGGCCAGGCAACGCTCGCCGCGGCGTCGCTTGACGTCGGCAGCATCCTCCTTGCCTTCGGCCGCAAGCCGGGCGGGATCAACAAGGCTTTTGGACTTGGGCCGCACCTGTCCTTCACGTGGGCGCAGGCATTTGGCTACCCGCTTGAAGAGGCGAAGGCCGGTGGACAGCGTGTGCGTCTGAAGTACAGCAAGCTCTTCCACGATGGTGCCTACGGCACGCCGCTCGCGAACGACGCTGGTGTCGACGCCGCGCTTGCTGCCAAGGGAATGATTCAGGACCAGGCGCCGCTTCCGGGCCGGTTCGAAGAGGTCGACAAGTTGGCCGCGACCTTCTCGCGTGACGCGGGTGTCGTCTCGTGGCCCGACAAGGAAGTTCGTCGTCTGATGGCGGATGAAGATTGGGACTTTGGCCCCAACATTCGTGCCCGCGCTCAGGCCGTCCTTGACGCCGGTGGCCTTCCGGAGTACCCCGCCGAGATGCGGGAGACCTTCGAGAAGATCATGACCGAGCACGGACTCGACGTCAGCAAGTACCTCAGCTAGCGATACAGCACGCTCATGTGAATGTGATTGTGGCCTCGGCGCGAGTTTCGCTCCGGGGCCACGTTGCTTTTTGGGACCGATAGGGGATCATCGGTGGTGATCCATTCCCGCTCGCGCCCGTAGCTCAGCCTGGATAGAGCAGCAGACTTCTAATCTGACGGTCGCAGGTTCAAATCCTGCCGGGCGCATCGGCTTGACCTCGACGGACGTATGGGTTCTGTTGCAAGTTGGTCCCGTGCCATTGACTGTCGGGCCGTGAGCCGCTGAACTAGGGACTGCATGCGCGTCCCGATGTTTCGACCCCTGCTCGCCACGGCCATTACACTGGCCGCGCTCGCCGCCCTGCCCGCGGTGCTTCTCGCCATCCCCGCAGCGCCGACCATCACTCAGGCGCCGCCCGCCGTGACCAATCAGCGGAACCTCACCGTGAAGTGCGACGGCGCCCTGAACGCCACGTACTCCTGGGTATTGAACGCTCAGGCGGCTGTGGGCGCGAAGACATGCGAATACGCCTTGAACGGCCTCCCCGACGGGGTCTACGCGCTCAAGGTGACCCAGACAGTTCCCCTGCAGGGAACATCCCCCGCCGCAACCGTCAACTTCACCGTCGACGGTACGGTTCCAGCGCCACCCAAGTTCGCCACCACTCCCGCGCTGATCGCGAATGACCCCGCCCCGGCGTTCACATGGACGCCTGCGGAGCCCGGCGGAACCTTCCAGTGGCGCATCCTTCGGGACGCCGTTGTCGTCCAAGGACCGATGTCGACGCCTGCTGCCCAAGCGAAAGCCGCTCCTCTTGTCGATGGCACCTACGCCATTCAGGTGACCCAGACCGACGCCGCTGGCAACGTATCGATCCCGCTCGTTTCCCCGGCGTTCGTGGTCGATGCGACCGCACCATCAGCGCTGCAGCTCGTGACGCCGATCCCGACGGCGGGCAGTGCTGTTCCGAAGCCCGTACTGACGGGAACGGAATCGAACCTTGCGGTCGCGTGGTCTCTCACGGGGCCGACTCCCCGAACGGGAACGTTCGCGAACGTGGACTTTGGGCTTCTCGTCGACGGCGCATACGTCTTTCAGGCGACCGCCACAGATCGCGCGGGGAATAGGTCTGCGCCGACGGTAGTCAACTTCGTACTCGACCGGATCGTGCCTGCCGCTCCGACGTTGACCTCGCAGGCGGCGGAGATTGTTCAGAGCCCGCGCGCCTACTTCTCCTGGACCGGCGAGGCGGGCGCACAGTTCTCATGGACCGTCTTTCAGGGTGCGCTTGCCGTGCAGGGGCCGAGAACCACTCCGGACGGGACGGTGATCACTGACCCATTGGTGGACGGTTCCTACGCCTTTCAGGTGGTTCAGACTGATGCGGCGGGAAACCGTTCGGCACCCACCACGTCAAAACCCTTCCGGATTGCCACCCCACGCGCGCCCACGCGACTGACGACGGTCGGCAAGCCTCGCCCGAGCGTGAAGGTTGACGGAATCGGCCGTCAACCGCGGGTGCGCCCGTTCGGCCTGCTGCGACCGACTGCTGGTACACGGCTCACCCCGGCGGGGCGCCTGCTGACCTGGCGGGTTCGCTACGGACCGCCCGCCAGCGTCTACAACCTTCAGGTCTTTGATCAGAATCGCCGCAAACTCATCTCGGCGTTCCCCTCCACCCAACAGCAGCGCCTGCCCGCGAGGTTCGGCAAGCCCGGGATGCGCTACTACTGGCAGGTCTGGGGTTTCGTTCCGGGGAAGGGCTACGGAAGGATTCCGATCGGGCTGAGCTACTTCGACGTACCGAAGAAGTAGGCTTTCGGGGAACAAGAATCCCGCGACGCGAAGGGGCCCGTGATGGCACTCAATCCCGCTGATGTTCCCGACGTTCCGCTATTTCAGGCCCTGGGTGATCGTCGCAGCATTCGGTATTTCGATCCCGAACGCACGGCGGAGGACTGGAAGATCGAAATGCTGCTCCAGGCGGCGCGCTTCGCCTCCTGTCAAGGCAACATCAATGCGACCGAGGCAATCGTCGTCACGAAGGACGACTGCGAGCTCTGGGACGAGATCGAAGAGTGCGTCTCCGGTTTCAACGTCCAGATCATCAACCAGGCCTCGCACCTGATCTTTTGGCTGACGAACCTCCATGCCTGGTACGGACGCGCCAATGACGGGATCTCCTCACTCGCACTTGCGGGGGCCTCCACGAAGTACCACGGGTGGAACTACGAGTTCACGATGACGCAGACCGTTCCACGCCTGATGAGCTTCCCGGTCGAGCGCACCGACACGCTGCTGCGCTTTGAGAGTGGGCAGGCGGTCGCCAACGCGCTTGCCGCCAGTACCTCGCTTGGCCTCGCGAACTGTCTGATCGCCTTCGGCAGAAAGCCGGGCGGAGTGGAGAAGGCGTTCGGCCTGCCTCCGCACCTCAAGTTCACCTGGGCACATGCGGTCGGCTATGCATTGGAGGATCCCAAGGCGGGTGGCCAACGGCCGCGACTGAAGTTCGAAAGGCTCTTTCACAAGAACGCCTACGGGTCCCCGTTGGCCTCCAGCCCGGACGTCGTGGAGGCGTTGAGGGTCAAGGGTCTGATCCAGGAGCAGGGGCCGACGGAGGGACGGTTCGAGGAAATCGACCAGCTTGCGGCGAAGTTCGGACGCGATCCGGGCGTGGTGAGTTGGCCAGCGCGTGAGATCCAACGTCTGATGGCTGACGACGACTGGGACTTTGGACCGAACATTCGGGGAAGGGCCGAGGAGTTGATCGCCCAGGGTGGGCTGCCCGATTACCCGGAGGAGATGCGGGATACGTTCCAGCGCATCATGAGCGAACACGGGATTGACGTCTCGAAGTACCTGTCCTGAGCGACGCCGTCGACGCAGGAGTCGTCGAGGCATCGCTCTGCGCGCCGATCGGCGGCCCCGTCGCCTGGTTTGACGAGATCGGCTCCACCAACGACGAGGTCGCCCGTCGGGCGGCGCTTGGCGCGGCCGAGGGGCTTGTGGTCGGGTCTGACCATCAGCACGCTGGACGAGGCCGTCGGGGGCGCGTCTGGCGAGACGAGCCAGCCCGCGGTTTGACGGTTTCGATTCTCCTGCGGCCGGAAGTCGCGCCGCCCGCGGCCGCGATGATCCCACTCGTTGCCGCGCTTGCGGTCGTCGGAATGGCCGAGGGACTGGGATGTGGCGATGTCACGATCGCATGGCCAAATGACGTCCTGATCGACGGGCGCAAGGTTGCCGGAATTCTGTGCGAACTTGCTGGCCACCGCGACCGCGTCCATCATGTCGTGGTCGGAATCGGTGTCAACGTTGGTCTCACGCCGGATGTCCCCGACGCCCGCTGGTCACCGTGCTGCCTCGCAGACCACGTCCCGGGAGTAACTCGGCAGCAGGCGCTAATCGAACTGCTGAACTCGCTGTCGGATGCCTACGCGCGTTGGCGCGTTGACGGGGCGGCGGCGACGGTTGACGCATTCTCCAGGAACGACGGACTGCGAGGCCGTCGGATCAGTGTGGATGTCGGCAACCGAATGGTGATGGGCATCGGGGCGGGAATCGACGCTGAGGGACGCCTCAGGATCGAGACGGAAACTGGCGTCCAGTCGTTTGCATCAGGTGAGGTCGTGCGAGTTGGTGACGAGCTAGGGCTGTGAAAGCTCCGGTGGCGGCGGCGGGGCCACGCCCCCGGAACCAGCCGAACCACCGCCCGGGATGGGCGGAGCGGGCGTCGGTGCAACCCGGGGGGCGGGGGTGGGTGGCGTCGGTCGAGTCTGCACTGGAGCGGTGCGCGGGGTGACGGTGCGCGGGGTGACGCGCACGGGAGCACGGGGAGTCACGGCGACGGCTCGCGGCGGGGAAACCGAGGGGCGAGGCGTCAACGTTGGCCGCGGGGCGGGAGCCCTCGGGGCGACGCGGACCGCGGGCGTGGGTGCCTTGACCGTCGGTTTCGGGGTCTTCACGACTGGGCGAGTCGGGCGTACTTGGGGACGAGTCGTGGCCGTCGTTGTCCGGCCACCCGGCTTGGAGGCATCGGGAGCACCTGCGATGGCCCCACCGGGCAGCGACTTCGAAACGGGGGTGTCGCTTGAGATGAGTTTGCCCACCACGAGACCCCCGAGGATCGCAGCCACCGCGAGGCCGCCAAGGAGGGCGAAGTGGCGCGGGCGGATGGCCTCGTCCTCGGCCAGGTCGGCGCCGGAAAGACCGGCCGCGACCGGTGCGTCAGCCGTGCCGATGATCCGTCCGCGTCGCTCCGCGTCGGCCAGGATCCGTCCACGCAAGCCGTCGGGGACTGTCGCAGCGGGCCACGCTCGATACTGCTCACGCAAATTCCGCAGCGCCGCCTGCGCTTCGCGCGCGCCGGGTGAGCGTTCGATTTGCTGGAAGACGTTCGCGCGAACAGCAGCGTCGAGCTCGCCGTCCATCTCGGCGGAGATCGATGGGAGTAGTTCGCGTCCATCGCCGGTGAACCACGCCGGAGGGACGTCCCGGGGATCGAGTTCGCTGTAGAGGGCGATCCGGGCTCGACCGACATGCTCTGCGCCAGAAGATCGACCGCGGCCAAGGGTCTGGCCGATGCGTTGGTAGTTCGCACCATCCAGCTCACGCATGACGAGGGCAAGGCGCTGCTCGGCGGGAAGGTTGCTATTGGCGATGATGACCGCCTGGTGCGCGGCTTCATCCACAGGACCGCGACTTGTTAGCCCCTCGGGGATCGCGGCGATCTCGCCAGTTGGCCTGTCCTCCGCTGGCGCAGCCACGCTCTCCGCAAGGACCCGTCTGCCGAGGGCGACGTACGGGGTCAGCCCCTCATCAGGGCCGGATAGGACGGAGCCAAATGCCTGTTCCGTGACGATTGCGGCCTCGTCGTAGCGCCCGGTGGCGCGGTTTGCCTGGTTGAACACGCGACCAAGGTGGAGGTCGACGAAACGTCCATAGGCAACGGCATCCCTGTCGGTACGAGCCCGCCTGAGGAGTTCGATGTCATCGTCACGAAAAGCGCTGGTCAGTTTCGGGGGGACCATTTGCGTAACCTCAATCGATGAACGCGCCCTCAGGCATGGGGCGATGAGAACTCGTTTCGGTGTTCAACGCAAGTCCCCTGCTACTCCGGTACAATCGGCGAGAGCGCCTGGGGACCTCGGGCGTTTTCGTGGTGGGCGTAGCTCAGCTGGTAGAGCACCTGGTTGTGGTCCAGGACGTCGAGGGTTCGAGTCCCTTCGCTCACCCTTGAAGGACACCTGCGGGTGT
>JAYTQG010000251.1:0-14943 GCA_043746815.1 Thermoleophilia bacterium | reverse complement strand
CCGGCAGTGAGCAGGCGCGAGCCAGTGTTGGTGACGACGCCGTGGTCGGTCCAGTTGTCGATGACCGCGGCGTTGTCGACGAAGAGGCGAATGCCGTCGTCGGACTGGGTGGTGAAGTCGTAGGTACCGGCGGCGAAGGTGGCGTCACCGGTCCAGCGGACGGAGTAGTTGTCCTTGGCGATTCCCGCGACCGGTGACACGTCACCCCAGTCGTTGTTGATCGCCACTTCGCAGCGCGTCACTGCTGGGGCGCCGGTGAGGGTCGGGTTCGTGAAGTACTCGGCCTTGAACTGCCCCGTGGGGCACCCGGCCGGGGTCCTCAGCGTCCAACTCGCCTTGGCGATCGCCTCACCGCTCTTCTCGTAGAACTCGACGCGCACCGGGTGGACACCGGCCGTGAGGCTTCGGTTGCCGGTGTTTGTGGTGCTTGCGTGGTCGGTCCAGTTGTTGATGACCGCGGTGTTGTCCACGAAGAGGCGGATGCCGTCATCGGAGAGGGTCGTGAAGTCATACGTACCGGCGACAAAGGTGACGTCGCGGGTCCAGCGGACGGAGTAGTTGTCCTTGGCGATTCCCGCGACGGGTGGCACGTCACCCCAGTCGTTGTTGATTGCCACTTCGCAGCGGGTCACGGCGGGCGTTCCGGTGAGGGTGGGGTTTGTGAAGTACTCGGCCTTGAACTGTCCCGGGCAGATCAGGGTGAGGTTCGCCGTTAGGGTCTTCGCCACGTTCATGGTGACCTGATGGGTTTGAGCACCGCCGTCGGACCAGGAGGCGAATGCGTACTGGGAAGATCCGATGGTCTGCGGGGAAGCGATGCTGACACCTATCGTTCCGCCCTCGAGCGACGTGAGGTCATACGGGGTGACAGCCGCGGTCGGGCCAGCGCTGATGGTTGCTCCGGCTGGCGCACTGCGCAATGCAAGTTTCACCGTCCGCGGATCAATCCGCCGAGTGACGCTCGCGGTTGCGCCAAACGAGTCGGTCGCCGTGAGGGTTAGCTCCAGGTACGAAGGTGCGTCGTGATCGGAGGTCACGAACGAGCCCGAGGCAACCCCGGGGAACGTCGGCCCGGGGTGGGCGTGACACGAGGATGGGTTCGACACCGCACAGTGTCGAATGACGAGCGCCCAACTGAGGCGGGCCGGAGCCAGCGTCCCGTCTTGCGCGTCGCTGGCCGACCCGCTGAAGGCAATCGTGTCGCCAACCTTCCACGTCGAACCGACGACCGGACTCGCAATCGTCGGCACCGGTGGCGTGTTGCCGACATTGATCGTCACGCTCGCCGTGCCGATCTGACCGGCGAGGTCCGTCACGCGGACGCTGGCGACGTAGGTTCCCGGTTGCGTGTAGGTGAAACTCGGTGCGACAGTCGTGTCGTCGCCGAAGATGTTGTCGCCGTTTAGGTCCCAGCTGTAGCTCAGCACGTCGCCCGGGTCTGGATCACTTGACGCGGTTGCGGTGAAGCCAACCGGGAGTGGCGCGCTGCCAGCAAGGGGCGTTGCGCTGATGCGGGCCGTTGGCGGCGTATCACCGGGGGCATAGCGGATTTTGCGGATCGTTCCACCGATCAGGTCGGTGTAGTAGAGGTCCCCCGCTGGGGAGACGGTCAATTGCACGGGCCCAGTGGCACCGGCGACCAGGGTGATGACCTTTGTCGGGTCCGGGACACCGCCTGCACCGGTCTTCATTGCCCAGATGCAGTTACGCGAGTAGTCGGCAAATAGCAACGCTCCGCGAAGCGCAGCGGGGTAGTGAGTGGAGGCGGCCGTTGTTGGCACGAAGGCAACGCCGGAAACGGACGATCCGCCGGTTGGGCAGGTCTCTCCGGCAACGACCTTGGCGGTGTGGTTGTAGGTGTAGAAGGGGGTCGCGGCGGTGCCAGATGCGTACAGGTTCTGGCAGATCGTCAGGGTGTTGGCCTCATAGCCGCCCTGGCGTCCGGGCCCCTCCATGCACGGCCATCCGAAGTTCGGTGGCGCTGCGAGCGGGTTCTGAACGCGATCGATCTCCTCCCAATCGCCCCAGCCAACGTCTCCAGCCCAAATTTCGGAGGTTCCCGGCCGAAACGCGAAGCGAAATGGGTTGCGCAGGCCATAGGCGACGATGCGCCGCGCGTTGAGGTCCGCGCTTGCGATCAATGGATTGCCAGCGGCTGCAGCACCGGTTGCCGGGTCAATACGAATGATGGAACCGTTCAGCGCGGTTGGGTCGGCCGGAGTCGCAAGGTCCTGCGAGTGCAGCGCGCCTCCCTCGGCGGTCGGAGAGGATGCTGCGATCCCCACCTGATCGCCAGGATGACCGTCTCCACAGGGGTTGATGGCCGTTGGCGAGCCGGGAGATCCGCCGTATTGACCGAAGTCGACGTTCGTAAAGCTCGCGCCGTCACCGCCGCTTGCGTACAGCATTCCATCGGGACCAAACGCCAGCGAGCCAATCGAGTGGCTTGGGAACTGTTGACACCAGTCGGTGATCAGCGGAACTTCCGCGCCGGTTGATACGGACGGGTCAGCGGCGCTGGCTGTCAGCTTGGACAGGCGGCCCGTCACGACGCAGCCGTCGGCCGTGGGGCCGGGAGGGGTGGGGCAGGGGTCGCTGGTGACACCCACCGCACCCCACTGCGGGGCGGTGCCGCCTGGGAGCGCGTCGTAGGTGTAGAGCACGTAGACGGACGGATCAGCCGGAAAGGCTGGCGAAACAGCAAGGCCAAGTAGGCCGCGGTCCCAGATGTTGTCCACCTGCGTACGCAAATCGGCGAACACGGTTGGCGGTCCGGAGGCGGTTGCGCTTGCGAAGACCTTGATGAGGCCACTCTTCTCAGCGACGAAGACCCGCCCGTCCGCAGCGAACACTGTGGCCGTCGGTTGGGTGAGGCCTGAGAACGCGACCGTCTCCTGGAACCCGACCGGGAGGGTCGCGGCGCTCGCGACTCCGGCGGCTGCAAGCGACGCGCCGGTGGCGAGGATCGCTACCAGCTTGCGACGAACACGCGTCCAATGGCGAGGTGTTCGGTGTTCCAACATTGGCGGCCTTCCCGTCGCGTGCGGCGTCTACAAACGCCAGAATCGCCACTCACGCTACGAGCTACCCCCTGACCCGCACCCCCCCTCAAGTACGGGAACCTCCTCCTCCTAGGCACTGGCCGTCGGGTCCCATCGATCCCCGGCGAGCACGCGGTAGGGTCCCGGTCCGGGCACAACGATCGAGGGGCGGCGGGTTGAGAGTTGACGGTGCGGGCGCAGCCGATGGTGGAGGGCGATTCGCCCGAGGGTTGACTAGCCGCCGGGGCGTCCTTTTGGCGCTCAGCCTGTGGCTACTGGCGTTCCTTGGCGGTATTCCCTTGGGGAGCCGCTTCGAGAAGGACCAGAAGAACGACCCCGCGAGCTTCCTCCCGGCTGGTGCCGAGTCGTCCAAAGTCCTCGCCTTGGGCAAAGAGTTCCCCGGTGGAACGGTTACTCCGGCCGTCATCATCATCCGGCGCGGTCAGGGCCTCACGGTTGCGGACCGTGCAGCGGTGGGCCGGATCGAAGCCGGCATCAACGCGGCCAAGATCGACGGACTCGTCGCGCCCGTCCGGCCGGGGTTCCTCTCGAAACGCGGTGACGGAGTACTCCTGATTGCGCCGATTGCAGCGCGAGGCGAAAATGACGTCCTCAGCGGCGCGGTTGACAAGATCCGTGCGATTGCGGGGCGCGAGAATCGCACGGGACTGGAGGTCGCAGTCAGCGGCCCCGCGGGTTTCTCTGCGGACGCGAACAAGGTCTTTGACGGCATCAACGGGAAGCTCTTGCTCTCGGCAGGGGTGCTGGTGTTTGTCCTGCTGATCCTGATCTATCGCAGCCCGATCTTTTGGTTCTTGCCGCTACTCTCCGTCGTCGTTGCGGAATCCTCAACCCGCGCTGTTGGCGATCTCATCGCCCGATCCGGAATCACCGTCAACGGCCAGGCAGGAGGGATCCTCTCGGTCCTGGTGTTCGGTGCCGGAACGGACTACGCACTATTGCTGGTCGCCCGCTATCGGGAAGAGCTTCGCGCCCACGAAATGCCGCGCGACGCCATGCGGGTCGCCCTGACGCGCGCCGGACCGACGATCCTGGCCTCTGCAGGAACCGTCATTGCCGGGTTGTTGTGCCTGGTCCTTGCCGATGTGAACGGCACGGCCGGCCTCGGCCCGATCGGCGCAATGGGGGTCGCCGTCGCCATGATTGCCATGCTCACGTTCCTTCCTGCCCTTCTGATCATCGGTGGCCGCAAGGTGTTCTGGCCCTTCGTGCCAGCGTTCGGTTCGTCCGCCTCGGACGCAACCCACGGGTCGTGGCGCCGGTTGGGCGAGTGGGTGGCGCGTCGCAGCGGCGCAGTTGCGATCGGCAGCAGCCTGATCCTCGTTGCCCTCTGCGGGGGCCTCGCGATGTTGAACACCAACCTCACGAGCGGCAACAGCTTTCGGGACAGGGTCGAATCGGTACGGGGACAGGAACTGATCGACCAGTCCTTCCCGGCTGGCGCGAATGCTCCGGCAAGTATCCTCGTCGCCGACCCGGCGAAGGTGGCCGGGGCTCGTCGGGCGGCCGAGCGCTCCGGTGTCGTCGCCAGCCTTGGTCCCAACGAGGTTGGCCCGCCTGGGACGCGTTTCAGCGCGACGTTGCGGGAGGATCCGTTCAGCACCAAGGGATTCGCGCTCATCGCTCCGTTGCGCGCGGCCGTGGCCCCGAGTGGCGCCCTCGTCGGCGGAGCGACCGCAGAAGAGGCCGATCTGCGCACCGCGGCCTCGCGCGATACGAAGCTGATTGTGCCCATCGTGCTGCTGGTCGTCCTCGCGATCCTGATCGTGCTGCTCCGGTCGCTGGTCGCGCCGGTGCTCTTGATTCTGACGGTCGTGCTGTCGTACCTGGCGTCACTCGGCGTCAGCGCGGTCGTGTTTCGGAAGGTGTTCGACTTTCCGGGCTCCGACCCGAGCTTCCCGCTCTTCGCCTTCGTATTCCTCGTGGCGCTGGGCGTCGACTACAACATCTTCCTGATGGCGCGTGCGCGTGAGGAATCGCTTGTCCACGGAACCAAGGAGGGCATGCTCAGGGCGCTCGCCGTCACGGGGGGCGTCATCACCTCGGCTGGCATCGTGCTTGCTGGGACGTTCGCCGTCCTTGGCGTCCTCCCGATCGTATTCCTCACCCAGATTGGCTTCGCCGTTGCGTTCGGAGTCCTGCTGGACACATTCCTGGTGCGCTCGATCCTTGTTCCTGCATTGGTGGTCGGTCTCGGCGAACGGACCTGGTGGCCTCAGCTACTTGGGGGTGGTGCCCCGCGTGCGAATGAAGGCGGTTAGTCCGAAGACGCTGACGGGTGAGAGGCCTGCCTGACGGTAAAACCCCTCCGCGCCCTTCTCGGCGAGCAGGACCTGATGATGAAACTGGGCCATCGGGTAGTGGGCGAGGGCCGCCGCGAAGAGTTGCGATCCGATGCCTTGACCCTGACGGTCCGGAAGGACAAGGATGTCCGCGATGTAGACCGCGAATGCGCCGTCGGACATTGTTCGGATGAAGCCGAGGACCGTGTCATCCTCAACGGCAACCTGGGTAAAATCAGCGCGGTCGACTGCAATCCGCAGCAGGTCGGGACGGTTAGCGTGCGACCAGCCGTTTGCGCGGTAGACATCCAGAATTCCGGGGAAATCCTCCTCGGAATCCGCGGGACGGAACGAGACCAGTGGGCGCACGGTCGTCACGGGAGCACCGCGGCCCCTGCGTAGAATCGTCCGGTGACTAACGACAAGCGCATACTGGCTGAACGGTACGACCCCGACACCGTGGAGTCCAGGTGGCAGGCCACCTGGGACCGGGAACGGGCCTTCGCAACCCACCCAATTTCGGCGGACGGAGTCGGTGCTGAGGTTCCGGAGGGGCTAAAGGCCTACATCCTGGAGATGCTTCCGTACCCCTCTGGCGACATCCACATGGGGCACGTCAAGAACTACACCATGGGTGACGTCATCGCCCATGTACGCCGCCGCCAGGGCTACCGGGTGCTGCACCCGATGGGCTACGACGCCTTTGGTCTGCCCGCCGAGAATGCGGCCATCCGCACGGGCGAGCCCCCGGCGCTCGTCACTCGGCGCAACATCGACAAGATTCGTGCGCAGATCACCCGGATGGGATGGTCGCTTGACTGGGAGACCGAACTGGCGACCTGTGAGCCGGCGTACTACCGCTGGACGCAGTGGCTTTTCCTGAAGTTCTTCGAGCGTGGCCTGGCCGAGCAGCGCGACGCGGCCGTGAACTGGTGCCCCGTGGACCAGACGGTGCTCGCCAACGAGCAGGTCGTCGACGGCCGCTGCGACCGCTGCGGCACGGAAGTGGAGCTGCGTCAGCTGCGCCAGTGGTTCCTCAAGATCACGGATTACGCGGAAGCCTTGCTTGACGACATGGGGCTCCTCGTGGACTGGCCCGATCGGGTGCTTGCCATGCAACGCAACTGGATCGGCCGCTCCGAGGGCGCACGGGTCGACTTCGCGACCGAGGACGGCGCCGGGACGATTTCCGTCTTCACCACCCGTCCGGACACGCTGTTCGGGGCGACGTTTTTCCTGCTCGCGCCCGAGCATCCCGCAGTCGCGCGACTGATTGAGGGTCGAACTGAGGCCGAGGCGGTGCGGGCATATGTTGCGGCGACCTCCCGGTTAGGTGTCGCCGAGCGGGGCGACGCGGGAAAGGAGAAGACGGGGGTCTTCACCGGCCGCTACGTGGTGAACCCGGTGAACGGCCAGCAGATCCCGGTCTGGGTGGCCGACTATGTCCTGATGGACTACGGCACCGGCGCCGTGATGGCAGTCCCTGGCCACGACAGTCGCGACTTCGAGTTCGCAACCGCGCACGGCTTGGAGATCCGTCGCGTGATCGCTCCGGAGGGAGAGGACGCCGATGCGCCCCTCGTCGAGGCGTACACCGGGACCGGGCGCCTTGTGAACTCGCAGATTCTGGAGGGCATGAGCGTCGACGGTGCAAAGGCGGCGATCGCTGCGTGGCTGGCCGACCGTGATCTCGGGGCGGTCACGATCAACTATCGCCTGCGTGACTGGTTGATCTCCCGCCAACGCTACTGGGGCTGCCCGATTCCGATCGTCCACTGCCCAACCTGCGGTGCTGTTCCGGTGCCGGAGGCCGATTTGCCGATCCTGCTTCCCGAGGTTGACGACTACGCGCCGAAAGGGCAAAGCCCGATCGCTGCGGTGCGGTCGTTCGTGGAGACGAACTGCCCGAAGTGCGGCGGAAACGCCGAGCGTGAGACCGACACGATGGACACGTTTGTCGACTCGTCCTGGTACTTCCTGCGGTACACGGCGCCGAACCTCACGGGTGCACCCTTCGAGCGCGAGGTCGTGGACTCGTGGATGCCCGTGGATCAGTACATCGGCGGCGTCGAGCACGCGGTGTTGCACTTGCTTTATGCGCGGTTTTTCACGAAGGTGCTGCACGATCTTGACTTGGTGAGCGTCCGCGAGCCATTCGCACGCCTGTTCACCCAGGGAATGATCACGCTCGACGGCACGAAGATGAGTAAGTCCAGGGGTAACACGGTTAGCCCGGACGAGATCGTTGCGCGGCTCGGCGCAGATGCGCTGCGCCTGTTCATCCTGTTCCTTGGGCCCGCCGCAGATGACGCCGACTGGAACGACAACGGCGTTGAAGGTCAGCGCCGATTCTTGGATCGGGTGTGGCGCCTTGCACGCGCGGCCGAAGGTGGCAGCGATGCGCCCCTCCACTCGATCGAGGCACTTCGCGAGGACCCGGCGGCCCTAGAACTGGTTCGCCGGACCGAATCGACCATCGCGAAGGTCAGTCAGGACATCGAGCGCTTCAGCTTCCACACGGCGATCTCGGCGACGATCGAGTTGGTCAACCTGGCCACGAAGCAGCAGGCTGATGGTCACCTCGCCGGAGCGCACGGCCAGGCCGCACTCGCCCACGCAGCGCGAACGACGGCGAGCCTGCTCTTCGCCTTCGCTCCGCACATCGCGAGTGAGATCTGGGAGGCGTTCGGCGGGACCGAATTGTGGAAGGAGCCCTGGCCGGAGGCGAATGCTGCGTTCCTCGAGCGCGAGTCCGTCACGGTGGTCGTCCAGGTGAACGGAAAATTGCGCGACCGCCTGGAGCTTCCGCCCGGAATGACGGAGGCCGAGTTCGTCGCGGCGGCCACCGCGAGTGAGAAGGTCGCGGTGGCGCTTGACGGGGCAACGATCCGGAAGACCATCGTGGTCCCGGACCGGTTGGTCAACTTTGTGGTGTAGGTGCCTGGGCGGTGCGTCCTTGGCGCCAGCGGCGGGCGGCGGGCCGTGCGATGAGAACGAGGGCACCCAGCACCGGTAGCCCGACGATCAGGAATGCGACCAGCCTCGCGGCGAGCGCAACCAAACGGTGCCAGCCGGTCAGCACGGCCCGCTGAAACCAGTTTCGTGCGGACGCCATGCCCGGCGGGCGGACCGTGGTCAGGTTGATGGCGATCTCCGCAAGGCGAACCTCAGCGCGTTGGCCCTGAGTGGAGGATTCAAGAGCCAAGCGCTGGCGGACAAGTTCGGCCATCTGGCCGCGGAGCGCCCGCGTGTCACCGGTGGTGCTGGTGATCAGCGTCTGGAGTCCGGCGATCTGACGGTTGAGGAGCGCGGTCCGCTTGCCAGCGGCGTCCAGGCCGCTCTGGGCATCCACGATTTGAGTGGAGCGTCCAATGATGGATCCGTAGGCGCCCATCTTTCGAAGCAGCGCTTCGACGCTGGGGATCGGAACGGCGACAACCAACTGCGCGGCGTCGCCCTGCTGTCCGACGCGTGGACACGGGAAGGGCACGGCGCGCCCGCCGGAGGAGTAGGCGTCGATCGGGAGGGGGCAGGGGTCCTCGGTGGTCGGGCGCCCCTCGGTCTCGTTGAAGCTGACGGTGTGGCCCCCAAGGCCGCGAACATCGGCCCTCGCGCGGTCAATGGCGGCCTGGATGGCGGCGCGGTCGTCCACGAGGAGCAGGGTCGCTGACGACACGCGCTCGGCTCGGTCGAGGCTCAAGGGGAGTGCGGAGGTGAAGGCCGCTCGGGCGCCGCCCGGGGTCGCGGCGACTGAGGCCCCTGTGCTCGCGGTTGGTGCTCCGATGGTTTTCTGCTGCAGGTCACGTGTGGCCAGCCCGGCTGGGGACGATGTGACCTGGGAGTCAGTCTCCAAACCGGGGAGGAGGGCGATCGCGGCGAGCGCGCATGCCGCAGTGACGGCAGCGATGGTACGGCCGGTTGGTCGGTGGGGGGCCAGGGCGGTGGGCGCAGCGTGTGTGGTGTCCATGCACCCTCTACGCCGCCGGTCAGCGTTCCGTCACCGCCCGAAAAGTGCGGGTCTCCCAGGGGCCACCCCGGACCACCTCCCGGTTTCAGCGTAGTCGCCAAATGGTGACGCCACGCGGGATGAATGTGTCGACATTGGGTCAAGTCTGGGGCGCTACTCCCACCACATTCGGCGCTCCAGGAGCGAGTCCAGGGCGATCCGGTCCAGATAGTCGGGGGCCTCGCTGATCGGACGCCCGACGTTCTGAGAGTCTTCGACCCATGTGCGGAAGCGCTCGTTGGCATTGTCGAATGCCTGCTGCAACTCAGGGATGGTCAGATGCTCAAGCCGCGCGAACGCCTCCAGAAGGTCCGGCACGGCAACATGGGTCTGACCAGCGAGCTTTTCAGAAAGGGGGTCGTACGCCACATGCCAGAGCTTAGTCGCCTCTTCGACGCCCTTGCGACGGACCCGCTGGTGGCGGATGTCCTCGCTGCGATCGATCAGCCGCTGTTCCTCGTCGGCGGTGCGGTGCGCGATCCGCTGCTCGGATATCGGGCAGGGCCTGACCTTGACCTCGTGACTCTGACCGATCCCGCCGCTCTGGCCCATCGCCTTGCGGACGTGTTGGGCGGGGCCGCGGTGATCCACCCGCGCTTTCTCAGCGCTGAAGTGGACCTTCCCGAACGCGGGCGCCGTATTGATCTGGTGGCCGCCCGGCGGGAGTCCTATCGGGCGCTGGGCGCACTCCCGGAGGTTTCCCTGGCCTCGATCGAGGAGGACCTCGCTCGTCGCGATTTTACGGTTAACGCCATCGCTCTTCGCCTTGGCGAGACCGGGACCGAGGCCATCCTCGATCCACACGACGGTCTCCTCGACATTGACGCGCGTCTCCTCCGCCTGATTCGGCCGAATGCCTTTGCGGAGGATCCGAGCCGCCTCGTTCGGGGTGTCCGCTACGCCAGTCGCCTTGGCCTGAGGTTTGAGACCGAGACGGAGGTCGCGGCGCGTGCCATGGCTCCCGCGCTGGATCTCAGCTCTGCACGGGTCGCCGATGAGCTGCAGCGGATGTTCGATTCGGATACCTCGCCTGGCGGGTTGTCTCTCCTCAGCGGCCTCGGCGTACCCTGGGTGCGGGGGACCGCTGAGGACACGTGCGCCAGGATTGACCACGGCCTGGCGCGGCGGTCGGCACCAGACGTCAGGGCATGGGCGCTGCGCCTCGGGGCCGGCATTCAAGGAACGGCGCTGAAGGGGTCGGCCTTCGCGGGATGGGCGATCTCCGATGCCCTCGCGTATCAAAAGGGCGAAGCAGTCGCTGCTGAACTGATCACCCTGGAGCGTCCCTCCGAAATCGACGCGCGCCTCGGTCACTTCACGCCAGCCGAGGCGGTGGGCGCACTGACGGCCGGGGCCGAGTCGGTGGCGACATGGTGGCGCGACTGGCAGCCGGTCCGCCTCGCGATCGATGGCGGCGACCTCCTTGCGGCGGGCGCCGTCCCTGGGCCGAATATCGGCCGGGCGCTCCGGCGGGTTCGCGCCGACCGATTGGATGGCCTTGTCCCAGACAGCCGGGAATCCCAACTGGAACTTGCCATGGCGGAGATCCGCCGATGAGGATCATCCACGTCGATACCCCTCCGGGGGTCGGGGCAGTGTTCACCGGTCGGGAGTTCGATCTCGCCCCCGGACGCGGCTCCGACGCGATCGGTCGGCTTGCGGGGGCGGTGGGTCTGGCCCCGGACCGGATCGTCGCGAATCAGCAGGTGCACGGGAACGTCGTGCTGCGGGTCTCAAAGGCGCAGCAGTCGGAGGGCTGCGCCGATGGTCTCGTCACCGACGCGGCGGGGCTCGCGTTGGTGGCCCGTGGCGCCGACTGTCTTCCCGTCCTCATGTGGCGGACAGACGGCAGCGCCGTGGCGGCCGCCCACGCCGGGTGGCGGGGCATTGTTGGGGGGATCATCGGTGCCACGGTCGCTTCCCTCGGTGATCCGGGTGGGCTTGCCGTTGCGATCGGGCCCGGGATTGGCCCCTGCTGCTACCCCGTCAGCGACGACGTGCGGGATACCTTCGCGGACCAATTTGGCGCCGAGACGGTCGTCGGGAGTGCGGTAGATCTTGGCCGAGCCACCCGGATTGCGTTGGAACGCGCTGGAGTCTCACCGGCCGCCATTGCCGACCGGTTGGCGTGCACTGCCTGCGATCCTCTCGGGCGCTTCTACTCATATCGCCGTGAGGGCGCCGCCGCTGGTCGCCACGCCGGGCTGATTTGGCGCCGCGGCGAGGAGATACTCAACGCATGACGGACACGGACCGCTACGTCGAGGGTCTCGCGGCAGCGCTGGCGGAAGCCCGCGAGCACCTCCTCGACGCCAGTCGCGTGTCGGGTCGCCCGCCCGCCGAGATCGTTGTCGCGGGCAAATACGTCCCCGCCAGGGAGGCGGACCTTCTCACGCGCGCCGGGGTGGCAGTCATCGGCGAGAACCGACTGCAAGACCTCCAGGCAAAGCGCGACGTGCTCGGCGACGCGATCACCTTTGACTTCATCGGCCACCTCCAGCGACGCAAGGTCCGCGACGTCCTCGGCATCGTTCGTCTGATTCACAGCGTCGACTCGCGGGAACTCGTGGAAGAGATCTCACGCCGCTCGGAAGGGACCGTGCGGGTCCTTGTCGAAGTGAACCTGGCGAATGAGCCAACTAAACACGGAATCACAGCGAGTGACCTCCCGTCCTTTATGGACGACGTCTCGCGCTGGCCAAATGTGCTGGTGGGTGGGCTGATGACGATGCCGCCGATGTCAGCGTCGCCGGAGGCGAATCGTGTTCACTTTGCGGGGCTGCGAGAGTTGGGTGAGACGCTCGCGCAGCAGTGGCAGGGGCGCCATGATGTGGCGGACCTGTCGATGGGAACGAGTCAGGACTACGTGGTAGCTGCAGAAGAGGGCGCAACACTGGTGCGTCTTGGGCGGGGTCTTTTCCAACGGGCGAAGGGGTAAACGGATGGCACTCGGCGACCAATGGCGGAAGGTGCTCGCCTACTTCGGCATGTCCGACGACGAGGAGGAGTACTACGACGACGAAGAGGAGACCCCGCGCCGTCGACCGGCACGCGAGCCCGACGACCTGGAGCGCTCCTACGAGGATCGTCCAAACGTCCGTCGCATCGGCTCAACGCGCCGTCGCGCCGAGGAATTCGACGACATCTTCTCGGACGAGACCACCGTCGGTCCGCGCGCTGTGCGTTCGGCGGATTCCTCGCGCCAGCCGCAGGAGGTCAACCTAATCGTCCCGAAGGCGTTCAATGACGCCCAGCAGATCGGCGACAAGTTCAAGCAGAACGTGCCGGTCATCATCAATATGCAGGCCGCTGACAACGAGTTGGCGCGGCGCCTGATCGACTTCGCCAGCGGGCTTACGTACTCCCTCGACGGCGGCATGCAGCGCGTCGCCGACAAGGTGTTCCTGCTCACCCCGCGCAATGTCGAAGTGTCCGCCGAGGAACGCGCACGTCTCATGGAGCGGGGCTTTTTCAACCAGTACTAGAGGGTCGTTCAGCCCTCCCTCGCGTCGGCTCTCTGCTGAGTAGGGCCGTCCTCCTGCAGAATGCGCCGATGGCAAAGAAGGCGGCACCCACATCACCCGGGCGAATCACCGTCGACCGGGAACTGATGCGAACGCGGAACGACCGGCTGGATCAGGCGCGGTCGGAACTGAAGTCCGTCTTCGTCGGGATCGATGCGATCGTTGACGAGATCATCGACTGCATCCGCGTGTGGTACCTCATGCCAGAGGTCCTGACGCGCCCACTGATCGTGAACCTGTGGGGTATGACGGGCGTCGGTAAGACCGACCTCGTCCGCCGATTGGTGCGGGCCCTGGACTTCCAGGAGCGCTTCGCTGAGGTCGAACTCTCCAATGGTGATACGACCAGCTGGATCACCTCGGTTTCGACGGTGCTCGACCGAAACACCCTTAACGACTCGCGTCCCAAAATCGTTCTGTTTGACGAGATTCAGCGCTTCAACACCTTGGACACGGACGGCAAGCCGATTCAGGACACCAAGTTCACGGACTTTTGGGAACTGCTCTCTGATGGGCGCCTCGCACGCCGCGAGCGGGCGTCGCTGGACAGCCTCTACTCCGAGGTCTACTTCGGCGCGAAGGACTCACGCCGACGTAAGGATCGCGGGGAGGATGTGGACCCCGATTCCCCGATTGGCATCTGGCAGGCCCAGAGCCTGCGCCAGACATTCGGGCTTGAGGAGTCGGTCGAGGACCTTGCCGGGCGGTCGAACGCCGAGCTGCTGCCGGAGCTCGAGCATGCCCTCAGGCGTAAGCGCATCTACGAACCGGTGGACCACTCGTCCACCCTGATTCTCGTCAGCGGGAACCTTGACGATGCCTTCCAAGTTGCCCGGATGACGGACGAGGCGGATGTGGACGCGGACATCTTCCACGCCTTCACGGAGAAGATCAGCGTCGTCGACATCAAGCAGGCGTTGACGAAGCGCTTCAAGCCGGAGCAGGTGTCACGGTTCGGGAACATTCATCTGATCTACCCGAGCCTGCGGCGCGCTGACTTCGAAGAGCTGATTGCCAAGGAGATCGCGCGCATCGTCGCGTCCACGAAGGAACGGTTCGGCATCGATGTCCACGTCGGGGACGCGATCGCCGAGCTCATCTACCGCAATGGCGTCTTCCCATCGCAGGGCGTGCGCCCGGTGCTGTCAAGCGTGATCGACGTCCTGGAACGAAACCTCGCGTTTTCCCTCTTCGAGGCGATATCCCAGGGTGCAACGCGGATCGACCTGGACTACGACGCCGAGAAGTCGGAGATTCGCGCGTCGCTGGACGGCGCGACCGTCGTGACGCGTCCGTTCACCGGGCGTCTCGACCAGGCACGTCAGCGGCGCACCGGGGACGTCCTCGCGAACGTCAGCGTGCACGAGGCCGGCCACGCGGTGGCATACGCCGTCGAGTTCGGGCTGGCTCCCCTGCAGCTGACCTCGCGGATCGCGGCGACCTATGCCGCGGGTTTCACCTTTCCGCACGATGTGTTGGAGACGCGCGACAGCATGGTGCGAAAGATCCGGGTGCTCCTCGCTGGTGGTCTGGCCGAGGAGGTCGTTTTCGGGGAGGCCGATGCGACGATCGGCAGGGGAGAGGACCGTGAGAAAGCCACGATGCTCGCGCTCGACTATGTGCGTCGCTACGGTTTCGACGAGGAGTTCCAGGCCACCTACACCATGGAATTCGCCTACGCGATGGATAAGACCACAGCCGAGACCGATGTCGAAAAGATGATGTCCCGGCTCGTTGCGCAGACACGCGACATCCTGGGCGACCACCGGGCACTCCTGATCGACCTGTCCCGCAGACTCAACGTCACCGGTTCGCTGACTGCTGACGAGGTCGCAGCCCTGATGATCGGCCACGGAGTTGAGATCACGACGCGCCCGGAGGGCTACTCGCACCTGCCGAGGTACGCCGCAACGCTTGGAACGAACGGTACCCCGTGAGCTGGCCCGGGTCGCTTGGATTAGTTGGGGCCGGGGCGATGGGCAGCGCGATGGTCGCTGGCCTCCTGCGCGGGCGACCTGACATTGCCGAGCACTGCGTCATCGCCGACATGGTTCCGGGTGCAGCGGCGG
>JAYTQG010000250.1:0-2918 GCA_043746815.1 Thermoleophilia bacterium | reverse complement strand
CGGTCGCGAAGACCAGACCGAGCGCTGCCAGAAGTTTGAAGGCGTCGCTCACCGGAGGTGAATCACGCCGAGACGAGCCAAAGAGCTATTGCTTTCGTCGCCATGTTCGCTGCGCAAAACTAGCAAAATGCTAGGGCGCAACCGGATACCGCGTCTCGACGTACTCCTCCACCATCCGCATGAAGTCCTCCGCGAGGGTCGCACCTTCCAACGTAACGACCTTCTGCCCGTCGACATAGACCGGCGCACGCGGCTCCTCACCGGTTCCCGGAAGGCTGATGCCGATGTTGGCGGCCCGACTTTCGCCAGGGCCATTCACGATGCATCCCATCACCGCTACCGTCAGCTCAGCGACGCCAGGACGCTCCGTGCGCCACGCTGCCATTCTCCCTTCAAGACGTTCGTCGATCGCCTGGGCCAGCTCCTGAAAGGTGCTCGAAGTCGTTCGCCCGCATCCGGGGCAGGCGGTCACCTGTGGGCGAAAACTCCGAATCCCAAGTGCCTGAAGGAGGTCCAGACAGGCGCGCACTTCAAGCGTCCGATCCCCGCCCGGCTCGGGAGTGAGGCTCGCGCGGATGGTCTCACCGATCCCCTGCTGGAGCAGGATCGCAAGCGCCGCGCTGGTCGCAATGATGCCCTTGGATCCCATTCCCGCCTCGGTCAGACCCAAATGCAAGGGATAGTCCGACCGGGCCGCGAGGTCCTCGTAGACGGCAACCATCTCCGGCAGGCGACTGACCTTGCATGACAGGATGATCTTGTCGTGCCCAAGGCCGAGTTCTTCGGCGGCCTCCGCGGACGAAAGTGCGCTCCGCACCATCGCGCGACGAAGAACGGACTCTGCGCTCTCGGGCACGGCACGCTTGGCGTTCTCGTCCATCAGTGTGTCCATCAACTCGGGGTCCAAGGACCCCGCATTCACACCAATGCGGACGGGTTTGTCGTACTCCCGGGCGACCTCGATCATTGTTGCGAAGTTCTTGTCATGACGGGCGCCGCGACCGACGTTTCCGGGGTTGATGCGGAACTTGTCGAGGGTCTCAGCGCAGTCGGGAAACTCGGTCAGCAACGTGTGGCCGTTGTAGTGAAAGTCCCCCACGATCGGGACGCTCACCCCGTAGTCGTCGAGCAGCCGCTGGCGCACCTCCGCAACCTTCGCGGCGGAGGCCCGGTTGTTGACCGTAATCCGGACAAGCTCGGACCCCGCGTTCGCGAGTTCGGCGACCTGGCGGGCCGTGCCTTCCGCGTCCGCGGTGTCGGTATTGGTCATCGACTGAACGACAACGGGGGCGCCGCCGCCGACGATCACGTCGCCGACACGGCAGGCAACCGTCCGGCGCGGTAGGAGTGCGCTCATGGCCGTCAGCCTACGGCCGGAAGCCTGCGCCCGTCAGCCGTCCGATGTCATTGGTGAGGCCCTGGGCGAAGAGGAGCCCCAGGATGACCAGGCCGACGATTGCGCTTCGCTCATACGCCACCCGCGAGAGGTGTTTGCCGCGGACCTTCTCGATCGCCGCGAAGAGGATGTGTCCACCGTCCAGCGGCAAAATCGGGATGAGGTTGAAGACGCCAAGCACCAGGCTAATCAGGCCGAAGAACCGAACCACGCTCAGCCAGCCGTCTTCGGACACGATGTCGTAGGCCGCTCCGATCCCCACGATGCTGGACGTCTGATCACGGGCCGCCTGGCTCGTGAAAAGCTGGCCGAAGCCCTTCAACTGCAGTTCGCCCCAGTACTTCGAGTAGGAGAAGGCATCAACGAAACTGCCGCCAAAACCGGAGCTCTGGCGGCGCCCGGTGGACACTTGGACGAACTGGAATCCGAGTTGTCCGACGCGCCGTCCCTCTCCCGCGTCCACCGATGCCAACTTGGCGCGCTCGGTTCGCGTGACGCCAGCGCGGTCGAACACCACCGTAACCGTCCCGTTTGCGTGCTTCTGCAGTTCCTTCTGTGCGGGGAGAATCTTGTCATCGACAACCTTGACCCCGTTGACGGAGACGAGACGATCGCCGACCGCCAGACCGATCTTCTTCGCGGGGGACTTTTCCGAGACCGAGGCCACCTGGTTGACCGGGCGGTAGATCTCTGGGCCGATCCAGAAGTACGCCGCGAACACGAAAAATGCGAGCACGATATTGACTGCCGGTCCGGCGAAGATCGTGACGAAGCGCTTCCAGAACGGCGCCGCGTAGTACGCCCGCGGAACAACGTCCGCGGGGAGGTTCTCCTCGCGTGTCATACCGCTGATCTTTACGTACCCGCCGAGGGGAAGCCAACCAAGACGCCACTCGGTCTCGCCGCGCTGCCACTTTACGATTGGTTTCCCAAAGAAGATCGAGAAGCGCTCCACGCGCATCCCGCACTTCTTGGCTGCAAAGTAGTGCCCCAGCTCGTGGATCATCACCAGCACCATCAAGAGTGCGATGAAGACGAGAATGTTGACGAACGTCAGGGGGTCACTCCGAGGTGTTGGGAGGCGCTGGCCCGCGCACGGGCGTCAGCATCAAGGACGTCGTCAAGGGTAGCCGCTGGCTCGGAATGCACCAGGCTAAGTGTTCTCTCGACGGTGTCCGCGATCTGAAGGAAGCCGATCCGCCCGTCGAGGAATGCAGCGACTGCGACTTCGTTCGCGGCGTTCAAAATGGCTGGCGCCGTCCCTCCCGTACGGCCCGCCTCCCGGGCAAGGGGAAGACAACGAAAGGTGGCCTCATCCGGTGGTTCGAAGCTCATCGTCCGACCCGCCAGACTGAACGGCTCGCGCGTGGGTGGGGCCGCTGGCCAGCGAAGCGCGTGACCGATGGGAATTCGCATATCGGGCGGTCCCAGATGACCCAATTGGCTGCCGTCATCGAGTGTCACGAGGGCATGCACCAACGACTGCGGGTGAACGACAACGTCAATCTCGTCGTAGCTGAGG
>JAYTQG010000249.1:0-15371 GCA_043746815.1 Thermoleophilia bacterium | reverse complement strand
AGCTCCGAGGCGTCAATCGCCGCGACCCGCGAGTCGGCCACGACGACGGCAACGGGGTCGCCAACGTAGCGGGCCTTGTCTTTGGTCAACGGGTGGTGGGCCGGGTTCTTGACCTCGTCATTGATCGGCCATGCCATGACCAGCGGCCCGGCGAACTCCAGTGTCTCGGCGGTGTAGACGCCAACGACACCCGGCGCGGCCTCGGCTGCGGCGATATTGATTCCATTGATCTTCGCGTGGGCGAAGGGGCTGCGCACGATGTGGAGGTACAGCATCCCGGGGACGGTGATGTCGTCCACATAGCGGGATTGACCGGTGATCAGCTCCGGGTCTTCCTTGCGCAGTTGCCGGGATCCGATGACGCCAGTGCGTGGTGCTTGCTCAGTGGTTGCCATTACGCTCCCCTAGCTTCCGGCCACGGCCTGAACGGCCTTGACGATGTTGTGGTACCCGGTGCAGCGGCAAAGGTTGCCCTCAAGGCCGTGCCTGATCTCGTCTTCAGTGGGGTTCGGATTGTCGTCCAACAGGCTGACAGCCGCCATGATCATCCCCGGTGTGCAATAGCCGCACTGCAGGGCGTGGTGCTCCTGAAAGGCGGTCTGCATTGGGTGCATCGTGCCGTTGCTGAGCCCCTCGATTGTGGTGACCTCGCGGCCATCGGCCTGGACGGCGAGCATGGTGCACGACTTGACCGCCTCGCCATCCAGGTGGATGGTGCAGGCACCGCAGCTGGATGTGTCACAGCCGACGTTTGTTCCTGTGAGGACCAGACGTTCGCGAAGGGTGTAAACGAGGAGTTCTCGCGGCTCGACATCAAGCTCATGTCGCGTCCCGTTTACGGTGATGGCAATGTGTTTCATGGGCATGCCTTTCTAGGGCCGGGCTGAAGAACGCTTGAACAGACGGGCGATGGCGCCGCTGATCACGGCCCCAATAATCGAAACGACGGAGACGGCTTTCGCAGCAGGGGCAGGAGGCGGGGGAGGAGGCACCGTAGCCGGGTCGCCGTCGGCGATGGCCTCGGCGGCCTGACGCTCGTACGCCATCTTCGACCCGAGGCAGGTGGCAAATTGCCCGACCATTTTGGAGGCGACGTCTTGGATGATATTTGGCCGCCCAAGCTGCGCGGCCTGTCCGGAGAACCTCAGGTCGGTCACCATGTCAACCCGAGTTCCCGCTGCCACCGCGGTGAAGGTGGCGTCGACGGATCCCTCGGCGCCGCCCTTGCCACGGGAATCGCGACCGGAGAGGCCCATCCGCACGGTGCCAGCCTCGCGGTCGATCGACTCGAGGTGGACTTTGTTGTCGAAGTCCATCCCGACCGGTCCGAGCTTGATGCTCATCTTGGCGCGCCAGTTTCGGTCGTCGACGATCTCGACCAAGGTCGCACCGGGCATGCACGGGACAACCTTCTCGGCGTCGAGGAGCAGGTTGAGTGTCTCCTCAGGCGTTCCCGGAACTTCAAATGAGTTCTCGATCTTCATACCGACACGTGGGCGCTTCGACTGCGCGCATGGCGCTCTTCGACGATTTCGGCGGCGATGGCGACGGCAACCTCCTCAGGGGATTTCGCACCAAGCGAGAGTCCAATGGGTGCGTGAATGCGCGCGAGTTCGTCCTCGGTGACGCCCTCCGCGCGGAGGCGTTCAGTGCGGCGCTCGGTCGTGCGACGGCTGCCCATCGCGCCGATGTAGCCAGCGGGTGTTGCGAGCGCAGCCTTCAATGCGGGGACGTCGAACTTCGCATCGTGGGTGAGGACGCAGATCGCAGTGCGCTCGTCAACGAATGAGCTGGCGATCAACTCGTGCGGCCAAGCGACGACAAGCTCGTCCGCAACGGGGAAGCGCTCCCGGGTGACGAACGTCGCGCGGGCATCGCAGACGGTGACCCGGAAACCCATGAAGCAGCCAACTTTCGCAAGTGCGGACGCAAAGTCGATGGCGCCGAAGACGTACATCCGCGGGCGAGGTGCGTACACCGCAACAAGTTGAAGGGTGTCGTCGTCCCCAACGGTTCCGGTCTCTGCCAGGCTGACCCGTCGCTCGGCGTCGCCGGTGAGATCGTCAGCGTCGACCAGGCGCGATTTGCCGATTGATGCGCCCGCGAGGTCCGTCACGACCGCGACATGTCGCTCTGCGTCAAGGGCGGCATCCAGGGCTAACAGCGTTTCGGGTTGGCCTGGGGCGACGAGGATACGCACGCTGCCGCCGCAAGGGAGGCCGATCTCGAAGGCCTCGTCATCGGCGATTCCAAAGGCCATCAGACGCGCAGGAGCGCCCGCCAGAATCCCCTCGGCCTCTGCGATTACCGCGGGCTCAACGCACCCTCCGGTGACCGAACCGACGACCTCTCCATCCTCCGAGACCGCCATCGTTGCCCCAGGACCTCTCGGAGCAGAGCGCTCTACGGAGGTGACTGTGGCTGTGACGAACCTGATGCCCGCATTCGTCCAACGGACAAGCGCGGGGAGGATGTCTCTCATCGGGAAAAACCTGTCGCAATGGATCGGTTTGTACCGTTCGATACTAATCCTGGCGGTCGCCCGCTACAAGTCGCCTACGCTGATGAGTCCGCGGCGTCAGCAGCCTCGACGATCGCAGCATTGGTGTACTTGCGCCCGCCGATGCCCCACGCGCCGTCGGAGGCGTGGAGGACGTTGATCCAGGTGTTCTCGTCGTCCTGATCGGGCACTCGCCACCATCACGCCATTCGGCTCGGTAACGACCAGCATCCGCTCCCGCTAGCCCGAAGCGCGCCGATGCGTCGGGGAGAGCCGACCTCTGACACCAAGATGGCCTCTTCTGCGTGTTCGACAACCTCGTCGGTCCCGACATAGCGAGCTTCGATCACCTCTCGTGCCGGAGCGCTGTAAGGAGGTCAGCCGCGAGGAGCGATACGGATGCCGCGACGGTCGCAGGTGCACCAATGCCGGTCTCGGCACGTCCGGCCATTTGACTACCGAGGGCCTCGGGTGAGCGGCCAAACAGCTCTTCGAGCAATTCGATTGCCACGCACGTGACCGAGGTTGCGAGGTCGTCATTGCCCAACCGAGCGAGCGTGTGTGCAAGCTCCCTGGTCGGGCAAGCCGCGAGAAGGCGGTAGACGTCGTGGGCGTCCTTGTCGAGGAGGCGGCCCGGCGAGTTGAGCCGTTCGCCGAGTTTGTGGAGCTTGCTGACGAGAAGGGCGGCGGGACCTGCGACACGAACCTCAAGTGATCGTGGATCGTCGGGATCGAGAGCGTCAATCCGCGTCACCTTGTTGTCGACCACGGCTGCTTCAAGACCCACTGCGCGCCGTGCGGCGTTTGCGGCGTGGGGAGGAATTCGAGCGCCGCGACGTCCACCTCTCCCAGAGAGTGCCTCCGGCACCATGAGGTCCACCGGGATTCCATCCTGACTGATCCAGCTTCCGGGTTGAGTGTCGACAGCGTTAAGGACGAACCCGGCGGTCACCATCGCGCGTTCGATGCGAGGCTCCTCATTCAGTGCCCGCGCGTCGAGGGCAAGGTCAGTGTCCTTCGTGAAGGGCGCGAGGGCGACGGGGGCCTCACCGGTTTGGAGGTAGATCGCCTGCGCTCCAATAAGAACGACGGCGTCTCGATGCGCACCCAACGCCTCAAGCACGTCGATCAGTGCCGCCCGGGCCCGGATCTCCGCGCTACGTGCGCCAGGCACCGGGGTTCCGTTCCATCCAGTCGAGGAGCGCCTCAGCCTCGCCCGGCCCGCGCCCAGGTCCACCAAGCAGGTCGACGGCGATCTGGCTCGGCGCGGCGACGACGAGGCCAGCCCCCTTTGTGCTCGCTCGCGCGAACGCGACGCCGTCCATCGGCACGCCTACGAGAACATTCCCAGCTGGCGATTCGCGGAGTCCAAGATGCTCAATCAGTGGCTCCACGGGATCCGCGTACAGGACCGCGAGACGCGATGGCACGTGCTCTTCGTAATACCGGGCGGCGAGGGTCCCTGTGAGGACGTAGCGCAGGTCACCCGCCGTGGCCAGGTTCGAGAGCAACGCGGGAAGACCACGCGGCTCCAAGTACAGCGACATCCGATCCAACTGTCCAGTGCCCAGGTCATCACCCCAGCGCTGGACAATCCCGCGCCAGTCGACCCGAGAAATCGGTGACCGCGGCTCGCGGGTGATGAGGTCCTCCCGTTCGAGAAACTCGACCATCCGGTAGGTGGCCCCAATTGACGTCTCGCTTCGTTTCGCAAGCTCGGGAACGCTGAACGGAGGGGCGAAGTCGGCGAGCGCTCGGACGAGGCGGGCGGCGGTTGCGCCCTTGAGAGTCCCGCGGGGGCGGCCGGGCCCACGCCAGGGGTCGCGATCGGCACCAATGTCCCGGATGAACAGCGCCGGACGTTCGAGACGAAGCAGCAAGTTGCCGGTCGCATCGGCGTACCCGATGCCTGCTTCGTCGAGCCGGTTACGAACCGGGCGGGACAGATAGCGCGCAACGACGATGAGAGCTGACGGCGAACGATCGTTGTCCAGGAGGGCAGCAAGATCTCTGGCCTGTGAAATGAGGGCCGAGACCTCGCTGGGTTCGACCGTGAGTTTTGCTTCGACGACGAGCCGTGCCTCGGTTCGATCCGAGGCGACGAGGTCGACGATCGCATCGATGCTTCTGTTCGCAACCCGAACCTCCGCGCGTACCTCCAGCAACCACGAGGCTGGAAAGCGGCCGATGAGGTGGTCCAACGAACGACGAACGACGTCGACTACCCTGGGCGCAGGCAGGGTTTCGAGCAGCTTGCTCGGGTCATATTCCGGTTTTACATTCATTCCGTTGTCGACAGAATACACCTATAAACGGAATTCACAACGATCAGCCGCGGCCTGGAGGTGACGGAATCTCGTCGAATGGCTTCGGACGTTGACAAGCCAGGGATGGCGCGTCCAGGCCGGTCGGCTCACGAGTCGCGCCAGCGACGGGTAGATAGTGTGCGCCCTATGGGCCCCCTCTCCAGCCCCGACGATGTCGCTGACGGTCTCCGCACCGACGGCTATCTCAGCGACCGTGGTCTGGCAGTGGCGATTTTCCTGGCCGCGAGCATGGGGCGCCCACTCCTTCTTGAAGGGGAGCCTGGTGTCGGGAAGACCGAGGTCGCAAAGGCGCTGGCTCGCCTGACCGGCGCCGAGTTGGTGCGCCTCCAGTGCTACGAAGGTATCGATGCCTCACAGGCGCTCTACGAATGGGACTACGCCCGCCAGCTCCTTCGCGCGCGTGTTCAAGACTCGACCGACGTCACCGGCCTCTACGCGGAAGAGTTCTTGCTCGAACGACCGCTCCTCAAGGCCCTTCGAGCGGGCGAACGGGCGGTGCTCCTCATCGACGAGCTTGACCGCGCCGACGATGAGTTTGAGGCGTTCCTGCTGGAGATCCTGTCTGACTTTCAAGTGACGATCCCGGAGCTTGGGACGATCACCGCTGAAACGCCGCCGCTGGTGATTGTGACCTCAAACCGCACTCGCGAGCTGCACGATGCGCTGAAGCGTCGCTGCCTCTACCACTGGATCGACTACCCAAGTTTGGAGCGTGAAACCGAGATCATCCGGGTCCGGGTCCCTGGGGTGGAGGACGCACTCGCACACTCAGTTGCCGGTGCCGTGGCGCGCCTTCGCGAGATGGAACTCGTCAAGCCGCCGGGCCCGGCGGAGGCGATCGACTGGACCCAGGCGCTGCAACTGATCGGCGCGAAGGAGGTAACTGCGGACGCTGCCCGTGACACGATCGGCTCGGCCGTGAAGAACCGCGACGACCTTCAGCGCGTCGAACGCGAACTCGCGGAGCTTGTCGCTCCACGCGATTGAGTCTCCGCCCGCTCGTCGATTTCGGAAGGATGCTTCGCACAGCGGGCGTCCCGGCCGACCCGCGTCGGGTTCAATCCTTCTGCGACGGCGCATCCCGTCTTGGCGGCGATGATCTCTACTGGATTGGCCAGGCGACGCTGATCTCGCGGCCAGACCATCTGCCGATCTACGATCGCTGCTTTCGGGCCTACTTCGGCGGTGTTCAGCCAGAGCGGCCGAAGACGCGCCCAAGGCTTCAGCTGAGCGGCGCGCCTGCGAACGACATGGCCGGACGGGCGACGGACATTGCGGGGCGCGAACCTGAAGCAGCCCTTGCCAGCACGCACGAGTCGCTCCGTATGCGGAGTTTTGCCCGGATGACACGAGCTGAACTTGATGAACTCGCACGGCTGATGGGACGACTTCAGTTGGTCGCGCCCCTTCGGCGCACCCGTCGGCGCGGTAACGCCCGGCGGGGGGAAATTGACCTCCGAAAAACCATCCGGGAAGCGCTGCGAACGGGCGGCGAGCCGGTCCGAATCGCTCACCGGCAACGCCGTCTGCGCCTGCGTCGAATTGTGTTGCTGCTCGACATTTCCGGGTCGATGGCCGCCCACTCTCGGGCGCTCCTTCTCTACGCGCATGCGGCGCTCGGAGTGGACCAGCACTGGGAGGCGTTTTCATTCAGCACCCGATTGACGCGTCTGACCGCCGTTCTGCGTGGTGCCGATGTGGACCGCGCGTTAGCCCGTGCGGCCGAGGCCGCGGTTGATTGGGACGGCGGAACGCGCATCGGTGATGCGCTGCGCTCGCTCCTTCACGACCGACGCGGATCAACGGTCCGGGGGGCGGTTGTCGTGATCTGCTCGGACGGCCTTGACGTCGGCGATCCTGCTGAGGTCTCGATCCAGATGGCCCAACTCGCTCGTCTCTCCCACCGGGTGGTCTGGGTGAACCCACTCCAAGAAAACCCGGACTACGCGCCGCTCGCGCGCGGCATGGCCGCCGCGCTGCCGTACATTGACCACTTCGCCTCCGGCCACAACCTCGCCGAGCTGGAGACGCTCTCAGCCCTCATCGCTGGCGTGTAGCGACTCCAAGTCGGCCGGGGTGTCGACGTCCCGCGGCGGACTGCCCGAGACGGGGACGTCAGTGACAAGTTCCGGACTCCGCGCGATCAACGCGCGGGCCCCTTCGTCGGCTTCCCCGCCGAGTTGGTCCCAGATGGATCGATCGAGCGCGATCGGGTGGCCTGGCCGTCCGGCATAGGAGCATCGAAGGATCGGTCCGCCGCTCGCGGTGGCGACCGCGCGAATCGCATCTGGGTCCACCAATGGTTCGTCCGCAAGAAGGATCACGGCCCGACGAACGTCGGCAGGAAGAGCGGCGAGTCCCACGCGAAGCGACGACGACTGGCCCGTCGCGAACGCGTCGTTCACAACCACTGTGGTACCCGGGGGGAGCGTCACCCCGGCGCGCATCGCGTCGGCACTCGCGCCGAGAACGAGGACAATGGGCCCAACGCGTGACTGGGCGGCCGCGTCCAGGACATGCTGCAGAAGGGGGCGCCCGTTGAGGAGCGCCAGCTGTTTTGGAGTACCGAAACGTTCGGCGCTCCCCGCCGCGAGAATCACGACACCTGCGTTCAACGCGAGTGTTCGACCATCACCGAGGTCGCCTTGACAACCGCCGTCGCATGGACCCCAGGCGCGAGGCCAAGTTCTTCAACGGCGTCCCGTGTGAGCACGGAAATCACGCGGTGTGGGCCCGCCTCGATCTCGACGAGGGCGAGGATGCCGTCTACCTGCACCGAGCGCACAATCCCCGGGAAGCGATTGCGCGCCGACAGTGGTTCGCCCGTCGGCTCGCGCTGAGTCCTCCCGCTGAGGCGCTCCACTTCGGACACGGGAACGCGCCGACGGTTGGCGGCGTCACGAGTCGTCGTGATGCGTCCGGCGCGGTCCCAACGGCGCACGGTGTCAACGCTTACGCCAAGGGCCGCGGCGGCCTCGCCGAGTGAAAGACTGTCCGCCACGACCTCAGCATAGGCGAGGCGCGTTGTGGGAGCCTTTCGGACGTGACGACCAGCCAGCGACAACGCGTCCAAATCGTGAACGAAGACGCCAAGGTCACCGCCCTTGAACTCTTCTTCGACCTGGTCTTCGTCTATGCGCTGACACAGGTCACGCAGTTCATGGCCAACGACCTCACAGCCCGCGGAGTCGTTCGCGGACTGGTCATCCTGACGCTCTTCTGGTGGTGCTGGGTCGGCTTCTCGTGGCTTGGAAACAACATTCAGGCGGACGAGGGCGTTACCCGTTCAGTCTTCTTTGCGGTGATGGCAACGATGTTCGTCGCCGCGCTGGCGGTGCCAGAGTCGTTCAGTGACCGCCCCGGCGGGCTGGACGGCCCACTCGTTCTGGCGGTTTGCTACGGAATCGTCCGATGTATTCACCTTGGGCTATTTGTAGTTGCGGCGAGATCGGGTGGCGACGCTGGCCTGATGCGGCAGCTCAACAAATTCGGCGCGGTGATGTCCGCGTCAATTGTCCTCGCGATTGTGGGCGCCGTCCTCGGAAACGCCTGGCAACTCTGGTTCTGGTTGGGCGCAATCGTGGTCGACTACGCTGGAACGCAGGCGATCGGGGCGTCGGGTTGGCGCCTGCGCTCCGCTGGCCATTTCGCCGAACGCCACGGCCTGGTCATCATCATCGCCCTCGGTGAATCAATCGTTTCCATCGGAAGCGGCGTAAGTAGCAGTAGTGCCATTTCCTGGCCGATTGTCGTTGCGTCCGTCTTCGGCATCGCGTTGACCGGAGCGATGTGGTGGATCTACTTCGACGTCACGGCGCTGGCAGCAGAACGAAACCTCGCCAAGAAGACCGGAGCTGACCAAACCGCCCATGCCCGCGATGTCTACAGCTACCTACATCTCCCGATGGTCGCGGGGATCGTCCTGGCGGCACTTGGCGTCAAGAAGGTCCTCGGCTACGTGAGTGGCACCGAGGGACACCAACTCGGCGACGCGATGCATGGTGTTCCGCCCTACGCACTCCACATCGGGACAGCCTTGATGGTTGGCGGGCTTGTCGCGCTCCGCCTCCGGGCCATCGGAACGGTGGGCCGCTCGCGCCCTGTTGCGACGGCAGTCCTTCTCGCGGCGATTCCGATTGGTGTCCGGGTCCCCGCCCTCGCCGATCTCGCGATCGTCGCCGGGGTCATGGTTGCCCTCATCGTTTGGGAGGCGACCCGATACGCGGAAACGCGCCACCGGGTTCGCCACCTGGACTGGGCGCCGTAGCTCTGTTCTCCAATGCGTTGTTCGTCTGGAGCCGCTCCCTGGAGCATTGGGGTTACTGGAGACTCCGTTCCTGAGAAATGGCGAGTTCCCCTTGGGTTGGGTGTTCCTACTGTTTCCGGGCAAGGATGTCGACTGCGCCCTGCGCGGCCGTGACGATCCCATCCTCGCTGACGGGCTTCTTGGTATCGGAGGCCGACAGGGCGAGCACGAAGGCGCGGCCGTCTGCGCGGACGAGGTACCAAGAGACGGCCACGACGCCCGGTTCTGATCCCCCTTTGAATGCCACGTGCGGCCACTTTGAACGGTCGAGCGGTACGCCGGGGTTCTTCGATAGGACTGCGCTGACAGCGGCAAGCGCTGGCTGTCTGCCTTGCCGCGCGAGATAGACCTGGGCCCGGGCGAGGTCCGATGGTGAGGCGAACCACTCCACTCGGTCGACCGCGCGTGGGGCCGACCAGATCGTTGTTCCGTTCCTGCCGACACGCAGCGGCTGCGGGTCAACGTCGAGTCGCTGAAGGATCTGTCGCCGCTCGGCCTCACCCGCCTTGGCGTAGGTCGCGAGTAGCGGCGAGGGCTTGGCTGTCGCCTTGAGCTGAAAGAGGTTCCGCGTCGTGAGAAGTGGAACGTTCCGACTTGCGTTGGCGTTGCCCATCGCCACCATCGAGCGCTCAATCGCCCTGTGCCCAAGGCGAGCAATGAGATGATCGGTGGCCGTGTTGTCACTCTCGGAAATCATCCGCGTTGCGAATTCCTGCAATGGAAGCGTCCGACCTGCGGGTGCATCTTGTAGTCGGCCACTCGGCAGGCTCTTGTAGCGGCTGACCACCCGCAGCGGCTCTTTCCAGCGGGCGTCGCCATTGGAGACAGCCTGCGCCAACGCGCCAAGTACGTAGAGCTTGAACGTCGAGCCGATCGGCTGCGTGCGGTCGGCGTTCACCTCCGCAATCGGTGTGAGGGTTCCGTCGCCCCTGACTTCTGCGGCCAGGAGCCCCTGGTTGGTGCCAACCTTCGCGAGCGCATCACGCACTCCGGTCCAGTTGGTGGGTCGGGGCGTGGCCGAGACCGGCTGCGCCTGCAGGCCCGCGATGCGTCCCTGGCTCAGCTGCATCGCAATGCCAACCTTGGAACCAGCGGAGTCGACGACCTCGACGGCAAGTGCCGCGGCCTCATGGACGGAGATGGCGGTCACCCGGTATGGCTTCGTCGAGGCGAGTTGTGTGAATACGGAGCGGATTTGGTCGGGCGGGATCGCGGCCAGAAAAGCCGGTGCGAAGCGCGCGATGAGTTCGGCGTCGCTTGGGAGCTTCGGCCCGTTCATCGTTGCGATGACCCAGGCCATCTGACGCCCGACGGAGTTGATCGGGAGCGCCACCGTTGGCATCGTCGTCGAGACGGAGACCGGGGTGGTTGACGTCGAGGTCGCGGTTGTCCCAGGTGTCGACGATCCACCACAACCCGGGGCTACCAGGATGGCGCCGACGCCCGACACCGCCAGGAGTGAAGCGCGTCGTTTGTGCCGCTGGGCGACGATAGATCGGCTCAGTGGACGTCTGACGTCGGGCTCCGCGCACCACCCCACGGCTAAGCCTGAACCGCCGTGATGATGATGTTGTTTTGGTAGGAACCAGCATTCGTATCGAACGGGCCGCCGCAGGTTACGAGCACGAGCCGCTTGCCCAGGCGCTGCGAATAGACGGTCGCCGGAATGGCCTTCTTGACGATGGAGCGCAAGGATTGCACCTTGTAGGCCACCGTCTTGCCGCCCGTGATCACCTCAATCCGGTCTCCCGCACGCGCGTCTTTCAGGCGGAAGAATGCGCCGCGACCGACGCGGGCACTGTCGACGTGACCGGCGATCAGCACGGTCCCGGTGGCGTCCACCGGCGAGGCGCCATCCACCCACCAACCGAGGCGGGAGATGTTGACGGGAACGGCGAGGAGCCCCTTCGTCGTGTCAATGCCAGCGGAGTCGACGGGAGCATCGATGTTCAGCTTGGGAACACGAACGCGCGTTGGGGCCGGGCCTTCCGCGGTCTGGACCCGCACGGGGCGTGCCTGGTCGCCGCGCCCGGTGTGAATCTCGGGAGCGACCACAGCCGTCTCGGCGGTCTCACCACAGGTCGTAGCGGCCTCGTCGACGGTGGGGGATCCCGCGATGGTCTCGCGATACGTGTAAAAGCCAGCCGTCGTTACGGGAGCCTCCGCCGAGCGCACCTCGCCGTCTCCGGTTGCCGCAACCTGCCCGGTCCAAAATGGAGCAACGTTGCAACGAATTGCCGCCTTCGTGGCGAACGGACCGAAGAGTTGGACGTCGATCGTGACGGGCGTTTTCCCGAGGCCAGTTACCTTGATCTTGTCTGAGAGCTTGTCTCCCGGCTTGACGACATCGCTCGAAACGAGGGTGGTCACCTTTGGAGTGGCCTTCGCGAACGTTGTCTCGGTCGCCTCGCTGCAGGCGGTGGCCGCTGCGTCGTTCGCAGGAGAGCCTGCGATTGTCTCGCGGTAGGTGTAGTAGCCCGCTGTCGTCAACGGAACCGGGGCGGTCGTGTAGGTCCCGTCCCCGGCCGCAGCGACGGTCCCCGTCCACCCAGGAGTGCCTGAGCAGCTGATCGCCTCGCGGGTTGGGTATGGACCCCAAAGCTCGACATTGATCGTTGCTGCGACGACCCCAAGGCCGGTGACGGAAATCGAATCCGTGACGCTGGAACCCGGTGTTGTTTGCTGCGCACTGACCTGGGTCAGCACTTTTGGCGTACCGATCGAGATGGCCGTCTCCGCGGCGTCGTTACAGGAGGTCTCCGCGGCGCGGACGAAGCCGCCCGCGGCGATCGTCTCGCGGTAGACGTAGTAGCCGGGCGTTGTCAGAACCGTGGGCGCAGTGAGGTAATCGCCATCAGCGGGGACGGCGACCGTGCCAGTCCAGACCGGCGCGACGTCGCACTTGATTGCCGCCGCGCTCGCGAACGGACCGTAGAGGTTGACGTTCACCGTAACGGGCTCGCCGACGAGGCCCTCGACGGTGAGCTTGTCCGAGATCGAGGATCCTGGTCGGATGGCTGGCGAGGTGACGACAGTCCGCACCTTTGGCTGGACCTCGACGCGGATGGTCTCGGCGGGGACGCCACAGATCGTCGTGACGGCGTCGTAGCTGTCATCGCCGGGGGCGCTGAGTTGGTAGGTGTAGATGCCTGGCTTTGCGAGAACCGCAGGGGTCGTCACGAGGTCGCCTGGTCCCTTGGCATTCAGAACGGACGTGGCGGCAGGCGTCCCTTCACAGCGGATGTCCGAAGTCGCGCGAAACGGGCCAAACAGGTTGACCGTGATCGGCGTCGCCCGGCCGGCTGCAAGGCCGCGAATCTTGACCTTATCGTTGGACGACTCGCCAACCAACAGCGTCGCCGGGGTCGCCGTGGTCGAGATCTTGACCGCGGTCTTCGCAACGGTGCGTGTCACCGACTCATTGAGTCGCTGTGACGCAGGCGCCGCCAGGCGCTGCCCGTTGACACGTGGTGCTGGCAATGACGGGCGATAGAAGCTCGGGAGGTCTGACGCAACTGCGGCCGCCTCAACATCCAGCGTCAGTCCCTTGGCCACGTCATTTGGCGTCAAGGCGACCGAGGCCGTTCCCTTACCGTTGGTCCGAACTGTCGCGGGCACACCGTCGGCACCGGTGGCTTTCAGGGACAACGCAACGTTCGGAACGGCTGCGCCCGTGGCAGAGAGCACGCGCAGTTTCGCGGTCGTCCGAGTGGCAACAGTCAGATTGTCCGGCACCTCGGCCGAGATTTTGTACGGGCCATGCAGCTTGGTGGCTTCAGCATCGATACGACTGTAGAGGCCAGCAATGCCAGCACCGAGAGCCTTCGGGTCGACCTCACCGGGTGCTCCGTCTCCCATCTGGCCGTGGGTGTAGAGCATGACCGCGGCCTGCGTCGCCTTCGTGTCACTGCGCCCGTAGTTCCAAAGCACATAGGCCATCTTCTGCTGGGCGACGATTGGGACGTTGGCCCCGGCCCGGTTCTTCAGACCGGCCCCACCCTCGAAGCGCTCGTACTCGTACTTCTTAGATGGGTACCAGAAGCGCAAGTCGATGCAGAACGTCTGCTTCTCACCAGCCACTGCGCCCCGGAAATCGCCAAACCAGCGGGTTCCGTAGCGGTAGCGGGTGTACTGGCCGACGCCGTTTGTGCCGCAGGTGTTCTCGCCCCGCGTGCCACAGGGGTCGTTCTGGTTCGGCGGTTCGGCGGCGAGGGCCGAGCCCGAGGTTCCGAGAAGGACGAGGGCACTTGCGGCGAGGATTCCATTCCGTTTCATGCGGGGATTAGTACCGGAAAATGGCCGCACGCGGCGGCGATGTGTCGCAGGCCTCCCTTGGCAGAGATGTTCTGTCGCGACATCACATGTATCGCCGGGCCCTGATTTGCCGTCATTAGAGGTACGCGAGGCAACCGAACGGAGCGTTTCAGCCGTGTTCGATCTCAACCGCAGACGCAACGCCCACGACGAGCGCCCCGGCGCGCCACCCGACCGGCGACGGTCAGGAACGCGCGGACGAACGCTCTGTCTGCCCGCAGACGAACAGGCGTTAGCCAGGGTCCGTCCATGTCTCGAAGCTGCACTCACGCATGCGAAGTGGGAGGACGCTGCCCGTTACGACATCCTGGTGGCTGCCGGAGAAGCGATCGTGAACGCGGTAACGCATGGCTCACTCCCTGGAACGAGCGTCGGCGTGGTGTTTTCGGTGAGCCCCTGGCTTGTCCGAGTCAGCGTCGTCGACCGTGGGCCAGGCCGGGACGCCCCACTCGCCTGGCCTCCCGCTTGCCCCGAGCCGGATTCTCTTCATGGTCGCGGGCTGGTGATGATCGCCGCCCTGTCAAGCCGAGTCGAGGTTGGCGCGTCCGGTCAGGGGACGCGCATCACGATGGAGTTCGAACGCGAAGCCGTCAGGGCCCGTCTGGCTGCGTAGCGGCGTCCGGCCCGGCGACGAGCGTCAACGTCGCCCCCTGAACCACCACCGATGCGGCCGTCGCGACAAGCACGATCGCCGCCGACGTCTTCGCCGACTGGATCGATTCAAGGGCGGGATAGGCCGCCAGCAGCAACGGTACGGCCCCCTTGAGGCCTCCCCAAGAAACAAGGAGCCGTTCGCGTCGGGTGAGGTCGGTGCCGATGAGACACGGCCACGCCACGATCGGGCGGACGACCAGCGCGGTGATCAACGTGATGACAAGCCCTCGCCAAAGGTCATCCCAACCGACGTAGTTCGCGAAGGCGGCGCCGAGCAGTCCGAACACGAGCGGCTCCGCGATGCCAGAAAGCGCCTCGGGGATGGCGTGCCATGGCCCACGCCGTTCGGCCCAACGGTCGGAAAGAACCAGTCCCGAGATGTACACCGCGAGGAAACCGCTTCCGTGAAGCGAGGCGGTCCCACTCCCGACGATCAGCGCGCCGATTGCCATGGCCCCGGCTTGCAGCCCCATATCGAGACGGGGCATCGACGCAAGAAGGGCCAGCAGCAGTCCCGCGCCAGCGAGGCCGCCGAGGAGACCGATCCCAAGTTCTTGCGCAAGGCGACCGGCGCCCCCGCCAATCGATCCGTCGCGGGAGATGTACTCCACCGCCACGACCATGAGCGAGATACCAATCGGATCGTTGACACCCGACTCGCCCTCAAGGATTCGACGCGCCCGGCTGTCTCCGCCCCCGCGAAGGACCGCATAGACCGCGGCAGGATCGGTTGGCGCCAGTGCAATCCCGATGATCGCGGCGAGCGACCAGTCCAGTCGAAGAACGAAGTGGCTGGCCGCGGCGAGGAGTGCGGCAGTGGCAAGCGTCCCCGGGAGTCCGAGCAGAACGATCGCCCGGGCGTTGCTGCGAAATGCGCTGAGGCCGGTGGCGAGCCCGCCCTGAAACAGGATCGCGTAGAGGGCAATCGCCCCGATCTCTTGCAGCCGCAACGGGGACAAGTGATCAACCGGTGCGACGCCCGCAAGCCCAGCCACGATGCCGACCGCGAGGAACACAGCGGGCCCTGGGAGCCTGGCCTTGGCGGCCAGGGGCGCGGCGGCCAGGGCACCGAGCAGCAGCACGGCAACGATGAGCACTTGGGGGAAGAAGTCGGTGAACTGATTCATGGTCCGCGGGCGATGCTACTTCTCACGGCCCCCGCGGACCGCCGGCCGGGTAACATCTTCAGGCGCCGGTTGCGCGCTCCCATCGTCTAGCGGCCTAGGATTCCGCCCTTTCACGGCGGCGGCACGGGTTCGAATCCCGTTGG
>JAYTQG010000248.1:0-2944 GCA_043746815.1 Thermoleophilia bacterium | reverse complement strand
TGCGTTCCCACTTGGCCGATGCCGTCCGGGCCGCCGCCGCGCGGGCAGCTGAGCTCTGATGCGGCTCGCGACCCAATTCATCGAGTCGCTGTTCACGGTTTTCCTGGTGGTCCTCTTGATTCGAATCCTGATGTCCTGGATTCCCTCGGCGCCAATTGTCGGGTTCTGGCGCGCCGTGTATGACTTCTTCCACCAGTCAACGGACTGGTACCTCGGCGTCTTTCGGCGGATTATTCCGCCCATCGGCATGGTTGACCTCTCGCCGATGGTCGCAATCATCGTGCTCTACATCCTGAAGGGCCTGACGATCAGCATCCTTCGAAGCTTCTGAGCGCCACGCCGCACAGCGAGCGTCGCAACCAGCTGAGCCGGGCGATCGGGCGCCGCCTTCGTCGCGAGTCGCGCACCCGCTGGAGCCGGTTCGCCCTGGTGGGCGCCGTCGCGTTGGTGGCCGACCAACTCAGCAAGTGGTTTGTCCGCTCAACGCTGGTGCTCGGGGAGCGTCACCCCGTCCTCGGTGAGGTTGGGTTTGAGCGCGTCGACAACCACGGCATCGCCTTCAGCCTGTTTCCCGGCCGTCAAGGTGCGGTCGCCGTCATCACGTTCCTCGCGATGATTGGGATTGCCACATTGCTGGCCACCGTCGGCCGTCGAGACACCCTGGTGGTCTGGGGTGGCGGCGCACTGATGGGCGGCAGCGTCGGTAACCTCGCGGACCGCATCACTCGTGGCGCCGTCACGGATTTCATCGCGCTTCCACACTGGCCGCGCTTCAACCTTGCCGACGTGGCAATCACCATCGGCGCTGTCCTGATCGCGATCGGGCTCTGGCGGATGGAGGAGAAGACCGATGGCACCTGAACTGGTACGCCGCATCCTGGACGAGGCTGACTCGGGTGCCCGCCTCGACCGAGTGGTTGCCGCGATGGATGGCGTGCTGTCCCGAGTTGACGCCCAACGCCTGATTGAGGAGGGGCGTGTCCGCGTGGACGGCGAACCCCGCCAGAAGCGGTATCTCGTCCAGGCAGGACAGGAGCTGATCGTGGAGCCGTCCGATGCCCCACGCGGCATCGGTGATCTGATCGCAGAGGATCTTGGCATTCCCATCCTCTTTGAAGACGAGCACTTCGTCATCATCAATAAGCCCGCAGGAATGGTCACCCATCCGAGTGCCGGGCACGCAACGGGAACGGTGGTCAACGCGCTCCTCGGTCATCAGATCGCCGGAGGAGACGACCCTGACCGTCCCGGGATCGTGCACCGTTTGGACCGCGACACGAGCGGGCTGCTTGTCGTCGCAAGATCGCCGCGTGCACATCGAAAGCTGCAACAGGCGCTCCGTGATCGGACCATCGAGCGGCGCTACCGGGCGCTTGTCCACGGGTCCGACTTTCCGCCCGCACTGACGATCAATCGTCCCATTGGACGCGATGCTCGTGTCAGGACGCGCATGTCGGTCACCTCAACGCAGTCGCGAGAGGCCGTCACCCACGTGCGACTGCTGGAGCGCATCGGACCGTTTGCCTTTGTGGACGTGCGTCTTGAGACCGGGCGGACACACCAAATTCGGGTCCACCTGGAGTCGGTTCGCCACCCGGTTGCGGGCGATCCGGTCTACGGGGGACGTCGGGGAGATCCCCTGCATGTCGGCCGTCAGTTCCTGCATGCGTGGCGGCTCGCGGTGCCGCATCCCGAGACCGGCGAGGTGATCGAGGTGGAGTGCCCGCTGCCCGATGACCTTGAGGCGGCGCTCGCACGCGCCCGCATGGTCTAGACTCCGCGGTCGGCGCCGCTCCCTGCGGGCCGAAAACCCACTCCCCATCGGGTCGCGGGCTGGTGAAGGTGCCGTCGGCAGCACTGCCAAACGGTTCGCCAGGACGTCCGGTGGTCTATGCCATGAACCAACCACAGACGGAGCACACATGCCACCAGTGAGCATGCGGCAGCTTCTGGAATCCGGAGTTCACTTCGGTCACCAGACACGCCGCTGGAACCCGAAGATGAAGCGCTACATCTTCGGCGAGCGCAGCGGGATTTACGTCATCGACCTCACGCAGACCATCGTTCTGCTGGAAGAGGCCTATGACTTCGTCAAAGAGATCGCAGAGCGACGCGGGACCGTGATGTTCGTCGGGACCAAGAAGCAGGCGCAAGCCTCGGTGCGCGAACAGGCCGCCCGGTGCGGGATGCCGAGTGTGTCGCACCGCTGGTTGGGTGGATTGCTCACGAACTGGAACACCATGTCGACGCGCGCGAAGCGTCTTCAGGACCTGCGCAAGCGCAAGGCCGAGGGTCAGCTTGAGCTGTTGCCGACACGCGAGCGCATGTCGTTGGAAGCTGAGCTTGCGAAGCTTGAGACCAACGTGGGTGGCGTCGTGGACATGACCCGCCTGCCCGATGCCGTTGTGATCGTGGACCTGAACAAGGAGCACATCGCCGTGCGCGAGGCCAACCGCCTCGGCATTCCGATCATTGGCCTGGTCGACACGAACTGCGACCCCGACAACGTTACGTACGTCATTCCCGCAAACGACGACGCGATTCGCTCATGCGACTTGCTCCTCGGCGCGCTCGCTGACGGCATCATCCTTGGTCGCGGCGCGAACGCTGTTCCGGTCGCGCCGCCCGTGGTGGCGGCTCCTGCCGATGAGGCTGCTCCGGTTGTTGATGCTGCTCCGGTTGTCGAGGCTGCACCAGTTGTTGACGCTGTGCCCGCTGCTGACGCTGCACCGGTTGTTGCCGCAGCACCCGCGGCCGAGCCCGTTGCTGACGCTGCGCCGGTTGTCGAGGCTGCGCCGGTCGCTGAGGCTGCCCCAGTTGTCGAGGCTGATCCCCCTGTTGAAGTTGCCGCGGTCGTTGAAGCGGTACCGGTTGTCGAAGCTACACCGGTCGTTGAGGCCGCTCCCGCGGTAGAGGCTCCCCCGATCGTCGACGCACCCGCGGC
>JAYTQG010000247.1:0-33802 GCA_043746815.1 Thermoleophilia bacterium | reverse complement strand
ATGTCGCCAAGGCCAAGCACCGCGGTGCCATTCGTGATGACGGCAACCATGTTGCGCTTCATCGTGAGGGACTTCGCGCGCTCCGGGTCCTCGGCAATCGCGTGGGCTACGGCGGCAACCCCGGCACCGACGAGGCGATCGAAGTTCGCTTCGGTGAGCGGCGTCGAAAGCGCCATTTCGATCTTGCCACCCTGATGCATCCGGAAGGTGCGATCGTAGTGGTCAAGCACGTTGACGCCACTGACACCCTTGGCCGCGGCGACGATCTCGTCCGCGTGCTCTGGGGCACCTGCGTTCACGGCCAGGTCGCGAACGATTGTGCCGTCCGCGGACACGATCCTGACCCCGGCAATGTCCCCGCCGACCGCACCAATTGCTGAGGCGAGCGCGCCGAATACCTCGGGGCTGCCGGCGGCAGTCGCCACGCGAAGGTTGACGCTGAACTGTGCACTCGGGGTCGGGGCCACGCGGAAGCTCCTGGGGATCGACGAACGAGCCGGGAGCATACCGGCGGGGTTCCCTGCTCCCGGTAGTGTCCGCGGTCATGGCGGAGCCTTTTTCACCCGACGGCGAGCTGCTGCTGATTGACGGTAATAGCCTGGCCTACCGGGCCTTCTTTGCCCTTCCGGAGAGCATTGCGACCGCCGAGGGCTTCCCGACAAACGCCCTCTACGGCCTCGCCGCAATGGTCATCAAAGTCCTCATTGACGAGCGTCCGTCGCGCGTCGTTGTCGCCTGGGATCCCCCTGGCAAGGTCTTCCGCCACGATCAGTATGCGGACTACAAGGCGGGCCGCCGCCAGACTCCGGATCTCCTGCGCGAGCAGAGCGTCCACTTCCGCCCGCTGATGGCCGCCTTTGGCTTCACGAACTCGGAGCTTGTTGGCTTTGAGGCCGATGACGTCATTGGCACCCTCGCTCAGCGGGCCGCGGCGGCAGGAGAGCGCGTCACGATCCTGACAAGCGACCGCGACACGCTGCAACTTGTCGACGAGCATGTCAGCGTCCTCGCCACCGGGCGCGGCGTCACCGACACGACCCGCTACACACCCGCCGCGGTCGAGGAGCGCTACGGCGTCCCGCCGAACCTGATGGTGGATTTGCGCGGCATGGTGGGGGACTCCAGCGACAACCTGCCAGGCGTTCCGGGCATTGGCGAGAAGGGCGCGGCGCAGCTCGTCCAGAAGTACGGGGACCTTGAGGCGATCCTGGCGCACGCGGACGAGCAGACGCCCAAGCGCCGGGAGATGCTGAACCTGCACGCCGAGGATGCACGCATGTCGCGTCGCCTCGCGATCATCGAGCGGGACATCGCCGTGGACCTGGACCTCGCCGACGTCGCGCCGTTGACCTTTGACGAGGCGCGCCTGGAGGAGATCCGGGCCGCGTTCACACGTTTCGAGTTTTCGACGCTCGCCCGGCGGCTTCCGGAACTCAGCCAAGCGGCGCCCTCGACGGCGCCAGTGCCGGATCAGATCACGACCATTCAGGTGGACGAGGTCGCCCCCGCCGAGCTTGCGCTGCGCCTTGCTGGCATCACCAGGATCGCGGTCGCCGTCGTGGACGAGCGGGTCGCCGTGGCCCTACCGGATGGGACGGTGTACGTCACCGACTGGGACGGTCCCTCACTTGCGGCGGCGCTTGGCGGAGTGGAGTTGGTCGCCCACGATCTGAAGCGCATTCTACGAACGCTCCCTGGCGACCTTCCGCCGGTTGCCCACGACACGATGGTTGCGGGTTATCTTCTGGAACCGCGCCGCCGGGGCTATCCGCTCGACGAACTGGCCGCCGAGGCGGGGGTGGGTGTTGAGGGGGCCGACGAGCAGGTCGCGCTAGAGGCTGGCCTCACGTGGGCACTTGCCGCCCGCCAGATCGAACAGATGGCCCGTGATGGGGTCGCCCGCCTCGCGAATGAGGTGGAGCTTCCCCTCGTGCCGGTGCTTGCCGATATGGAGCGCGTCGGCGTGATGTTGGACGTTCACTGCCTTGGCGAGATCGCCGTGCGGGTGCGCGATCAAGTCCATGAACTGCGCGAGCAAATCTGGGAGCTGGCGGGCGGGGAGTTCGTGATCGATTCGCCAAAGCAGCTCGGCCAAGTGCTCTTTGAACGCCTGGAACTGCCCACGTTTCGCAAGGGCAAGACCGGCTGGTCAACCGACCGCCAGGTGTTGAAGCTGCTGGAGTCGCGTCACCCAATCGTCGGGCTCGTCGGGCAGTACCGGGAACTGACGAAGCTCGACAACACCTATCTCGCCGCGCTGCCCAAACAGGTCGACGAGGCCGGGCGCCTGCACACCACGTTCAACCAGACCGTCGCCGAGACTGGGCGCCTCTCGTCAACGAATCCGAACTTGCAGAACATCCCCGTGCGTACGGCCGTCGGCCGGGAGGTGCGTGGCGCCTTCGTTGCGCAGGAGGGCTGGCGGATGGTCAGCCTGGACTACAGCCAGGTGGAGCTTCGAATCCTCGCCCACTGTTCCGGCGAACCGGTCCTCAGCTCTGCACTTTCACGGGGTGACGACGTGCACGCAATCACCGCGGCCGAGGTCTTTGGCCTGGAGCTTTCCGACGTCGACCGGCGCACCCGCGACCGGGCGAAAGCCGTCAACTTCGGGATCATCTACGGCATCAGCGACTTCGGTCTGGCGGAGCAGCTCTCCATCCCTCGCGGCGAAGCCAAGGCATATATCGACGCCTACCTCGCCCGCTACCCGTTGGTCCGCCGGTTCATCGATACGACCATCGCCGACGCGGCCCGTGAAGGGTATGTCACGACGCTCCTCGGTCGTCGTCGACCGATCCCAGAGCTGGCGGGACGGACAATGCAGCAGCGCCAATTGGGTGAGCGCCTTGCGGTGAATACGGTGATCCAGGGGACCGCTGCCGACATCATCAAGGTCGCCATGATTCGCGCCCACGCCGCGCTTGCCAGCTCGGGTTCTGCTGCCCGAATGGTGCTGCAGATTCATGACGAGTTGCTGCTGGAAGCACCCGCCGGGGAGGAGAAGGAGGCCGCGGCGATCGTGCGCGACGCGATGGTTGGGGCAATGACCCTGACCCCGCCGCTGGCCGTGGACATCGGCATCGGCCGGGACTGGCTCTCGGCGAAGTCCGGCTGACCGCCCAGGGCGGGTATACTCGCCTGTCCGCGATGTCCCGTCGCGACCTTTGTCATCCCTACGAACCAATGTCAGGAAAACCCCCAATGGCCACCGACCCCGAATCGCCTGTGCGCACCCTCGACGGACCCGAGTACATCGAAGTCGATGGGGTGATGATCCCCAACTACGACCTCACCATCCCGATTTTCGAGGAAGGCGACGTCGTCAGCGGCCGGGTTGTCCGCATCGACAAGGATGAGGTTCTTGTCGACATTGGGTACAAGAGCGAGGGCGTCATTCCCTCCGGCGAGCTTTCGATCCGCAAGAACGTCAACGTCCACGAGGAAGTTGAACTCGGCGAGATCGTCGACGCGTTGGTCCTGCAGAAGGAGGACCCGGACGGGCGGCTGATTCTCTCCAAGAAGCGTGCGCGCTTCGAGAAGGCGTGGAAGCGCATCGAGGCCGCCGCCGCCGCCGAGGAGACCGTCGAGGGCACCGTCATTGAGGTCGTCAAGGGCGGCCTGATCCTGGACCTGGGGGTCCGCGGCTTCCTGCCCGCATCGCTGGTGGACATCCGCCGCGTGCAGGAGCTGGACGAGTTCATGGGGCGCGTCATCGAGTGTCGCGTGATCGAGCTGAACCGTCAGCGCAACAACGTGGTGCTCTCACGCCGCGCCGTGCTGGAGGACGAGCGTAAAGAGGTCCGTCAGCGCATCCTGGACCTGCTGGAGCCCGGCAAGGTTGTCGAGGGTGTCATCTCCAACATCGTCGACTTCGGCGCGTTTGTGGACCTTGAGGGCATCGACGGCCTCATCCACATCTCGGAGCTCTCCTGGAGTCACGTCAACCACCCCTCCGAGATCCTCGCCATCGGCGACACGGTCACGGTCAAGGTGCTTGACATCGACCGCGACCGTCAGCGGATTTCCCTCGGCCTCAAGCAGACCCAGGCCGACCCCTGGCAGAGCGTCATCGACGCCTACCGCGAAAACGACGTTGTGGCCGGAACGGTCACCAAGGTCGTCACGTTCGGCTCGTTCGTCGAGATCCACCCCGGCGTCGAGGGTCTGGTGCACATCTCGGAGCTTGCCGACTTCCACGTCGAGAACCCGCGCGAGGTTGTGGCGCAGGGCCAGGAAGTCATGGTCCGCATCATCGAGATCGACGGCGAGCGCCGCCGCCTTTCGCTGAGCCTTAAGCGCGTCGACGGCGGGCTTGTCATGCCGGACGAGGCGAAGGAATACGCCGAGGGCGAAGAGGGTGCCCCCGAGGCGCACGAGGCGCACGAGGGGCACGAAGCTCCGGCCGCCGAACACGGTGAGATCACCGAGGGTGACGCCCCGGCCGAGGTCGAGGCTCCGGCTGCTGAGGCTCAGGTAGCTGAGGCTCCCGCTGCCGAAGCACCCGCCCTCGAGGAACCGGTTGTTGAAGCACCGGCTGAGGTTGCCGTCATCGAGGAGGCACCGGCCGTTGAGGCCCCTGCCGCTGAGGTGGCCCCGGTCGCTGACGCACCCGCCCCGGAGGCCCCCGACGCCCCGGCGGAGGATGCTGCCGAGTAGTACTGCGATGGGGGAGGCGTTCACGCGCCTCCCCTGTATCGCCATCACCGGTGGGATCGGTTCGGGCAAGTCCGCTGCCCTCGCGGCCTTTGGGCGTTTGGGGGCCGCCGTGCTCTCTGCCGATGAGATCGTGCACGCGCTGTACCGGCAGGAGGATGTCGTCAGCCTCGTCGCGGACCGCTTCGGGCAGGATCTCGTCACGGACTCCGGCGAGATCGATCGGGCCACCCTCGGATCCCGAGCATTCAAGGACCCGGAGGCGATGTCCTTCTTGGAGGGCGTTCTTCACCCCCGCATCGGGCGGTGGCGCGTCGCCTGGCAGGAACGGATGCGGGCACTCGTCCCCTCGCCAACGCTTCTTGTCTGCGAGGTCCCGCTGGTCTTCGAAGCGGGCCTTGAGCGGGACTACGACGCCGTACTCGTCGTGACGGCATCGGATGACATTCGCCGTGCGCGTGTTGAGGCCCGGGGCCAGCGGTTTGACGAGCGCCGGGCGCGTCAACTGCCTGAGGCGGAAAAAGTTGCCCGTGCCGATGCCAGCTACGTCAACGATGGCTCGCTTGCCGAGCTTGACGCGTGGGTGGCGGGGTGTATGGCCCGCTACGGGACCAGCCCGGCTCTCGGATGACCCAACGCCGCCGCCGCCGCCGGGCGATCGTCGCCGTTGTCCTCCTTGGTCTCTTGGGCGGAGGCTGGGCGCTTGTCCATCGGGCGATGCCCTCCTGGTACGCCCGCCTCTACTACCCGCTTCGCTACGAGCAGATCATCAAGCAGGAAGCCAAACGCTATGACCTGGAACCGGCCCTCGTCGCTGCGGTGATCAAGCAGGAGAGCGACTGGGTTCCGGACGAGCGCTCGCAGCAGGGAGCGATCGGCCTCATGCAGCTCCTCCCGTCAACGGCGGCGTTCATGGCGACGCAATCGCAACGTCCAAGCCCGAAGCCCGATCACCTCGACCGCCCCGAGGTCAACATTCCCTACGGGACCCGGTATCTGAGGTACTTGCTCGACCGGTACTCCACCGTCGACGCGGCGCTCGTGGCGTACAACGGCGGGGAACAGAACCTCGTCGAATGGAAGCGGGTGGCGGCGGCAGCGGGACACCCGTTCCGAATTCCGGAGGACGTTCCCTTCACCCAAACACGGGACTTCGTTCGGGGTGTTCTCAAGAGTGAGGCGATTTACCGACGCGCGTATGCGTCTCGACTTCGGTTGGGGTAGAGCCTGGAGAACGAGCTACCCTCTCGGCGATGACCCTGCGGATCACCCTGTCAATTGGGTTAGCTGTCGCGGCCCTGGCAGTCAACGAAGGTGCTGTGGTCGGCCTTGGTTCGACTTCCGGGGACCAGTTGGTCATGTTTCGCGCGACGGCGGGCACGGTGCCGACCTACGAGCTGGTCGTTAGCCGTAGTGACGGATCCGCCCTCCGGGTATTGGTCGGTCGCTCCAACCGGCGCCCGGTTTCGCCGAGGCTATTTGGCAGTACGTCGTGGTCGCCCGACGGGAAACGTTTGGCCTTCACCGGCTTTCCGGCCCGTTTCGACGATCCCCGGAGTGATCTCTACACCGTTCGCGCTGATGGGACCGGACTGCGGAGGCTCACCCGGACCGGGAGGGCGCTGGCTCCCGCGTGGTCGCCTGACGGACAAACGATTGCCTATGCGCAGCGTGCGGACCACTCAGCTGGACCGCCATTCTCGGCCACGCTCTGGGTCCTCGACGTGAAGGGGGCCCGTACCCGTCAACTCTGGCCGGGCGTCCCGGGTCGCGTCGATGTTCCAGGGTCATGGTCACCGGACTCGAAGCGGATCGCCTTCACGCGAGCCTTCGTCAACCGAGAGAGCGGCGCGGCGTGAAGTTCGATTTGGGAGGTCGATTGCGATGGTAACCATCCGCGAACGGTTGTCGCTGATGGAGGTACACCCGCGTGGTCGCCGGACGGACAGTCGCTCGCCTTCGCGAGCGCAATCGATGCAAACGGAACCATCAGCTACGGCGACCGAACCGGTCCGACGACGGAGCTCTACCTCAGCCGGGCAGACGGCAGCGAACCGCGACGCCTCACCGAGACGAGGGGTATCAACGAGGTCGCGCCGTCCTGGTCACCCGATGGAACGACCATCGCCTACCAGCGTGGCAGGCAGATCGATAACGCCGAGGCGATGGCGGTGGTGATCCGCGACGTGTCCAGCGGCGCCGAACGTATGCTGCCGAATGCTCATCCTGACGACGTCTGGTTCACCCAGCCCGCCTGGAGGCCGGGGTCAGGCGGCTGATTCGGGCGCACGGCACGGTCGGGCGTGGGCAAGAGGTGTCATCGTCAGCGGGCGAGACCCACGGACACAATGCGGGCGATGTTCGACAGGCAGGGGTCAGACCCCCTTAACAATCGGGCGTGCGTTCGAAGGTGGCATCAAACCTGGCCCGCTGTTGAAGGGCGATCCGAAAGACCTCAGCGGCGCCCTCGTCAGCCTCGTCGCGCCCCAGTCGCCGCTCCAGAAATGCGTAGATCGCGGAGAAGTGGCGGTCGAAGATCACCCCAAATACTGAGACGTCATTTCGCGAGCGGATCATCAACTCGCTGTCGGTGAGGTCATCGTTCATTGCACCTACTCTCCCGCTGCGCCGGAAAGGTCCACGGGCGATGTTGGAGGGGCAAGGGTCAGACCCGGGTCAGACCCGGGTCAGACCCCCTTAACAATCGGGCGCGGGACTTGGACCCGGTCAGGGCGGGCACCGCGCGCGATGTTGGAGGGGCGGGGTCAGACCCGGGTCAGACCCCCTTAACAATCGGGCGCGCGACATCATGGACGAAGCCCAGGGTCTCAAGTTCGATGTCTCGACCGTCGCGACGCAGGACCAGGCCCGCGGGGCCGTCGACAACGCGGCCGATGCGGACGAGCCCGACGCAGGGGTTGTCCGGCGCGGACACGATCAGCTCGAAGTCTTCGCCGCCGGTGGCCGCGAAGATGGCGGGGTCCTGACCCAGCGCGGCCGCGACCTCCTCGACACCTGACGCGAGGGGAACCGCGTCGAGGTCGAGTTCAATCTGGACGCCACTTGCCTCCGCCAACCGGTGCGTATCGAGGCACAGGCCGTCGGAGCAGTCGAGCATCGCGTGGATGCCAGCCTCGGCCAAGCGGACTCCCTCAGCGAGTCGCGGATGAGGGCGGCGGTGGGCGGCCGCTAGCGTTTCCCCATGGGTTGTCACGGACTCCGGTACGTGGCCCTCCAAGATCGCCAAACCCGCCGCCGAGCCGCCGATCGGACCGGTCACAAAGACCCCGTCACCAACCTGGGCACCCGAACGGAGTACCGCGCTCCGATTGTCCGGAATGGTGCCAATCGCGGTGATCGCGATGGTCAAGACTGGGGCCGAGCTGATGTCTCCGCCCGCGATCGTCGTGCCAGATGCTGCGGCAAGGGTCTCCATCGCCGCGTACATCCGGAGGACGTCGTCGTGCGTCACATGCGCGGGGATGCCGAGGGCGACCAGCGCGGCGACCGGTTTGGCGCCCATGGCCGCCAGATCGGACAAATTGACCGCGAGGGCCTTGTGGCCAATGTCCTCGAAGCTGGCCGTCGTCAGTCGAAAATCGAGGTCTTCGACCATCATGTCGACGCTCGCCACCATCCGACCGCTCGCGGTCAGGACGGCGGCGTCGTCGCCGATCGTGACCTCAGTTCCAGCGCGTCGCGCGAGCGTGGCAGCGATTGCGCGGATAAGATCAATTTCACCGATGTCAGAAGGGTACCCGCACTTCGTAGTTCGCCCGAGCGAAAGGGAGTCAAAATGCCTGAAGCAACGCCCGTTGTTGGCGCCCCCTGTTGGGTTGACCTGTTCACCTCCGACACCGTCAAGGCGACCGAGTTCTACGGGACGCTGCTCGGATGGGAGGCGCAGCCAGCGGACCCGCGGTTTGGTGGCTACTTTGTCTTCACCAAGGATGGGGCGCCCGTCGCTGGGTGCATGCACAACGACGGCAACTACGGGATGCCCGATATGTGGACGATCTATCTCATGACTCCTGACGTCGAGGCGGTCGCCGAACGCGCCGCGGCGAACGGAGGGACGGTTCAAATTCCCCCGATGGTTGTCGCAGAGAACGGCAGCATGGCAGTGGTCGCCGACCCCGGGCAGGGGCGAATTGGGGTGTGGCAGCCCAACGAGATGACTGGTTTTGCGGTGATCGGCGAACCTGGCTCTCCGTTTTGGTTTGAACTGAACACCCGCGACTATGACGCGAGCGTTGCCTTCTACCGCGACGTCTTCGCCTGGGACGTGAACACCCAACGGGACGAACCCGGACAGCGCTACGCGATGCTCGGTCAGGGGTACCAGGCCCGGGCCGGGATCGCGGAGGCGACCGCGTTCCTGCCAGAAGGGGAGCCAGCGAGCTGGAGCATCTACTTCGGGGTGGAGAACATCAACGAGGCGATTACTCAGGTCCAGGCGCTTGGCGGCACGGTGGTCAGCGCGCCAGAGCAGAATCCGTTTGGTTGGCAGGCCTCGATCACTGACCCGACCGGTAGCCCGGTGAGACTGGCCTCGCAGGGCTAGACCCTCACGGCCGTCCTCTCGGACGGGCACCATAGGTGGTGTGAACTCGGTGAGGCACTTCTGGGACGCCGTGCAGGTGTTCTTCGACAAGCTCGGCGCGGTCGACCTTGGCGCCCTGTTTGTCGCGCTGTTTTTTCATCAGGCTAACCTGATCCTCCGAAGCCAAGCGTGGCGACGCATCCTGAAGGCTGCGTTCCCGCGATCAAGGGTGGAGTGGCCGCATGTCTTCGGTGGCTACATGGCGGGTGCTGGCATTAACGGCATCCTCCCCGCCCGTGGCGGCGACGTCACGAAGCTGTTCCTTGTCCACGGTCGCATTCGGGACGCGAACTACCCGACCCTCACGGCGACACTCGTCGTGGAGACGCTCTTCGACGTTCCGATGTCCCTGCTGCTCGCCGTCTGGGCGTACTTCGCCGGGCGGCTACCGAGCCTGCCGTCAATTCCCGGGATATCCGGTTTTGAATGGTCCTTCATCGCGGCGCATTCCACGGCGAGCGTGATCGTTTTCGGGGTTCTCGCGTTCGGCGCGGCGGCGCTTCTCATCATCAAGGGACGCAACATCAAGGCGTTTTGGGACCGCGTTGCGGCAGGGTTCGCAATCCTCCGCGAGCCGCGCAGTTACCTCCGCGAGGTTGTTGCACTGCAGGCGGCCGGATGGGTCTGTCGCGTCGTCACCGCCTGGTTCTTCCTGATCGCGTTCAACGTGCCCGCCAACCTTGAAAATGCGCTGGTTGTCATGGTCGTCCAGGGGGCCGCAACGGCGATGCCCCTGACCCCCGGCGGTATTGGTCCGAAACAGGCCCTCGCGGTGGTGCTTCTGGCTGGTGTGGCGGCTCGCTCCGACATCCTCGCCTTCAGTGTCGGCATGGACCTGGGCTTGATCGCCTTCAACCTCCTCGTCGGCCTGACCTGCATGGCCGTCATGCTGCGTGGACTGAACTTCCGTCGTGCCATCGCCCTTGGTCGGGAACAGCAGGCACAAGCGGCCCAGGACGCCCGTGAACGAAACGGATAGTCGATCCCACTCGCGCGCGCCTGAAACCCGCGCTAGCCTTCCGGGTAACACAGAAAGGAGGTGGTCCGTTTGCAGAGATCATGTGGAGGGAGCAGTCGCGGAGGCGTGTCCTTCTGACGCGCAGCGGCAGCTGGGAGGATCGGCCGATCACGGCCACATGCCTTCGCTAAACCACGGCTGCTTCCGGCGGTCCGGGCCCTGATCAATTCGATCGGCCCGGGCCGTTTCTTTCCTTAGGGAGCGGCAGTTCTGGGCGGCATTCACCGCCTGCGCAAGCAATTCCGATTCGCCAGCGCTCGGCGCCTCGCGCAGCATGTGCTACGCTGTCGCATATGGAATTCGGTGTGCGAGAGCTTCGCAATGACACGGCTCGAGTGATCGACACGGTCCTCGCTGGCGAGCGTGTGACGTTGACTGTTCGCGGCGAGCCGATCGCCGACATCGTCCCGCACGGCCGCCGAGAACGTTGGCTCTCGGGGGCAACCCTCCGAGATCAACTCACCCAGCGCGCAGCGGATTCCGGATTGCGGCAGGATCTCGATGAGTTGGCTGGCCAAACACTCGCTGACCTCTGAGCTCGGGACTGCTCGATACGTCGGTATTTATTGCCCAGGAAGTCGGGCGGCCGCTCGGCCCGCTCCCGGAGCGCGTGGCCGTCTCGGTCGTGACGATCGGCGAGCTTGAGCTGGGTGTTTTGGCGGCGCAAAGTGAGACGATTTTGGCCCGACGCGCGGACACGCTTGCGCTCGCTCGCGGTGCCGACCCGATTCCAATCACCGAAGCGGTGATGACGGCATGGGCGCGACTGGTGATTGACTGCCGCGGGGCTGGGATACACCGCACAGTCAAGCTCACGGACGCCCTGATCGCCGCCACGGCAATTGCTCATGGCCTCCCGATCGTGACCCAAGACGAGGACTTCGACCAGATGGCGAACGCGCACCCGGCCTTGCGAGTCAGGAGGGTGTAGGTCGACTGCCAGCGATGGTGCGTCCGGTAGCATCCGCGCCGTGATCGACGCCGATGTTGTCCGCCACGTGGCGCGCCTCGCCCGCCTGGGCCTCAGTGATTCAGAGGCCCAGAAGATGCGCGAGGAGCTTTCGCTGATTCTCGACCATGTCGACCAGATTCAGGAACTCGATCTCGCAGATGTGCCACCCACCACACATGTGGTGCGGCTGGTCAACGTCTTGCGTGAAGATGTCCCCGTTCCCAGTCTCGACCGCGAGCTGGCCCTGCGTGAAGCCCCTCGCGTGGTCGATAACGCCTTCTCAGTCGCCAGAATCTGATGAGTGACAGCCTCGTCCAGCGGTCAGCGGAGTCGCTGATCGCCAGTATCCATGCGGGTGAGACCACCGCCGCCGAGGTCATGCAGGCGCATCTGGACCGCGTCGGAGACGACCGGTGGGGCTCCTTCCTCGCGACGAACGCCGACGCGGCGATGACTCGGGCCCGCGAGATCGATGCAGCGCCGACGAAACCCCCGCTTGCCGGAATCCCCATCGCGATCAAAGATGCACTCAGCACGCGCGATCTCGTCACGACGTCCGGGTCCAAGATCCTGAAGGGCTTCCGGCCGGTCTACAGCGCGACCTGTGTGGAGCGTCTTGAGGCCGCCGGGGCGATCGTGATCGCGAAGACCAACATGGACGAGTTCGCGATGGGCTCCAGCACCGAGAACTCTGCGTATCACCCCACGAAAAACCCGTGGGACATCAGCCGCGTCCCCGGTGGGTCCAGTGGTGGGTCGGCCGCGAGCGTCGCTGCCTTCCAGACGCCCTGGTCGCTCGGGTCGGACACGGGAGGCTCAATTCGCCAGCCCGCAGCGCTCTGCGGGATTGTCGGAATGAAGCCCACCTTCGGTGCGGTCTCCCGCTACGGGCTGATCGCGTTCGGTTCGTCGCTGGATCAGGTTGGCCCGTTTGCACGAAACGTCCGGGATGCGGCGCTCTGTCTGCAGCAGATCATCGGCCACGACCCGCGGGATTCGACCTCCATCAATATGGATCACGGGATCGCCCTCCCCACCGCGGAACGCCTGGACGGGGTCCGCGTCGGCGTTGTGCGGGAGCTCCTCGGTGACGGGATTGAGCCCGGTGTCCGGACGGCGGTGGAGACCTCGCTGGCGCGCGTCCAGGAACTTGGCGGAACACTCGTTGACATCGAGCTACCGCACTCCCAGTACGGCCTGTCGACGTACTACCTCCTGGCCCCGGCCGAGTGTTCGACCAACCTCGCGCGCTTCGATGGGATCCGCTACGGCACGGCCCCCGACGGTGTTGACGACATCCTGGAGCACTACGAGCGCGTCCGCGGGGAGGGGTTTGGCCCCGAGGTAAAGCGCCGCATCATGCTTGGCACCTTCGCGCTCTCATCCGGCTACTACGACGACTACTACGCGCGGGCCCAACGCATTCGAACGCTGATCGTCCGCGACTTTGAGGCGGCCTTTGCCCAGTGCGATCTGGTCGCCTCCCCGACCTCACCGAATGTGGCGTTCCCCATGGGCGAACGGACCGCGGACCCGCTGTCGATGTATCTGGCCGACATCTGCACCATCCCAGTCAGCCTTGCAGGCATCCCCTCGATTTCCATTCCCTGCGGCCTTTCTGACGGGCTTCCCGTCGGCCTGCAACTGAGCGGCCCAGCGTTCAGCGAGAACCGCCTATTGGACGCCGCACATGCCCTGGAACAGGCGATTGCCTTCGACACGACGCCCCCCGGGGTGTTCGCATGACCTGGGAGGCGGTGATTGGGCTGGAGATTCACGTCCAGCTTGCCACCAAGACCAAGCTCTTTTGTGGGTGCTCACCGAAGTTTGGCGATGCGCCGAACACGCATACCTGTCAGGTCTGCCTCGGACACCCTGGCGTGCTTCCGGTGCTGAACGCCGAGGCGGTGCGTCTGGCGCTTGTCGTCGGTACCGCCCTTGGCTGCGAGATCGCCGTCGAGACGGGCTTTCACCGAAAGAACTACTTCTACCCGGATCTGCCGAAGGCATACCAAATCTCGCAGTTCGACAACCCGATCTGTGGAGCGGGGGTCGTCGCGGTCTTGACGGAAGACGGTGAGTTCCCGGTGCGCATCACCCGGGCGCATTTGGAGGAAGACGCCGCAAAGCTCATCCACCTGTCTGGTGATGGTCGTCGTGCGGGGGCGAGTGGGTCGGTGGTGGACTTCAACCGCGGTGGGACGCCACTAATCGAGATCGTCACGGAACCCGATCTGAGGAGCGCTCAGGATGCCACCCGCTTTCTGCGCCAGCTGCGCCAGACCTTGGAATACCTCGGAGTGTCGGACTGCAACATGGAGGAGGGGTCGCTGCGCTGCGACGCCAACATCTCCATCCGCGAGGTTGGCTCCACGGAGCTTGGTACCAAGACCGAGCTGAAGAACATGAATTCGTTTCGGTTCCTGGAGCGGGGAATGGAGGCGGAGATCGCCCGCCAGATTGCGCTTGTCGATGGTGGTGGCCGTGTTGCTCAAGAGACGCTCCATTTCGACGTCGAGACCGGCGAGTTGCACGCGCTTCGGAGCAAGGAAGAGGCGCACGACTACCGGTACCTCCCGGAGCCTGACCTCGTTCCGGTCGCGCCCGCTCCCGCATGGGTATCTGAGATTCGAGCTGGTCTGCCGGAGCTTCCGACGGAGCTTCGCCGCCGGTGGACACGCGAGCTGGGCCTGAGCTACGAGGATGCGGAGGTCCTGTCTCAGACCCCGCCGCTGGTTGCCTACTTCGAGGAGACAGCCGCCAAGACCGATCCAAAAGGAGCTGCCAACTGGATTCGCGGCGAGCTTCGCGCGCAGCTGAGGGAGACGGGGGAAGAGCCCTGGACCAGCAAGGTCACCCCGGCCGGGATGGCTGAGCTTGTCGAGTTGGTGTCCTCGAAGACAATCTCACAGCCATCTGCAAAGGAAGTGCTTGCCGAAATGATCGCCTCGGGGGCTGCCCCGGCCGCCGTCGTGGCCGAGCGCAACCTCGGGCAGATCGGTGGGGACGATGAACTTCGCACGCTCGTCGCCCGGCTGTTTACGGACCATCCGGTCCAGGCCCAAGACCTTCGCGACGGCAAGACGAAGCTTCTGGGCTTCTTCGTCGGTCAGGCCATGAAGGCAAGCGGCGGGCGTGTCGACGCCGGTGCGCTGACGGCGATCATCAACGAGGAGATCAAATGAGCGCCGAGCCTGAGGTCCTCCGACCAGAGCGCGGACCGCTTGTCCTTGCCTTCACCCCGGGGGTCGTGGCTGGCGTCCTTGCGATCGTCGCGGCGGGCAGGGGTACCGTCTCGGGCGCAGGCAAGACGGCCATCCTGACCAACTCGGCGATCGTCTTGGGCATCCTCATGATTGCGGGATTCGGTGCCCTGGTTATTGCGGGCCGCGAACCTGCATTTCGGATCGCCGGTATGGCATTTGCGCCACTCGCCGGACTCTTCCTTGCAAACTCAGTGGTCCAGGGGCGACTGTCGGACCGTTTCCCCAAAGGTGCGAGCCTGCACATCGAATCAGGGGGGCGCCTCGCGTTGGTCGCTGCGGCGCTTTGTGCGGTGACAGCGCTGTTGGTCGCGTTTGTCCCTGCCTGGCGCCCAGGCGGACAGAAGTCGGCGAACACCGCGCTGATCTGCTCGGCGCTCGGCGTACTTGCGCTTCCGTTAGCGGCCATCGGCCTTGGTCTCGGTCGCCACTCCGTGCATGGGGATGATCTCCAACTGACGCGCCGAGCTCAAGCCGCAGTTGTGCTGGGTGTGACAGCGCTGCTCAGCTGGACGGCGCTCTTCGGCTTCGAGGCGATCCTCGCCGGGCGGTAGCGCGAGCTACGGATTTTTCCGCAACTCCAGGGTTCGGACGACGAGGCCGTCGGTGACCCCGTCGCCGGTCACCTGTAGCTCCAACACATTGCGCCCCGGCTTCAGCGTCGCGTTCGAGGCGCTGATCGTGAACTGGTGAAGATCCAGGAACCGGCGGTTGTCGGGGCTTCCACCCTGAAGTGGCGATCCGTTAATCCGCCAGCCGTCGAAGAAGTTGTCGGCTGCCCACTCCACGCCGATGAGGGCGTCCGTGCTTGGGTGGGGTCCAAGGTCGATGGTGGTCTGGAAGACGTAGCGCACGCGGCGTTGGTCGTCGCCGACACCTCCACCGACGCCTCCATCTGTGGCAATACCAACCCAGTGCACGGACGTGTCCTTCGGGAGTCGCACCCATTCGATGTAGCCGCTGATGACGGTCGTTGCGCGTACGAATCCGCGTTTTGGGCAGACGATGTTTGGGAACCCAGCCCACCCGGTGCACGAGACGCGCCACGCGCCCGCCGGTGTCCCCGTACCTGGCCATGCGCGGACCAGCGTGCCAGCGAACTGAGGCGGGGCACCGGCCTCTGCCGAGGTGAACGTCGGTTGCGAGGGGCTGGACCCGCCGCAGCCGACAAGGCCAACGGCGGCCAGTCCCGCAAGAGAGCAGCGTCTGATCATGGCCGCGACGTTACTTCGTTTTGGCAAGTAGCGCATTCGTGAAGAGGTCCGTGACCCGGACAGTGGTAACTGGGGCGCCACTGCGGTCACGCAGTGCGCGGGTGCGGACGAGGAGCTTCGCGAGGCCAACGAACTGACCCGGTCGCATCTGCCCCCAGGCGCCATCGGCGTCCAAGAGTTGTTTCGCCAGGTAGCGGGAGCTTCTAAGGACCAGCTTGGGCTGGCGCGAGAGGGCATGGTCGGCGGACTCCATGATCCGGGCGGACTCGTCCGGCTGTGCGGCCGACAGGTGATAGCCGCGGTCCAAAACGGCGAGTGCTCGGCGCAGGGGCTCGGGTCGGGTCGTGATTGCCGACTCGGAGGCGATCAGGATGACGCTCGGCCAGTCACCCTCGGCGCCAAGCGCGGGCCTGACTGGGAACACGCGAATCTTCACCGGGGGAGTTCGGGAGGCCGCCTCAAATGGCTCCCAACCCAGGAACAGCTGCGAGAAGTCACCCTTGCCGTGGTACAGGTCCTGGTATGCGGAGGTGTTCACGGCGCGCGAGGTCAGTTTTCCGGGGACGCCGCCGTCGCGGCGGATGAGTTCCTGCATGACCGGGACCTCAGCCGGTGCTCCGAAGCCCAGGTAGGTCGTCGCACTGGCAAGATCGCGGGGGCGCCGGTACGGGGAGTTCGCGAGGACCACCGCGGCGTCCAAGTTGTGCGCCAGCACCGCCGCGACCGCTCGAATCTTCAAGCCACCGGCCCGCGACCCAAGCAGTGACGGGACAAAGGAATAGCCGAGATCAGCCTTGCCCTGGGCCACGAGGGCGTCCGGGCCGACCGAGGAGTTTGGGAGGATCGTGACGTCCAGTCCCGCTTCCTTGAACCACCCCTTTGCCTGGGCGACGTAGAGGCCCGAGTGGTTGGTGTTCGGCACCCAATCGAGCGCGACCCGAATCGGCGCGTTGGCGACCGATTTCGATCCGGCTGACGAACTGCCGCATCCGCTCATCACTGCCGCAAACACTGCGACACCGAGGGTCAACCACCCGCGGACGCGCCCAAGAGTCGAAGCCATGTCATTCCTCCCTACGCTGGCATTACCCAGACAGGTTCTAAGGGTCGAGGCGCGGCGCGCCTCCTCTCAGCCGGTGAACGGCTCCCCTGTTTCTCCTGTTACGGTATCAGTCGGGCCCGGAGGTCACGCTCGATGGCGACGAAGTGATCGGTGAGGCTCGACCCAGCGTTTCGGGGGTGGGGGAGCGGCACGGGGATGTCATGGGCGATTCGTCCGCTGGCCTCCATCACGAGAACCCGGTCGGCCAGCAACACCGCCTCCCTGGTGTCATGCGTGACGCAGAGCACCGTGGTTGGCTCGGCCCACCACACCTCGAGCAGCCAGTCGTGAACGGCGGTGCGGGTGATGTGATCCAGGGCTCCAAACGGCTCGTCCAGCAAAATCACGCCTCGTCCTTGCGCCAGTGTCCGTGCGACGGCGGCTCGTTGGCGCATCCCCCCTGAGAGGGTCCGTGGGTCGGCGTCGGCGACCTCCCCGAGCCCCACCCGGTCGAGCAGCGCCCGGGCCGCCGCGAGGGCATCGGCGCGCGGACGTCCTTGAATGGTGAGGCCAAGCGCCACGTTTCCCGCCACCGAGTGCCAAGGGAGAAGAAGATCACGTTGCGGCATGTAGGCGATGGAGCCAGGGCGTCCCGTGACATCGACGCCGTCCAGGGCGACGGTCCCGCCATCTGGGCGAATGAGGCCAGCGGCGACGGCAAGCAGTGTGCTCTTTCCACATCCGCTCGGTCCAATCAGTGACACCACCTGGCCCGGTTCGATCGTGAGGTCAATCCCCGGGAGCACGACCTCGCTGCCGTAGCGCTCTTCGATCCCGGCAAGTTGAAGTTGGGAGGGGCTCACCGTGCTAGTGGTCTGACACGGAAATACCGATGCCGTTCCGACGGCTGCGACACATCGCGATACGGCGTCCTCGGTTCCCTGAATATTCCCGATATGCAGGCAACACTGCGTCCTTGTCTCGCTCGGTCTCGCTCGCCGGAACCACCACCTCATTCCCATGTCAGACCACTCGCTGCCGAAGCCACGGGGCCGCGACGCGTTCGATCAGGACGATGGCGACGTACAGGGCGAAGGTCAGCGCGACGCTCACGACGACCCCCGCAAAGACGAGATCGGTGGCACCGCCATGACTCGCCTGCAGCATGTACTGGCCAAGGCCTCCGCCACCCACGTACTCGCCGACAAGGGCCGCTGGGACGGCGTAGGCGGTTGCGAGACGCATCCCCGTGAAGATGCTCGCCGCCGCCGACGGGACGCGCACCGCGGCGAGGGTTCGCCAGCGCCCGGCCCCCATGGTGCGAACCAAATTGATCGCCTCGGGATCCGTCTGCTCGAGGCCACGGATGATGCCGACGGCAATGGGGAAGAGTGCGTAGAGCGCGACGACCAACACCTTGGCGGGCTCAAAACTGGTCCAGATGACGAGTAGCGGCGCGATCGCGATGATCGGGAGTGTTTGAGACGCGACCAGGAGTGGCTCCAATACACGGCGCGCGACGGTCGATGCGTCGATCAGCGCGGCAATCAGCACAGCGAGCAGTGTCGCGAGAAGCAGGCCGATCAGTGCTGCCCGGAGGGTGCTCCACCCGACGCTCGCTAGTTCGCCCGCGTCGCTACGGAGCCCTCGAAAAATCGCCGAAGGAGGTGGCAGCAGGGATTGATCGATGTGGGCGAGATCGACCCAAGACTCCCAGATAGCGATGAGTGCGACGAGGGTAAGCGCCGGAGGCCAGAGGCGACGCGGCGGGCTGTGACCAAGACGAATCATCCGTGGGAACTCTGCCTGGTCAAACGGGCAGGGTGGAACCGGTCTGCTGTTCGGGTCACCGGTTGCTCGCTATCGTCAGAGGTCCCGGCCCGACGAAAAACGAGGCGAGCATGACCAGAGTTGCCAGTCGCCTCGCGTGTCTGAGCGCCGCCGCTCTCGCGGCCATTGGCTCCGGGTCAGCGCTTGCCGCCTCCGGGCCGACCGCGGACGGCAAGGTCATCCAGGGAACTCTGCGCGTCTCGCACCAGGACGATCGCACAGTCCGCGGCGGTGCTCGAACGATTGCGTTCATCCAGACCGCCAGCGGCCGTGTCGTCGTTACCCCAACGCCCGCGGTGTTGAAGCTCGCAGACCGCCCCGTCGCCGCGACAGTCACCGATCGGCCAGGCGGTCAGCGCCGCGCCATCGCCCGATCCCTGGTCGCGACCGGTCCGAGGTCCGTACCCTCGCGCGGCCTATCTCGCGGTACGCTCGTCGCCGAGGCGCGCCGCGCAGGCCTTGCTCCCGTGCGCGCCCGTCGCGCTCTTGAGGTCACCGGCACCCGTTCACTCGCGGCGATCCTCATCCGTTTCCAGAACGATCCCGTTGCGGCGCCGTTCACCGTCGACGCAGTACGCCAGGCGATCTTCACTGGCCCCGGCTCGCTAAACGCCTTCTACCGTGAAAACAGCTTTGGAGCGCTCGGCTTCGCTCCGAGGAATGTCCCTGCCGGTGACGTGTTTGGTTGGTACACCGTGCCCACCACTGCAGCCAACGAGTGCGACGTTGATACCTGGGGTGCCCTTGGTCGAACGGCCGCGAACGCCGCTGGTGTCAACCTCTCAGGGTACGACCATATCGTCTACATCTGGCCGCCGGGTCACTGCGACGGCACCAGCCAAGCGACGCTTCCCTCGAGCGATCCGGCCCGCAACCGCGGGTTTGTCGCTGAGGCGTGGATGGACGGTGACATCTCCCTGACGGCGCTGGGACATGAGCTTGGTCACAACCTTGGGCTGTCGCACGGTTGGGCGCTCTCGTGTCGGGACAGCGCAAACGTTCGGATTCCCGTCGGCGGAACCTGCACGGCCGGTGAGTATTTCGATCCCTTTACGGTGATGGGCAGTCAGGATCCCGTCGCAAATGACAACTTCTCATTCCATGTGAATGCGGCCCAGAAGGTCCAGCTCGGTTGGATCCCGGACGCCCGTCGGCAGCTGATCGACCAGGCGGGAACGTATCCACTTACCGCGAGTGAGACCGTCAGCACAACTGCGCAGGAGCTTCGGTTCCGTCGGTGCGGGGCAGCCGGTTCCACGGCGACGACATACTCGGTCGAGTACCGGCGCCCGACGGGATTTGACGCGATCGCCGCCGGGCTCAGCGGCACAGTGACACCTGCCCTCTACGTTCGCCTTGTGCCGAACACGGAGACGTTCGGCTCTAGCGCGACGCCCGTCAATCCGAGGACGCTGCTGCTCGACGCGAACCCGTCAACGCCCACCTACGTCGACGCTGGGGTCGCTGCTGGTCAGCGCTTCGCCGACCCGCAGACTGGGCTCAGTCTTACTCCAAGCGGTCTCGGCGGCGACACGGCATCGGTTGCGGTCGCGTTTGATGCTGACACGACGGCCCCTCCAGCGCCGGATGCGCCCCGCGTCCAGCTTCCTGGTGCTGCTGCGCTGCCCCCGATCACGCTAAGCGAACTCGCTGCGCGTCCCGTGCGTCAGGTCAGCGTCTCATGGAACTCGGTGACAGATTGCGGATTCCCGGCCTTCGGCTATCGCCTCCTTCGTGCCGGGGTGGAGGTTGGCGCGACGTCGGTATCGACGCTCAACGATCCGGGCTCTGCAGGGCTGCCTCCGGGGAGTGCCGTCAGCTACTCGGTGCGGTCGGCCGACGGCTCGGGGAATGTCAGTGAACCGTCAGCGGCGCAAACGGTTTCGGTCCCGGATCTCGTCCCACCGACCGTTCCCGCCGGACTGCATGTCTCGCTGACTGGCGCGCTTCCCACCGTTGCCTGGGACGCCAGTACGGACACCGCGAGCGTTCGGTACGCGCTGTACCGGGACGGACGCCAGGTCGCACTGACCTCTGATCGGAGCTACCGCGACCAGGCCCTGACCGTTGGTGCGAAGCCGAGCTACCAGGTACTCGCGCTGGATCTCGACAATAACCTGAGCGCCGCAAGTGCCCCGGTCGTGGCGGAGCTTCCGCCCGGTGTTACCCCACCTCCGACGAAGCCCGTCCGCGTCGGACGCTTCACGTTGAGCGCCCCCGCAGCCGTGCTTGTCCAGATCCGCCGTCCAGGAACGAAGCGTGTGTTGGCTGCGATTCGGATCACGGGCCGCGCCGGTGTCAACACGTTCGTGCTGCCCGCGAAGTCACGTGGGCGGGTGCCCATCCCAAAGGGGAACTACTTGATCACGGTTGTGGTCACCGGCGGGCGGGGCCGGCTGACATCACCGGCCCGCTTCCCGCTGGTTCGCTAACCGCTAGGCGCGGGGGTTTCCCCACGCATCATCGTGGACCAGTGCCCGCCACGGGCGCCGGATTGCCGCAAGGGCGGGGGGAAGTCCTTCGGGGAAGGTAACGGGGTAGCCGAGTGGCGTGATGACGGGGACCTCACATTCGGCGGGGATGTTCAGAAGGTTGCGAAACTCGTCCTCGACGAACCAGTGAAAAACCGTCGGGACGGTCCCAAGTCCCATTGATCGGGCGGCGACGAAGAGGTTCTCCATCGCGAAACCGACCGAGACGACGTCTGCGGTCCGTTCCGTCTCACGGTAGTCCGGCGGGAAGACGTTGCGCGGCACGACCATTCCGACGACCCAAACGGGAACGTCGTGGTACGTCCCAAGGGCCGTTTCCGCGAAACCGCGCGCCCATTCGTGGTGCTCAGCATCGGACGCACCCTCAGCGCGCGGGCGGACCACGTAGAAGTATTCGGTCCCCCCGCGGATCACCAGATCAGCGAGGGCGCGCCGTTTTTCCGGGTCTTTGATAACAATCAAGCTCCAAGCCTGCGCCATCCCACCGGTCGGCGCGAGCAGCGCGAGGTGAAGGAGACGATCCAGGAGCGCGTCGTCCACTGGTTGATCCGTGTACTGCCGAACACTCCGACGCTTACGGATTGCTTCTAAGGCCTCCACGAGGCTCCATTCGTTGGACGAACTGACGCAGGAATCCTTACACGCGCGAACCGTTAAACGCGAACGACCCGCCGAAGCGGGCCGTTCGATCCATCACATTTGCCGACAGGACTACCGCTTTTTGGGGCGGCGAACCATCTGCACCTTGAGCGGGGACTTCTTTGGCGGAAGCGCGCTGGCCCAGGTGTCCCCGGTCCAGGAGCTACCAGTCCACGAGGAGCCAGTCCAAGAGCTACCGGTCCAAGACGAGCCGGTCCAGGAGCTACCGGTCCAGGAGGAGCCAGTCCAGGAGCTACCCGTCCAAGACGAGCCGGTCCAGGAGCTTCCCGTCCATGAGCTACCGGTCCAAGACGAGCCGGTCCAAGAGCTTCCGGTCCAGGAGGAACCGTTCCAGCTTCCACCGTTCCAGGCAACCAGGTTGTTTGCAGCGAGAGCCGCTGCAGTTCCGTTGAAGGGGTTGCCGAAGATGTCGACGTCGCCATTCAACTCGTCACCATTGATGGCAAGGTGGTGCGTGCCCCGGGAGAGCTCAACCGAGCCGCTTCCCGTGGCTGGGTCGCCGATCTGATCGCCGTCTGGAGCTACAGTGCCGGCCAGGATTCGGTCCAAGGCGACGCGCCCGGTGCCCTGGCTGCCACTCGGCTCGTTCGAGAGCGTCACAGCGCTTTTGCGGAGCAGCGACTTCACGTCGTCCGGCGTTGCGGCCGGGTTGCGCGAAATGATGAGCGCTGCGGCTCCGGCAACCATCGCCGCAGCTTGCGAGCTACCACTGCCCTTGAAAAAGCGGGTTCCCACGACTGCCGTGCCGCCGTAGTTGGCATCCAGGTAGGACCCAACGACCCGAAGGCTGGGAACCGAGACACCCGGCGCCACAACATCCGGCGCGCGTCCATCCCAGTCGGTTGGACCGTTGCTGGAGAAGTCCGCGACGCGGTCGTCGGTCAGGTCGGTCGTGCCGCGAGCATCCTGCGCCCCGACCGAGATCACGAAGGGATCGTAGGCCGGGTTCATCAACCCAGGTCCCGAGCCGTTCTTGTTGCGTCCAGCGTTACCGGCGGCGGTGACAACCGTGATGCCGTTGTTCCAGGCGTTCTCCACAGCGAAGGTCAGCGGATCGGTGCGGTAGTCCTGGTGGCCGTCGGTGGAGTAGGCCAGTGTCACGACACGAATGTTCATTCCGTTGTCGTTCTTGTGCTGGACAATCCAGTTCAGACCAGCGATCACCTGAGTGACGTCGACGGCGCCATTGACGGCACCGACTTTGACGCTCACGATGCGGGCGCTTGGTGCCATTCCGTAGAAAGCGGCACTGTTGTTCACCGACATCTTCATCCGCGAGTAGGCGAAGATGCTGTCGTCGCTACCGGCGATGATTCCGGCAAGGTGCGTCCCGTGGCCGTAGCCATCCTTGTGCAGCGTCAGCGCGTCCTTAGAGTCGAACGACAGGTCCGGTCCTTGAATGACCTTTCCCGGTGCGTCCAGACCTTGAACGGCGTCGACGCCAGTGTCGATGATCGCAACGTCCACGCCCTTACCGGTGTATCCCGACTTCCAGAAGTTCCGGGCACCCGTGCTGACGGTTGCGCGGTACATCGACGTCGGCACATATGTCGGGTCGTAGGTCGTCCCGGTGATGGTGTTCGCGCTTGCGACCCCGGTTCCAGCGACAGTCGCTGTTGCCGCGAGAATCGCGATTGGCAGTCGCCGTTTTGGCGGCGAGTTTCCCCAGCTGATGCCGATTCCGGCGTCAGTCCTTCCCCGATGTGTGCGCATCCGTGCGCATCCTTTCGTTAGTGCCCCGCGGCTTCCCTTCCGCGATCAATCAGGCGATATTGACAAGATTAGCGCGACGTTTGCGGCGCGCTGGGAGGAGGTTGCGACAGAACATTGACGCCCAGCGGCCGGTCAGTGTTTGACCGGTTTGAGGGGGTGTTTGCGTGGCGGGAGTGCGCTGGCCCAGCTGTCGCCGGTCCATGTCGAGCCCGTCCACGTTGAGCCGGTCCAGGTGCTGCCGGTCCATGTCGATCCGGTCCAGGTGCTGCCGGTCCACGTCGATCCGGTCCATGTTGAGCCGGTCCACGTGCTGCCGGTCCACGTCGAACCGTTCCAGCTGCCGCCGCTCCAGGCTGCGGTGTTTGCAGCCAGCCCGCTGAGCGCGGCGGAATCGAAGGGATGTCCAAAGATGTCGACGTTTCCAGTGATCGCAGTTCCATTCAGCGACACGTGCTTGGAACCGCGTGAGACGTCCACCGATCCATTGCCGAGCGACGGAGGGGCGGCCGGGCCAGGGGTTTCGCTGACCGTCCGGTTGAGGACACTCCAGAGGTTCATTCTTCCGGTTCCCTGCGCACCACGGGTCTCGGGCATCACGAAGATGCCGCCGTTTCGGAGCAGTGCCTTCACCTGGTCGGGGGTGACGTAGGGACGTTGGGAGATGATCAGCGCAGCAGCCCCGGCAACGACGGCCGCAGCCTGCGAGCTACCGCTTCCCTTGAAAAAGCGCGTCCCGACAACAGCAACACCACCGTAGTTGCGGTCCAGGTACGAACCCGGTACGCGAAGACTTGGCAGGGAAACTCCGGGCGCGGTGAAATCGGGGCTCCGGGCGGTCAGTGCCCAGTCATCCGTACCGTTGCTCGAAAAGTCGGCGGAGCGGTCGTCCGATGGGTCAACGGTCCCCCGAGCATCCTGCGCGCCGACGGCGATGACGGTGGGGTCCATCGCTGGGTTGGCAAGGCCGGGACCCTTTCCCCCAGAGTTACGGCCGAAGTTGCCAGCAGCGGTGACAACAGTGATGCCGTTCTTCCAGGCATTCTCCACCGCGAAGGCGAGTGGGTCACTCCGGTAGTCCTGGCGTCCGTCGGTGCCGTACGCGAGGCACAGCACCCGGATGTTCATCCCGTTGTCGTTCTTGTGCTGGACGGCCCAGTTCAGCGCGGCGATCACCTGCGTGACATCCACGGTTCCGTTGCTCGCCCCGACCTTCAGGTTGATGATGCGCGCGTTTGGCGCCATTCCGTAGAAGGCAGCGCTGTTGTTCGCGTCAACCTTCGGCCATGTGAACGCGAAGTCGCCCAGGTCGTCGTTTCCGGCGATGATCCCGGCGAGGTGCGTGCCGTGGCCGTATCCGTCACGGTTTCGGAGCGAAGAGTTCTGTGAGTCAAACGAGAGATCCGGACCGTCGATCACCTTGCCGGGTTGGTCGAGGCCCCGGACGCGGTTCACGCCGGTGTCGATGATCGCGACGTCAACGCCCTTGCCGTTGTAGCCGGCCTGCCAGAAGCCGCGGGCACCGGTGTTGTACGTCGCGCGGTACATCGACGTCGGCACATATGTCGGGTCGTAGGTCGTCCCGGTGATGGTGTTCGCGCTCGCGCTCCCAGCGCCCGCGAGTGTCGCCGTGGCCGCGAGGATCGCGATCGGATACCTACGTTTGGGCGAAACGTTTCCCCAACTTACGCCGATGCCGACGGTCGTCCGTCCCTGACGAAAATGACGTTGCATTGCACGGTCCTCAGATCAAGCGCCGCGGCTTCCCTTCCGCAGCTGTTACCACTGGTATCGGCAGGACCGGCGAATTCATTGAGACCCGATTGCGATCTTGTTGCGCCGGTTGACGAACTCGGGTGTCAGACGGCGGGCCGGCCGGGCCCGGCACCGTTTCTACTCGCTGGAGTCCGGCCGCCGTCGAGTTGCTTTCCTGGCCGCCGTCGCGGCTTTGTTTCGAAGGCGGCGTTCGATCACTCCGCGGGGCGTGCGGGTCGGGCGGCGCGGCGCTTTCGGGGTAAGCGCCGCCGTAACGCGATCCAGGAGGCGCGCTTCAATTGTCTGGCGGTTCCGCTCAAGCGACCGATCCCGCTGGGACGACAGTCGCGCGGGCCGGTGGTTCAAACCGAAGGCACTCGCGATGGCCGTTGCGATGTACTCGGGTAGGCCATCGAGGGCGGCTGGTCCGATGACGAGCTCCGCGCGAGTCTCGGTGTGATCGCGGTGCTGGCCGCCGGGGCCCGACGCACGCGAGTGGTGCCAACGCGACCTGGTGATCAGGTGCGCGGTCACCTCCTCCGGGGTCATGCCGGTGTTGGCGCGGGTGCGGCCTTGCTGGCCTCGACGGCCTCCGCGATCCGTGCGATGGCGTCTTCGCGACTGACCTCAGCCGGGGCGCCGCGCTCACGCTTCCAGATCACAAATCCGCAGCCGGTGTTCTTGCGGCTCTTCCAACTGGAGCACCCATACGCACGGGTGTTCTCGCGGATCTCGCCTCCGCAGCCCGGCGTGGGGCAGGTCGCCAGTGGTTCCGCCGCGGGAGCCGCCTGAGCGTTCGTCTCGCCCTTCGCGACCATGGCCGTCGCGGTCTCCAGGTCGACCTCTTCCTTCTGGCCACGGACCTTCTTCCAAATCACAAAGCCGCAACCGGTCTCGGTTCGGCTCTTCCAGCTGGTGCAGCCGTAGCTGCGCGTGCGCTCGATGATCTCGCCGCCGCAGTCGGGTGTCGGGCAGGTTCCAAGCGCGACGCGTTCGACGACCAGGTCCTTGCTGGAGCGTCCCGCGGCGATATGTTCCATGGCTTCCTCGCGGCCGATCTTGCGCCCACCGATTTCGCGCCAAAGGGTGTAGCCGCAGCCGGGTTCGTCCTTGGACGTATAGGTGTTGCAGCCGTAGCTCTTTGGGTACTCAACAATCTGGCCTTCACATCCCGGGGTGGGGCACGGGGCAAGTGGCTTGCGTTCGACGCGCAGGTCTGCGCGTTCTTTGTCCCCGAACCATGCGACGACGTCACGCGTGAACTGCTCGATCTCGTTGCGGAAGTCGCTGTGCGTCTCCTCGCCGCGCTCGATGCGGTTCAGACGCTGTTCCCACCGGCCCGTCAGCTCGGGGCTTGTCAGGAGGTGGTCGCCCAGCATGGTGATGAGGCCGGTGCCCTTTTCCGTGGCCCGCAGGCTGCGACCTTCACGCTCGATGTAGTCCGCGTCGATTAAGCGCTCGATCGTTGCTGCGCGGGTGGCTGGCGTACCGAGGCCAGCGTCCTTCATCGCCTCTGCGGCCTCGTCGTCGTCCACGAGCTTGCCAGCGGTCTCCATGGCACGAAGGAGCGTGTTTTCCGAGAAGTGACCGGGTGGCTTCGTCCGCTTGGCGACCGCGTCGATCTCGTCACAGGTAACGGTTTGCCCCTGCTTCAGAGGTGGAAGGGACTGCTCGCGCTCGTCCTCCTGCGCTCCGCCTTCGTTCGCCTGGGGTGCCTGGTCAGCAAGGCCCTCTTCGCCGTATGCGGCGCGCCAACCGGCTTCGATCAGCACACGGCCGCGACTGCGAAACAGGTGGTCCGCGACTCGCGTTTCAACGGCCGTCCGCTCGAACTTCGCAGGGCCGTGGAAGACCGCAAGGAAGCGGCGGATGACCATGTCGTAGAGGCGCCGCTCGTCACGGTTCAAGCCGCTCAGGTCGTGCTCGGCGTTGGTCGGGATGATGGCGTGGTGGTCGCCGACCTTCGCGTCGTTGACGACGCGTCCGAGCGGCAACTTGTCGAGTGCCAGGACGAAGCGGGCAGCGTTGGCGTATTCCGGAGCGGCAGCGCCAACCTGAGACGCCGTTGGCTTCAACTCTCCGATCATGTCGCCGGAGAGGTAGCGGGAGCTGGTCCGCGGGTAGGTCAGCAGCTTGTGCTGGTCATAGAGCGACTGGGCCGTCGACAGCGTCCGCTGCGCGGCGAAGCCGAAACGGCTATTTGCCTCACGCTGCAAGGTCGTGAGGTCGTACAGCAGGGGCGGCTGTTCGGACTGCGGCTTCGTTTCCAGGGACTCGATCGTCCCCTTGGCGCCACGAGCCGCCGCCGCGATTGCCTCCGCGCGCTCCGCTTCCGTCAGGCGTGTGGTGCTGCCCTCATGCCAGAGGCCTTGGTACGTGGCGCCGCTCTCGGTCCCAAAGCGCGCCTCGACCTCCCAGTAGTCCTCTGGCACGAATGCGGCGATCTCGACGTCGCGCCGTGCGATCAGCGCGAGGGTGGGTGTCTGCACGCGGCCGAGGGAGAGCACCTTGCGGGCCGAGCCAGCCTTAGTGGTTGCGGCGCGCGTGGCATTCATCCCGACGAGCCAGTCCGCCTCGCTGCGGGCGCGGGCGGCGTCTTCAAGTGGGCGCATCTGTTCGTCGTCGCGGAGGTTGCCGAAGGCTTCTTTGATGGCGGCCTGCGTCATGGACGAGAACCATGCCCGCTGGATTGGCTTTCCCTGTGCCTTCTTTGGGGCGGTCTGGAGAATGAGCTTGAAGATCAGCTCACCTTCGCGTCCCGCGTCGCAGGCATTCACGAAGGTGTCGATCTCGGCACTCGCCATCAGGGTGTGGAGTGCCTTCAGCTGCTTCCCGGCCCGGGCGTCACGCGCTGCGTAGCGGAAGGCATCCGGCACGATTGGCAGGTCCTCGTACTTCCACTTCTTGAACTTGGCGTCATACGCGTCTGGGTCCACCTGCTCGACAAGATGCCCCACGGCGAACGCGACGATCGAGTCCGCGCCCTCCATGAAGTCGCCATGCTTGGCCTTCGCGCCGAGTGCCTGAGCGACATCGCGGGCGACGGAGGGCTTCTCACAGATGATCAGTCGTTTGGCCACGGCGGCGAGGTTAGCATCGCCGCCGTGCTTTCAAGGGGAAGACCCGGTCCGGCGGACTGGCACGGTGTTGTCACACCGTGGCCGCACGACGTCACACAATCCGAATTACGCTGAAACCGGGAGGTGGTCCGGGGTGGCCCCTCGGAAATTCGGTGGGGCTAGCCGAAAAATGGCTCTGCGACGGCGTATCGCTCGGGTGGGACGCGCTTCAACTCGGCAACCGCCTCGGCGATCGGGACGTCAGTCATCGTGTCCCCGTGGAGCGCCGCCATCCGGCCGAAACTGCCCTCGGCGATCATCTCGGCTGCGTGACTTCCGAAGCGAGTGGCCAAAATTCGATCATGCGCATTTGGCGTGCCGCCGCGCTGGACGTGGCCAAGGACCGTTACCCGGGTGTCGAACTGGGTGCGTTCGCGGATCGCCTGGGCCAACCGCTCGCCGACACCAATCGCGGCCAACTGAGGATGTCCAAACTCGTCCAGCTCAACCTCACCACCGGTTGGCCCAAGCTCCGCGCCTTCACTGACGACGATTATCGAGAAGTCCTTGCCGCGCGACTCGTGGCGGCTTTGAATGTGACCAACGATCTCGTCCATTGGCATCGGCCGCTCTGGAATGAGAATTGCGTCGGCGCCGCCAGCGATACCAGCGTGTGTAGCGATCCAACCGACGTGGCGGCCCATGACCTCCACCACCATCACCCGGTCGTGCGATTCGGCCGTCGTATGCAGGCGATCGATCGCGTCGGTCGCGATCTGGACGGCGGTCGAGAAGCCGAACGTGTAGTCAGTCCCCGAAAGATCGTTGTCGATCGTCTTCGGCACGCCGATGACCTTGACGTTGTGCTCGTTGTACAGCCGGTTGGCGACACCCAGGGTGTCCTCGCCGCCGATGGCGATCAGCGCTTCAATACCGAGGTCACGCAGGGCGGTGACGGCCTGTTCCATGCCGCCCTCACGGGCACCGGGGTTCGTCCGGGATGAGCCGAGGATGGTTCCACCGCGGTGCAACAGGCCGCTGACGTCGCCGAGGCCCAGCGGCACCGTCTCGCCCTCAAGGAGGCCTCGCCAGCCGCGACGCAGGCCGACATGGGTGTGTCCGAAGCGGACAACGCCGACACGAACGGCGGCTCGGATGACGGCGTTCAGGCCGGGGCAGTCGCCGCCCCCGGTGAGGATTCCAATTTTCATGCTCGGAGGCTACCCGCCGGGCGGCACCGGGGTGGGGAGGCCCGCGCGCAGCCCGGTGATCCGTTGAACGGACGTCCTCGCGCGGTCTCGCCGTAGCGTCCCGGTGCGATAGGCGTGAATCAAGGACCGCTGAACATCAGTGGCCGCGCGTTCGCTGGTGACCAGCATCAGGTCGACCCCAGCGGCAGCGGCGCGTACCGATGAGGGGCCGGGGCCACCGACCGGGCGCAGGGCGCCAGCATTGAGGCTGTCGGTCATCACGACACCTTGGAAGCCGAGTCGTCCGCGAAGCTCGCCCGTCACGACGGTCTTCGAAAACACAGCGGGCTTGGGGTCGAGCGCGGGGTAGGCGGCCGAGGCAACCATCACCAGCTTGATGCCGTCGGAAATGAGGGCCCTGAAGGGTGCCTCGTCAGTCGCAATGAGCGTTTCGCGCGAGACGCGGATCGCACTCGGCGCAAGGTCCGTGTTCACCGCGGCCGCACCGAGACCGGGGAAATGCTTCGCGGCGCCCAGAATTCCGCGGTCCATGAGTCCCTGATGAAATCCAACGACCTCAGCCGCGGATGGATACGTACGACGCTGCCCAGCGAGGAAGCCGCCGGCCCGCCCGACATCCGCGACGGGTGCGAGGTCCACGTTCGCGCCGACGGCCCGGAGCGCCGCCCCAGCCGTCTGGCCAGCTGCCCGCGCCTGTTCCGGCGTTGTCACGCTTGCTGCCGCGGGTGGCCCTCCGGGCAAACGCCGAACACGTCCCCCCTCCTGGTCGATCATCACCAGGAGTGGTGCGCGCAGGCCAGGTGGCCTCGGGACGGCCTGAATGTCCGCGATCAGGCGCCGGGTCTGGGCGGTGCTCGTGACGTTCTCCTTAAAGAGGATCACGCCCGCAACCTCGCCGTGCCCGATGCGTCCTGCCAGCGATCGGCTGAGGGTTGTCCCACGAAACGACGTCACGATCCGTTGCCCCGCAAGCTGCGCATCGGCCAGCCCGCCCACGGGGGCGAGCGCAAGCGAGCTAATGAGGAGGAGCGGCAAGCGTGTCCACCAAGATGGCGTTTACGGCGTCGGGGGCCTCTTCAGGAACCCAGTGGCTGACACCCGGCAGGCGCTCCACGCGGACCGGTCCGGTGACCTTTTTCAACGAGAGGTCGAGTAGCACCGGGCTCATGTAGGCGTCGGCGCCTCCCCAGATCACCGTCGTCGGAACGGTGACGGGCGGCAGGTCTGGCGGTGGCTTCAACCAATTCTCGGGCGGGATGTTGGCCCGGTAGTAGTTCAAGGGCGCCGTCATTCGTCCTGGCCGCGCCAGTGATGCGCACAAGAGGTCGCGCTCCTCGTCCGGAAACGCACCCGGTGCGGCGGTTTCGAACATGAATCGACGCAGGTTTGCGGCGCCATCATTCAACAGCCACTGCTCGGCGACGTCGGGAAACTGGAAGAGCAGCATGTACCAACTCTTCTGAGCCTGCTCCAACAACTGGCGAGCCTCGGCAGAGGCCACCGGGTGCGGGCAGTTCACGATGACGAGCGAGCGCACAAGCTCGGGCATCCGTGTCGCAAGCGCCCACGCGATTGATCCGCCCCAATCGTGGCCGACGACATGTGCGCGCCCGCCGACGCTCGCGATCAACCCCGCGACGTCACCGATCAGCTTCGGAAATGCATAGTCCGAGACCTCCGGCGGCGCGTCGGATTCGCCGTATCCACGGAGATCTGGCGCGATGGCGTGAAAACCTGCGGCGGCAACGGCGGGCAGTTGGTGGCGCCAGGAGCGGGAGGTCTGCGGGAAGCCGTGCAGGAAGATGACCGGGTCGCCGGTGCCCTCCTCGGTGACAGCGAGCGTGATCTCACCGACGTTGATGCGGCGCATTGCGGTGTCCTTTCGTCGATGCCAACGCTACCGACGGCCCCGGCCGAAGTTCTGCCCGCCCGGCGCCGCTGCTCGCAGGCGCGTGATCGGTGCGTTCTCCGCACCTTCCTCATCGGGCTGCTGAAGCCCCGCCGTCTCCACCCGCTCCAACCGGTGGACGAGGACATTGATGTTGCGATCACGGCGTTCCAGACGCCCCCACACGATCACCAGCGGCTCACCCCGCACCACCGAGCGATGGCGTTCGTAGACATCCGGGCGCACGACGCCGTTGATCATCCCGGTCTCATCCTCCAGTAGCAGGAAGACGATGCCCTTCGCCGTTGCGGGACGTTGGCGCGCGACGACCAACCCGGCCACGACGACCTGGCGGCCATGGGGCAGATCGCGAAGCTCGGCAGCGGTCACGACGCCAGCGGGCAGGCTGGGACGCACGAGGGTGACCAGATGCCAGCCGGTGGAGATCCCCGTGGTCTCATAGTCGGTCACGGTGCGCTCGAATCTGGTTGGCTCGCCAAGCTCGGGCGCAGGTGCCGGGGGGATTGCGAAGGCCAGTTGCCGCTCCGTCTTGCCCACCGCATGTGGTCGGGATGCGACGCCAAGCTGCCAGAGCACCTGTCGTCGCGGCTCTTCAAAGGTGTCAAGCGCGCCAGCACGCACCAATTGGGCGAGCTGATCGCGTGAGAGTGACGTTCGGGCGGCGAGATCGGCGGGGTCGGCAAACATGCCACGGTGTCCACGCTCAGTCACGATCTCGATGGACGCGTCGCCCACTCCGCGGACGTAGCGCAGACCAATCCGCACCGACCCATCGGCCTCCAGCTCGCAGTCCACATCTGATGCGTGGATGCACGGTGGCCGCGTCTTCACCCCGCGCCGGGCCGCGTCACGCACCAGGCTGGCGGGCGGATAGAAGCCCATCGGCTGCGAGTTGAGCAGCGACGCAAGGAACTCGGCCGGGTAGCGTTGGCGCAGCCACGCGCTTTGGTAGGCGAGTACAGCAAATGCGGATGAGTGCGCTTTCGGGAAGCCGAAGTTCGAAAAGCCGATCAGCTTGGTGAAGATCCCCTTGATCGTTTCGTCGTCCACGCCGCGTGCGCGGGCCCCGTCACGGAAGTCCCGCCAGAGGCGAATCATGGCGTCGCGACTGCGTTTACGGCTCATCGCCCGGCGCAGGGCCTCGGCTTGGCCAGGGGTGAACCCGGCGATCGCGATCGCAACTTCAAGGACTTGCTCCTGAAAGACCACCACCCCAAGCGTCTCGCGAAGGACCGGGGCGAGCAGCGGATGGTCATAGGGGGGCTCGAAGTTCGGGTCGGCACGCTTGGCGCGGCGGTGTTTGACATACGGGTGAACCGCCCCGCCGGTGACCGGCCCCGGCCGGATCAGTGCGACCTGAATCGTGAGGTCGTCCAGGTTTTCGGGTCGGGTTTGCAGGAGGCTCTGCATCTGCGCGCGGCTCTCGATCTGGAATACACCGACGGTGTCGGCATCCTGGATCTCCGCGTAGACGGCAGGGTCGTCATAGGTCAGGCGGGAGAGGTCAACCGCGCGGCCGCGCATCGCGATCAGGTCGATGCAGTCCTCCACTGCGGACAGCATCCCGAGGCCCAGCAGATCGATCTTCAAAAAGCCCGCGTCGGAGCAGGAATCCTTATCCCACTGGCAGATCTGGCGTCCCTCAAATGACGCAGGCACAACGGGCACCAGTTCCACCAGTGGACGGGCACTGATGATCATGCCCCCGGAGTGCTGCGAGAGGTGGCGTGGCAGGCCAGCGGCCTCGCGTGCCAGGAACACGAGTGCCCGCCAGCGCGGACTTTTAAGCATCTGCTCGCCGCCAGGTAGGCGTGCAAGTTCCTCCTCCATTGCTGTCGCGGACGACCATCCGTCTGCCAGTTTCGCGAGCCGTTCGATCTCCGCGGGTGGTAGTGCCAATGCGAAGCCCAACTCGCGGATGGCCATGCGGATGCGGAAGGTGGGGAAGGCCGCCACCAAGGCGGCGTGTTCCTGGCCGTAGCGGCTAATGATCTCCGCGATCAGACGCGCCCGTACGTCGCGCGGGAAGTCCAGGTCAATGTCTGGCACCGACTGCATGTCACGACTGAGGAATCGTCCGAGGAAGAGGCGGTTTTTGACCGGATCAATGTGTGAGAGGCCGGTGAGGTAGCAAACGATCGAGCCAACGGACGAGCCGCGCCCGCGCCCCGGTGGCAGCCATCGCCTGGCCGATCCGGCCGGGCGAACCTCCAGGGCCACCTCGCGGGCGAGTTCCAGGATGTCGCGGTGAAGGAGAAAAAACCCGGCGAGGCCATGGTGCGCGATCAGGTCCAGTTCCTCATCCAGTCGCACCAGTGCCGCCCGGCGTTTGTCGGCATTCGGGTAGCGCGCCCCCAACTGCCAGCGACAGATGCGTGCAAGCGCCGCGTCTGCCGTCTCACCCGGGGCACCGGACGCGAACTGCGGG
>JAYTQG010000246.1:0-2974 GCA_043746815.1 Thermoleophilia bacterium | reverse complement strand
AACTCCATGGTCGGAAGAATTACGCATGCTTGTGCGCGAGGCGTTCGGACGCCGCCGCTGGCTGAACCGCTAGACGTGATGTCGGCGCTCGGTCCGCCGGGCTGGGACCGGCCCTGCTGCCGCCCGCACGGCCTGTTTCAAGCAGGTCGTGCGGGCGAGGAGCGGGGGGTGTCCGCTAGGACTGCGCTGCTGCAGCGATCGCCTCGGCAACTTCGCGGGCCTTGGAGAGCACCGGAATGTGTCCGGCGTCAACCTCGACGATGTTGGTCGCGTTCTGGGCCATCGTCCGCTGACATTCCGGCGAGAAGACCAGGTCCTGTGTGGCCAGAATGTACGTCGACGGCGTGTCGCTCCAACCAACCGCGGTCGGACCCTCGCCGAAGCAGTTTCCGTTGAACGGTCCAAGGCCAGCGATGATCGGGGCGGCCTCTTCCTCGGTCACATCGTTGAACAGAATGCGCATTGCGCCCTCGGGGTCGAGGACGCACATCCCGTCGTCCGTGCCGACGATCGAGTTTCCGAGTTCACTCGGCGTTGGGTCGGAGCCCATGACGTCGAGGGTCGACTGACCGACCTCGGGCATCACCGCGCAGGTATAGACGATGTGCGCGACCAGGGGGTTGTCCGCGGTGGCCTCGCTGACCGGAACGCCAGAGTACGAGTGTCCGACAACAACACACGGCCCGCCGGTCTCCTCGATCGCGGCACGAATGGCGGCCGCGTCATCTGCCATGGTCGCGGAGGCCGATTCGCGTGACGGGAGGTCAATCGCTGTGCTGGTGATTCCGAGGTCGTTCAGTTCGTTCTGAACATACCCCCACGCCCATGCGCCACCCCACGCGCCGTGGACGAGGACAACTGGCATTGCGGGCATACGGAGGTCCTTTGCTCGGATATCACTCACTCATGAGTGTTCGCAGCGATCGTAACCGTCGGCCATCGCGTTCACAACTCCGGGCTCCCGGCTTCTACAATCGGGACGATGAGCGCGATGCGAGCCCCAGCCGAAGAATCGGATTGCCTTCAGGAGACGGGGATTGCTGCCCCAGTGGGGGGAGACACGTGCTCCGCGATCATCCAGTTGGGGAGTCAAGTCGCGGAGATCCTGGAGCGCCTCGCGCGTCAGCACACCGGTGTCACGCTTACGCAGTTCCGCACGATGGAGCTGCTCGCCGCCAACCATCCACTGCAGGTTGAGCCGTGGCAGATTGCCGAGGCGCTCGGGATTGGATCGAACCACGTCACCATGCTGCTCACCCAGCTCGAGTCTCAGGCGCTGGTTCTCCGTCACCCGCATCCCAGCGACGGCCGTCGCCGGTTGATCGAGATCACCCCGGCTGGCCTGGAACACACCCGTGAGCTGGTGCAGCGTTCGGCCTCGTTGAATGAGCGTGTGCTGTCGACGGCATTGACCGCCGAACAGCGCGTTGAGTTTGACGAGTCGCTCGCGCGCGTCCACGCGGCGATATTGGGCCTCGCGACGGGACTCCGTCGCCGCCCCGGACCGTAGGGCGCTCAGCGGTCTATCTCCATTTGGCCAAACTGGACTCCTGCGATTTGGCCGAATGGCGTAAAGATTGCCTGCCCTGGCCGGTACGCTTGCCGCGTGGGCGGCACTCGTTTGGCCGCCGGGATAACTGGGAGATTTGATGCCGATCAGCGGAGCCGTCGTACCGCCAGCCTCGGTGGCAATCGACACTATCTGGGTTGTCGTGGCGGGCTGTCTCGTACTTCTCATGCACGCGGGCTTCGCCATGCTCGAGGTGGGCCTTGTTCGCATGAAACACGCGGGGGCGGTGGTCGCGAAGATCCTTGCCAACCTTGCCTATGCCGTGGTGGCGTTTTGGGCTGTCGGCTACGCCATCGCCTTCGGCAACGGCAATGACTTCGCAGGCTCGACGGGATGGTTCCTGCAGCTCGGCAAGGGCCATAACTTCGAATCACTCGCATATTCGGTGGTGGACGAGCCCACCAAGTTCTTCTTCCAAGCGATGTTCGCCTCGATTGCCCTGGCCATCGTCTGGGGAACCATGCTGGACCGCACTAAGTTCGGTGCCTACCTGCCCTTCTCGCTCATCTTCGTGGGCGTGATCTATCCGATCGTTGCCCACTGGGTGTGGGGCGGCGGGTGGCTCTTCCAGCATGGGTTCCAGGACTTCGCGGGGTCGGGTGTCGTCCACGTCTGTGGAGCGGCCGCGGCGCTTGCTGGTGCGGTTGTCCTCGGGCCCCGAATCGGGAAGTTCAAAGATGGGAAGGCGGTGCCGATTCCGGGTCACTCGATGCCGCTCGCGATGCTCGGGATCTTCATCCTTTGGGTGGGTTGGATGGGCTTCAACGCAGGCTCGTTCCTTGCCGCCATCGGAAAGCGTCTCGGTGAGGTCATTGTCGTCACCAACCTGGCAGGAGCCTTTGGGGTCCTTGGGGCGATGCTCATGGCACGCCTCATGCTCGGGACGCTGGACATCGGGATGATGGGCAATGGCGCAATCGCTGGCCTCGGTGCCATCGCCGGTCCATGCGCCTTCGTGTCGCCGGTCGGTGGTGCGATCATCGGATTCGTCGCTGGGTCGGCAATGGTCCCAATGGTGCTCTTGGTCGACCGGGTACGTATCGACGATCCGATCGGCGCGATTGCCGGTCACGGGATGGGCGGAACGATTGGCCTGCTTGGGGCCGGATTCCTGACAACGGCGGACCGCGCGAAGGATCTCGGCGCAGGGCACGCTGGGGTCTTCTCTGGCGGCGGGTTCGGCCAACTGGGATGGCAACTGCTCGGCTGGCTCGCGATCGCCAGCTTCAGTTTCAGCGCTGCCTACGTCGTCTTTACGGCGGTCGCCAAGACGGCGGGCCTGCGCGCTCCGGAAGGCGCCGAGCTTGCTGGTCTGGACATCGCCGAGCACGGCATGTTTGGCTACCCCGAACGCTTCATCGAAGTGATCGGAGCGGAGCCGGAGGAAGCCGTCACGCACTCGGA